>JBKEBB010000255.1:0-19911 GCA_047972845.1 Bacteroidales bacterium
CAATCGGATCGTGTTGCTGATTAACGCGAACGAAATAAGCATCAACACTGCAGCCAGCGCAGCCAGAATCATACCAACTTTGTTGATGTTTTCATTCACCATATCTATCAAGTCGCGCCGATATATAACTTCACGCACATTGTTTTGAGTCTTTATATGCTTTTCAATCAACGCGATACTATCACTATTGGCATATTCCGACTTCAAATACACCTCAATGGAAGCATACAACGGATTGTATCCCAAGAACTCTTTCGGATCGTCGCCCAGCTCGTCAATTAAATATTTCAAAGCCTGCTCCTTGCTTATAAACTCCGTTGATTTCACAAAAGGAGCTGTGTCAAGACGTTTTTGGAATTTGAGAATGTCGGACTCTTTCATCTCATCCTTTACCACGATGGAAAAACTGATATGCTCCTTCACAAAAGAGGACAACCGATGAGCCATCAAAAAATTGGTAGCTAACAGTCCTAATAGGAACAATACGAGCGAGACACTGAATATTGAGGTGAGACGGGCATTAAAAAACGACGACGACGAAGTATTATTGGATTGACTCATTAGCATACTCATTTGTAATACAAAATCGGGGTTTGATCAGAAGATCCTACACAACTTTTTCAAGCAACCATTCCATATATGGAACACAAAAGGGCACACGTAGCCCAATGTGAGTGCAAAAGAACAAATTATTTATCAGAATGCCGAATTTAACCAACAGATTTAACAAAATTGAGGGATCACACTCTGCGTTTTAAGAGTGTCTGATTAGATCTTTTCTGAAATCTCATATCATATATCAATTAAAACCGATGCGTTTTTTATATCCAATAAACGTGTACGAAAAAAGGACAGGTCCTTTTACTAAAAACGACCTGTCCTTTCGATATAAACGTATATACCTTTTAAGTAAAAGGTATATTCCTTTTTTCAGAAGAGATATTTCGACGAATTAGATACCTAATTCCACCTGCAATCGAAACTCATATCCATTGCCATTTACAGTCGGTTCGATCATCTTCTTGGCATTGTACGAAGCATCGAATTGTACTTTGAGCGAATGTCCGATGATGTATTTCGTAACGCCGATGGTTGTCTGATTAAACGATGAATACTTCACCAGCGGTTGAATCTCCTTATCGGGAAAAAGAGTTGAGTTTCGCAATGCAATTTCCCAATTGGAGGGGAAAATATAACTCGTTTGGAAGTTTATCCCCTGTCCTTTGTACATATACTGCTTCTCTCCGGTGACATTGTCCACGACAATCGGCGACTCATTGGTGGTGCGTCCCATGAAATCGGTATAGAAGGCGAATCCTCGGTATTTAAAAATCAGATCGACAAAATAAGAGCCAATGTTACGGGTCTCTCCATTAAAAATAGCATTGCCCAACTGCCCCGATATATTGGTGGCGTTTTGATTGTAGCTGTAGGCTCCCGCAATCATAAATTTGGGAGTCTCCTCACGCTCATAGTCTCCCTCGAGCACGTCTCCCATTGATTTAAAACGACCTAAGGGGAAAAGCTCCACTCGTCCGGTATATGCGAAGCCCGATTTCTTGTTACTTCCATAATTGCGTCCTTCACCCGAAGTAATAGAGGCCTTTGTTACCAGATTGAAGTCATTAAACAATCGTCTGTTGTAGGAAGCAAAAATTCCGAAATCACGATCGATCTGAAAGGTGGAGTTGACAATAGATCGATCTACAAACTGCAATGCGCTGGATGAGTTGACCCTTGCACGGCTGGATTGAATCTTAGTCTGACCAAATCCGATATTAAAGGAGGGAGACGGAATGTAATACACCACCGCGTCGCGGATAATGTTCAGAAATGAATTGGTTTCGCTATTCTTGGTGTCGTAGGGACTGAATCCCAACTGTATCGTATAGGTTAGTTTAGGTGTAAACATATACCCTTCAAAGCGAAGTCGTAAACGCTTAACCATCATATCGGTTTGTGTCTGATTGAAATCATCGTCAAAATAGAGTCCGGCCATATTTTGCATCCGAAAGCGGATGTTCAACTTGAACAACGAATCTTTGGGCATAAATGAGACTCCCTTACCCACCTCTACGTTGGGCATATTTTGAATCTTACGATTCATCTCTTCTACCAACTCATGGTCGGTTTTATCTTGCGCATAGGACACTCCTGAAGCCGCCAAAAGGAGGAACAACAAGGTAATTGTTCTGAATAAATTACTCATAAATAATACTTTCCGGTGATTTTGGATGCAAAGATAGAAGAAAGATGTTTCATAAATGTTACATTTTTCAAAATATCGATACCACCTGCTCGACACAGTCGCATTCCAAGCAAGTTCTGAAAAGCGTTGAAAAGGAAATTATGACTCAGCAATCATCGAATAGTTTTTATATCCACGTCAAATGTAGGCAACAATCACTATCTCTTCACTGTGTTTTCTGACCCTGCTATCACGGGTGTTCCGGCAATAACAACTCATATAATCACAATTCAAACGATCAAACGATTGCTAAAAAAGCACTTCTACTTTGTTGGAAAATATTTACGTGTATTGTTTGCGATCTTAACCAACATAAGCATCACAGGAACTTCTACCAAAACACCTACCACTGTTGCCAACGCGGCACCGGACTGAAGACCGAAAAGAGAGATGGCAACAGCAACAGCCAATTCAAAGAAGTTGCTTGCACCGATCATTCCGGCAGGAGCAGCTACATCATGCGGCAGTTTCCATGCTTTCGACCATCCATAGGCTACAAAAAAGATAAGTACGGTCTGAATAATCAACGGCACAGCGATCAGCCCTATATGCAAAGGATTGGTTAGTATTGTTTCGCCTTGAAACGAGAAAAGGATAATGAGGGTTAGCAGAAGGCCTCCAATCGTAAAATTGTCGAACTTCTTAACGAATACATCATTGAAATACTCAATCCCCCGGTGTTTAACCACTGAGATACGAGTAATTACTCCGGCCGACAACGGTATGACCACAAACAACACGACCGACAACAGAAGGGTATCCCATGGAATTGTCACGCCACCCACACCCAGCAGGAAAGCAACTATTGGCGCGAATGCTACCAGAATAATCAAGTCGTTGACCGCTACCTGCACAAGGGTGTATGCAGCATCTCCCTTTGTCAGATAGCTCCACACAAACACCATTGCCGTACAGGGAGCAGCCCCTAAAAGAATAGCACCCGCCAGATATTCATTGGCTAAATCTGCTGGAATTAATGACTTGAATAAGACGTGGAAAAACAACCACGCGATACCGAACATAGTAAATGGTTTGATAAGCCAATTGGTAACGCACGTTATCATTATCCCTTTAGGCCGTTTGCCCACATTCTTTACACTCTGAAAATCTACCTTGAGCATCATCGGATAAATCATAAGCCATATCAGTATGGCTACGGGAATTGACACATTGGCATACTCAAATTGACTCAGAATGTCGGGAATCATAGGCACAAACTGACCTATCGCTATTCCCACAACAATACAAAGTGCTACCCAAATAGTTAGATAACGCTCGAAAAAACCGATTCCTTGTTGTTTCTTTTCCATATCAACTCTTATTTTAGCATGTACCACCACATGAACATGTTGGGATCTCTTGCTTCAATATCTCCTTAATATAAAACTCATAGAAACCATTCTTAATTTCATTCCTTACTCTGCGGAATTCACTTTCAATAAATTCGGGCGTTCCAACGGCGTGAGAAGGGTCGTCAAATCCAATATGAAGTCGATGCTTAACTTTTCCGGAAAACATCGGACAACTTTCATTAGCCCCTCCACATACGGTTATCACATAATCCCACTCCTCGCCAAGATATTTCTCCACCTGATCTGAGGTGTGATGAGAGATGTCAATCCCCACTTCCGCCATGGCCTTTACTGCTCCTTCGTTGAGCCTTCCCGCCGCGTTTGTTCCCGCTGAACAAACAGTCAAGTTTTTATCAAACGACTGTAAAAATCCATGAGCCATTTGACTACGACAACTATTCCCGGTACATAAAATCAATACTTTCATCGTTATTCAATTATTATTAGACATTCCATTAATAGACTCTTCTAACTGTGTGATCTTCTTAATCCACTCATTCTTGATTATTATACTATTTTGATTTCGTGACATAAAATGTATGGCTATTGAGATATCGTTTGAGCAATTTACGTCACCAACAAATAAATACCTCGTCCATATACATAGTAGTAAAGTTGATCTACTTCAACAATATGACTTCGGATCATCAGTTCGTTATATTACGAACATAAATGGTAAAAAAATAGTTCAACGAATAAATAAATACTGTTCGCAAATATACGAACATATAAAATATAATCAATAACAAACCAATCTCAATTTATAAGATTTAAGCTTGTAAACGGAATTATAAATGCGATTAAACGCGATGGTCAATATGGAATGCACCCTCGAAGATGAAGGATTATGCATCATCTCATAGAATAGATGACAGCGTCTTACAAATTTGCCCGTTTGGCATGATACCAAACGGGCAACTAATATATTGATCAACGCGGATCATTTAGAATAAGAAAATCAACATCTTGCAAGAAGTTGAATATATCAACAAATTATTGGACAATTTAGCTATTTATTCGGTGTTGGAACCCATTCTGATGCCTTCCATCCGAGAGAACTCGCGCCCAATACCGCTGCATCTGACTCCTTCAGTTCAGAGAAAAGAATCTTCACCTTGTTTTTGTAATTGGCAAGCATATTAGCCTCCATATGTTCTTTAATAGGACGACGGATAAACTCACCCGCCTTGGTCAATCCACCAAACAATACTATAGCTTCAGGACTTGAGAAAGCAACAAAGTCGGCAAACGCTTCGCCCAATATCTTTCCGGTCTCTTCAAAAATCTGCAATGCGATTGAGTCTCCTTGTTTGGCCGCTTCGTGCACATCTTTAGAGGTGATGGTATTGATATCGAGTTCGCGCAAAAGACTTGGTGCATCAGAGTTTTCAAGAAGTTCTTTCGCGGTGCGCGACACTCCGGTGGCTGAAGCGTATGCCTCCAAACATCCGGTACGGCCACATCCGCATGGACGTCCGTTTTCTCTACGCATAATCACATGTCCCAGCTCTCCGGCGAATCCGTCGCTACCCAACACCACTTCGCCATTGACAACAATACCACTACCCACTCCGGTTCCAAGTGTAATCATGATAAAATCTCTCATATCACGCGCTACTCCATAAGTCATCTCGCCTTGAGCAGCTGCATTGGCATCATTGGTTATAACAGTGGGAATATTAAAACGATCTCTAATCAAACGAGCAAGAGGGATAAAACTTCCCCAAGGAAAATTGGATGGGTTCTCCATCAATCCCGTAAAATAGTTGGCATCGGGAGCTCCTACTCCAATACCAAGAATATTAAGGGGACCTCCTGCCTCCATAATAATAGGCCAGAGTGTTTCATACAGATTTTCAACAAATGTCTCTACTTTATCGTCTGTGAGTGTTTTCATTGACCCTCGGTAAAGGATTTGTCCTCCCGAATTCACAATACCGAAGACCGTATTGGTACCGCCTACATCAACACCTACCACATAAGGTTTGCTCATACGTTTATTTTGATTGAAATTATTATTGCTATGGCACAAAGATAGAAATTTATTCAACTTCTCCAATGAATCAGAGGGTTCACTACTACTGTTTTTTCGTATCGTTGATACTAACGTGAAGAAAAGAGAAAATAGTGGGAAGGAGGAAGACTTTTTTAAATCCAAAAGTCCAAATAAGTAATTATTTATGTAAATTTGTAGGGTTGTAATTATGCGAAGACAATGACAATTGAGAATCTGTACAAATTATTCACCGAATGCAGCGGAGTCACTACCGACAGTCGCAACTGCCCTACCGACTCAATGTTTATCGCACTAAAGGGTGAGCGATTTGACGGGAACGGTTATGCAAAAAAAGCAATTGAGTTAGGATGCAAGTATGCAATAGTGGACGATCCCGAACAGGCGAATGGAGAGAACATACTGCTTGTAGAGGACGGGCTTAAAGCACTTCAACAGCTTGCCCGCCATCATAGAAGAGAACTGGGACTGCCACTGATAGCCATCACAGGAACCAACGGTAAAACCACCACCAAAGAGCTTACCGCCTCCGTACTCGCTTCTCAATACACGTTGCTCGCCACCGAAGGAAATCTGAACAACCATATCGGAGTACCGCTCACCTTGTTGAAACTAAAAAAAACTCATCGTATTGGAATCATCGAGATGGGTGCAAGCAAACAGGGCGACATAAAGGAGTTGGTGGAAATTGCCGAGCCGAACATGGGGATTATTACAAACATAGGAATCGCCCATATTGAAGGTTTTGGTTCACCTGAGATAGTAAAACAGACTAAAGGCGAGTTGTACGACTATATACAGAAAACGGATGGACTGTTGTTTGTCAACGGAGCAGACAGCATCCTTATGGAGATGTCGGCACCAATCAAGCGAATAATCTACGGGGCGGCACCAAATACCATTGCAGCGGGTGAGATCGATCATTCGAAACCCACACTTACATTTACTCTTCGAGTGGGCGAAACAAGTCAGCCTGTATCAACACAACTCATCGGCGCCTACAATCTTACAAACGCGTTGGCGGCATGCGCAGTGGGATCATATTTAAACGTCGCGATCGACAGCATGAAAGAGGCCTTAGAAGCATATCAACCCAACAACATGCGCTCACAGTATAAACGTACCGAAAAGAACG
This sequence comes from Bacteroidales bacterium, assembly GCA_047972845.1. Taxonomy (GTDB): domain Bacteria; phylum Bacteroidota; class Bacteroidia; order Bacteroidales; family JBKEBB01; genus JBKEBB01. Next base: position 6,750 of record JBKEBB010000255.1, read on the forward strand.
AATTGATTATCGATGCGTACAATGCGAATCCAACCAGCATGGAGGCCGCGCTTCGAGATTTCGCGCAACGTTCGAACAGCAATAAACTTGTCATTTTGGGCGACATGAAAGAGTTGGGAGAGATTGCCGAAGAAGAACACCGCAGAATTGCCTCTTTACTCAATGAACTGAATATATCCGAGGCACTGTTGTGTGGAGAAGTTTTCTCCACTACCGCCCCCTCAACTCTCCGCTGCTTTGCAACAACAGACGAATTACGAAGATATATACAAAACAATAACCCAACAGATAAAATCATATTAATAAAGGGGTCTCGATCCATGAAATTGGAGTCGATTGTCGATCTCTTATAACGGAATCTGGACATTTGGATGTTTAACTTAATAGTAATAACATGAAATCGGTAGCAGTTTTTTGTGGTTCAAGCTATGGCTATGAACCTCGTTTTCGCGAAACAGCCTATCAGGTAGGAAAAACTCTTGCCCGAGAAGGGATAGAGGTTGTTTACGGTGGAACTAAATTGGGATTGATGGGATATGTTGCGGATGGAGTTATCGATGGGGGAGGCCGAATAAAAGGAATTATCCCGACGCTTCTTCAGCAATATCCGATCGAACATTCCGGCTTGCACGAAATAATCACGGTAGGGACAATTACTGAGCGAAAAGAGATGATGTTGAGAGACTGCGAAGGATTCATCACTCTTCCCGGAGGGTTTGGTTCTTTGGATGAAATCTTTCATGTGTTGGCTCAGGCTCAACTCAACGTTCACTCCAAACCGGTCGGGCTCTTGAATGCGAATGGTTTTTACGATGAATTGCTGGCAATGATCCGTAAGATGGAACGGTATGGATTTATGCGAAGTGCCGCCAGAAACATTCTGCTTGATGCGACAACCATCGATGAGCTACTGGATAAAATGAGAAACTATCAGAATCCTGAGAAGAAGAAGTTTTTCCACAAAGACATCCTCTAAACACACCTATATATACTATCGACTAAGAACAGACGCACAACACCATAGCCATTATGATCTATCGATTTCTATCAATATTCTCCTCGCAACCGTTGTATTGGTCGATGGCATTATTGGCTGTAGCCGCTTTTATTAGGAACAAGAAACATAAACGATTTTGCATTGTCACGTCTGTAATCCTTCTACTCTTCTTCTCTATTCAACCACCGTATCGGATAGCAGAAGGCTTATGGATAAAAGAATACAACAAACCGCTTACTCCGGGAGCTACTTATCCGTACGGAATCGTATTGGGAGGATTTGCCCTTTATAACGGAGCAAACAATCAGCCTGAATTCAACGAAAATGCGGACAGATGGATCCATGGAGTAAAATTGTACCACCAAGGAGTCATTCAGAAGATTGTGATCGCTTCGGACGGTTCGATTGTTGGGAACGGAGCGGGAAACCCCGAGTCGATGATCCGCTTCCTATCCGCATTTCAGGTTAAACCTGAAGACGTTATTCTGGAGACAAAAGCTGAAACAACTCAAGAAAATGCGGTATTCACAGCTGCACTTATTGATACTACTCAGCGGTCGTTATTAATCACCTCGGCAGTGCATATGCGACGATCGGTCGCCGTATTCAACAACGCCGGAGTAAAGGTTGACCCTTACTGCACCGATTTCGAACTCACTCCAATCCGATCACAGGATAAAATGGAAGCGTGGATTCCAAAAATAGGTAATTTCAAAAGATGGGAAATTTTGTTTCATGAAATAGTAGGCATGATGGTCTATAAAATCAGAGGATTCTTCTAAACCCTCTTTTTTACGTCACACACAGATCGAAACCATTGCCTAAAATACTCAAAACAAACAGATAAAAAGGAGAATACAAACAATTAAATCGCATTGGCTTTTCAAAACAATCTCCTTGTTTTCTTCAATAAATCAGCACATTCGTTTGTCTGTTTCCGCGGAAATCCATATCTTTGTTTCCATTGAATATTATAAATTGCCTGAAAAGCCACTTATCTTACGCGATGGCCGAATTAGGTCAATTCATACTCACCAATTCAGGTCTGTTAAGTCCCGATTATTCAGATGTCACCCGCCTCAACTCCGATCAAGCCAGCAAATAGGTATTCGGACAACCGAAAATAACGAAAGCCGAGCGCGATAAATCACACATCTCAACAGACCCAAACGCTTTAAGCAGCACTCTCGTTTCGGGGCTATTTATTACGAAATATATAATTCTACTACATACTCCAATATTGCTATGACTATATTAAAAGAGATGTTACCCGCCCGTTACGCGACAATTCGACTAATTGCCAGAAACTGCACATTTCCCGAATTCAAAGAATGGCTATCCGAATATTGCAGCTCCTACCGTGAAAAGAATCCCAATGCCGTGAACCATCTGCTTCGATTGATCGAATACGACGGACAAACCATCCATGAGCTATCCACCGATCAACAAATCCTTGTATCCACCATTCGAACCTTCTACAGAATATTACGCGACGAGGAAACAGCCTCCCGACATACCGATCTACTCGAAGATATTATTCGTCAATTGGATAGATTGAGTCACTCGGACAAAGAAAAAATGACTCGTCCCGAACTTCGTCAGCGAATGAACCGTTGGGCAACCGGAACAGACGAACGGATCATTGCCGCCCATGAAGCAAATAAGAAACGAATTATCGAACTACTCATCGACAAAATAGAGAATCGATCTTCCGGCAAGTTCTCCTTCACAAAAGAGATGAGTATCGAAGACAAACGATATTGTGTAGAGGATTGGTGGAACAACTATCGCTTCCAACTGGCGATGGCGATAAAAAGCCCTACGGAACTAAACCGCTATCTGAACAATTCGCTCACCCCAAAGGTTCTGAAAACCCTCAAGAAAGCAAAAGAGAAAGGAATTCCCTTCTTCATCACTCCCTACTATGCCTCACTGCTTTCGGTGGATCACTCTTTCGACGACGCGGCAATCCGTTCCTATATCATCTACTCTCCCGAATTAGTAGATGCCTACGGCACCATCCGGGCTTGGGAGCGCGAAGACGAAGTAAAGCCCGGTCAACCCAACGCGGCCGGATGGATTCTCCCCGAAGGACGCAACATCCACCGACGCTATCCCGAAGTAGCCATTCTGATTCCCGATTCCATGGGACGAGCCTGCGGAGGATTGTGTGCCAGCTGTCAGCGTATGTACAATTTCCAAGCCCAACGCCTCAACTTCGATCTGGACGAACTCAAACCAAAAGCATCGTGGCCTAACCGACTGAGACAACTGATGCAGTTTTTCGAAGAAGATCCCTATCTAAGCGATATTCTTATTACCGGAGGCGACGCGTTGATGAGTCAGAACGCCACTCTCTCCAACATCTTGGATGCCGTGTGTCGGATGGCCGAACGCAAACGCAAAGCCAACTACTCCCTTCCCTCTTCTCAACGCAAAGCCGAGATGCGACGCATACGACTCGGATCTCGACTCCCTGCCTACCTTCCCATGCGAATGGATGATGAACTGATCGACATCCTCACTCACTACCGGAAGGTGGGTGAACAAGCGGGCAGTACTCAAGTTGTTATTCAAACCCATTTTCAATCGCCATTGGAACTAACCCCTCAAGCGGTTGATGGCATTGGTAAACTTCTAAACGCAGGATGGATCGTTACCAATCAACTGGTCAATACCGTCGCTTCCTCCCGTATGGGTCACGCGGCGCGTCTCAGACAAGCGCTCAATCTGGCAGGTGTTCTCACCTACTACACCTTTACGGTAAAGGGATTTGCCGAAAACTATGCTCCCTTTGCTCCCAACGCCCGCTCGCTGCAGGCCGTTGCGGAGGAGAAAAGCTACGGACGACTTACCCCTACCCAAACAAACGATCTTTGCCGTGTGGTGCTTCAAAAAGGATGGAATGCCGAGCGAATGCAACGATTCCTATCCCGTCACAATCTACCATTCGCGGCCACAGAACGAAATACGCTCAATCTTCCCGGAATTGGAAAAAGTATGACTTTCGAAACGATCGGTATACTCGATGACGGACGTCGATTACTGCGATTCGAACACGACACCACACGCCGTCATAGTCCCTTGGTAGAGAAAATGCCCGAAGTGTTTATCGCCGAAAACAAATCCATTGCCGCATATCTACACCAGATTAAAGAGATGGGCGAAGACATAAAACAATATAGATCCATATGGAACTACACCCATGGGCAAACCGAATCCAGATTTCCTTTGTTTGAATTGGGAGGTAAGTAACAATCCTTTTATGAAACCATTTCACCGTGTATTGAATATGTATCGTTATTCCAATTCAAAAAAAACCGCTTGACAAGATGAACCGAGTACTACTTGGAATGAGTGGAGGCACCGACAGCAGTATGAGTGCCATTTTGCTGCAAGAGGCAGGCTACGAAGTGGTAGGAATCACCTTTCGTTTTTGGGACTCTCCCGAAGCACCCCGTCACCTCGAAGATGCTCGAACACTCTCTCACCGTTTGGGCATCGAGCATTATGTGCTCGATGCGCGAGAGGAGTTTAATCGTTCCATTGTTGATTACTTTACTGGAGAATATATGCAAGGGCGCACGCCGGTGCCTTGTGTAAAATGCAACAACGAACTTAAATGGAAGTTACTCCTTCAAGAGGCCGACCGATTGGGAATAGCCCATATTGCCACCGGACACTATACTCGAAAAGGAACATATAAAGAGACCATTTGCGTGATGAAAGGAATGGATGAAGAGAAGGATCAATCATTTTTTCTATGGGGATTGGGAAATGAGGTACTATCAAGAGCCCTTTTCCCTCTGGGAGAAATGACCAAACAATCCGTGCGCGGCTATGCCGCACAAAAAGGATTCGAGCGGGTCACTACGAAAAAAGACAGCATCGGGGTATGCTTTTGCCCGGGTGACTACCACTCTTTCCTGCGCCAACACATCCATCCCTCTCGATTCGTAGAAGGAGACTTCATCGATGAATCGGGAGAGGTGATAGGCCGCCACATGGGATATCCTTTCTATACCGTCGGACAACGCCGCGGACTTGGTGTACAGCGCCGTTACCCGCTGTTTGTAAAATCGATCGACGCGGAAAACAATCGGATCACATTGGCTCCTCTTTCAAATATGTATCAAGATTCATTTACAATCAGCCGTGTACGGTCCATTAACAGAGATTTCCTAACCGAGAGCGAACCCCTGATCTGTCGAATACGTTATCGTAAACAAGCTACCCCCTGTTTTCTCGAGTTTACAGCAGAGAACCAAGCTATAGTACGGCTGTTAGAGCCCCTTGAGTCCATTGCTCCGGGACAAAGCGCGGTATTTTACAGAGATGAAAAGGTGCTGGGTGGAGGCATAATAGACTAACCCCCGAGCTCATCGGACACCACTTATGAATAATCCACTCTTCAATAGATATTAAAACGGCTCAAAAATGATATTACTCTACTCTCCCACCATTCCCGAACGGCTTAGATACATTGCCGAATTTGTGATCCGACAGATTCTTGGAGGAGAGATAGCCTTCACCGACGATCTCGACCTGTTTTCTTCCTCCGCATTACCGAGAATAAACTACTCCTCAATCCCTATCCATGGAACTTTCCATATATCTCCGTCGGGACTCCTCGATGAAACCGGAATAACCCCCTTCCGTCCCGAGACAGGAAGACAGAACGACCTCGATTTTCTCTTCCCCACCACCCAAGGGAATCTTCCGTTTGATCTCTTCTCTGCGGCTTTCTATATGGTCACCCGTTACGAAGAGTATTACAGTCAAGCAACCGACCGATGGAAACGATACATGTGTGAGGATTCCATCTCCTACGACATGGGCTGGATCGAAACACCCATTGTTGATCATTGGGCACTATTCTTTAAAGACTCCATTGATCGTTTCTTTAGTCAAACAATTAAGTGGCAAACTCCTCTGTTCAAGTTCACATCCACCATCGACGTAGATTACCCCTATGCCTATCGTTCAAAAAGTGTTCTTCTGCATCTATTGCGGGTTCTAAACGACTTGATACGATTCAACATCGAGACTGTTAAACAGCGAATCCGTGTGCTGCTGATGAAAGAGGAAGATCCCTATTTCATTTTTGACGAGATCAACCGTTGGCACGAAGAGGCGGGACTTGATGTTCGCTATTTTGTCCATGTTGGACCTTATGGAAGGCATGATCGTAAAACAATCTACCCCACGGTGTTCTACTATCTTAAATTAAAAGAGATGGCAGAAACGAAACCCATCGGATCACACCCCTCCTATTTTGCCACATTTCGACGCCGTGTCACCGAATTTGAAATCAATAAACTCAGTCGGATAATTGGAAAGCCGATCACTGCCAATCGTCAACACTATCTACGTTTTCGATTACCCGACACCTATCGAATGCTCTCTCAACTGGGAATCAAAGAGGACTACTCCATGGGCTACGCCTCACGGTATGGATTCAGAGCAGGCACCTGCCATCCGCATCTATTCTTCGATGTGGAACAAAACATCGCCTATCACCTTACCATTCATCCCACGATCGTGATGGATACTACCCTGAATAAATACATGCATCTCTCGCCCGAGGTCTCTTTGGAGCACATCCGCGAAATGGTGGAAGCATGCAAACAGGTTAATGGTGAATTTGTACTGCTTTTTCACAACAGCTCCATGGCCGATATGTTTGGTTGGACAGGTTGGAAAAACACCTTTCTCACCATTCTCAACGAAAACAGACGCTGAGACTATATCCAATCTCTTCCTTATAATTGAACCTTCAATCCGTTTTTCTCATCTCAAATAGCCCGAATCAATCGCTTTCAAAACGATCTCAAAAAAGGAGCATACCTTTTGAGTAAAAGGAGTAAACGTTTGGAGTAAAACGTATGGTCGCATTTGCAGAAATGAGTATTCCTTTTCTGGAAGGTGAATGCAGAACCAAAAAAAGAGTCAAACGGCTCATTTCTCAGCGCACCCAAAACAGCACAAAAAAAGGCATCGCCAGGGAATTATTCCGGCAATGCCTCTGTATGGTTACAATATCAGTCTGTGATTATAACGCGTTTTCCTTAATCAGGTATTCAGCTATCTGAACAGCGTTCAGCGCGGCCCCTTTCTTGATTTGGTCGCTCACACACCAGAAAGTCAATCCATTCGGATTGGTAAGGTCTTTACGAACACGGCCCACGTAAACAGGATCCGCACCGGCAAGAAACAGCGGCATCGGATATTTTTTCTCCGCGGGTTCGTCCATCAATATAACTCCGTCTGCTTTGGCAAACGCTTCACGCGCCTCTTCCAAAGAGATCGGACGCTCGGTTTCCAACCAGATGTTTTCCGAATGCGCACGCATTACGGGTACACGCACACAGGTCGCACTCACAGTGATGTCGGAATGCATAATCTTTCGTTTTTCGTTGAACATCTTCATCTCCTCTTTTGTGTATCCGTTATCTGTGAATACATCTACTTGAGGAATCAGATTATAAGCCAACTGATAGGCGAATTTAGCCACAGTGGGCTCTTCTCCACGCACAATTTGCGCATACTGTTCCACCAACTCGTCCATAGCGGCTGCACCAGCACCACTGGCAGCTTGATAGGTAGAAACATGTACTCGTTTGATGTGAGACAGATCCTCTATCGCCTTCAGGGCAACCACCATCTGAATGGTTGTACAGTTTGGATTAGCAATAATTCCACGCGGACGCACTTTCGCGTCGGGACCATTTACCTCGGGAACTACCAATGGTATGTCACTCTCCATACGAAACGCGCTTGAATTATCAATCATCACGGCTCCGAACTTAGTGATCGTTTCGGCATACTCTTTTGATGTTCCGGCACCAGCTGAGGTGAACGCAATATCAACACCCTTGAAATCATCATTGTGCTGAAGCAGTTTCACCTCGATCTGTTTACCCTTGAATGTGTATTTCTTACCGGCGCTACGCTCCGATCCAAACAATACCAACTCATCCATAGGGAAATTTCTCTCTTCGAGCACGCGGAGGAACTCCTGTCCTACTGCGCCACTTGCTCCAACAATTGCTACTTTCATTTTTTACTTTACTGATTAGGGTTAATCTAAATAACGGCAGTCTCACAAATGCACCCCTCTGCCGACGAAATACGGTGCAAAAATAAAATATTTTGTTCTATTCTCCTAATAATTCGGCAATTAGTATATTCGATTCATCCAAAAAGGGAACTCCTCTGAAGTCAACCAATTACGTACTTCATTAAATTGTCTTTCGACGCCACTTACCACTTCGAAGCATCACAAAAGAGGCAGCCCCCATAAGAATCCAATAGACATGCTCGGTGGTCCAGCATATCCAAACAGGAGAACGCATCACTAAAACAATTATGTACATATAGATTGTATAACAAAATATAGCAAACATCTCCACCTGCATGGTTAGCTTGGTATCACCTGTTCCAACCAGCGCGTTGAAATATACACGACCAAAAAGGCCAAACACGATACAAGTCAATAATGAATAGAAGGGAATTATTGATTCGGAAATAAGCGAAGGATCAGAGGTATAGATCTGAAGAATCTGACGTGGAAAAAAGGCAGAAATAATGAGAATGGGAACAATCACTGTCAATCCCAATCGTATAATTCGACCCACGTTCGCCTTCACCTTATCCGCGCCACCTTCTCCGATTACATTTGTTACAATGGTTGATGAAGCCACAGCAAGCGAATCAATTGGAATAAAAAAGAGGGCATAAAGACTTCGCAACACATTGGAAATAGCAAGAGGCCGCTCGCCCAATTGCTCAATGGCTATAAAGAAGAAGACCCACGGTGTAAGGGCAATTGCCATTTGAACCATCAGGAAAGAAGAAACGGAGAGTAGCTCCCGAATCAATGATATATTTATTTCCGGCTTTAACCGTAGATCATATTTATTTCGGTCAACTTTAAAATGAATATGAAGCAACAAATGTCCCAAAGCAACTCCTTCAGCTATCACAGAAGCGAGCGCGGCTCCCTCGATACCCATGGCAGGCATACCAAGATTCCCAAAGATCAATCCATAGTCGAGTACCACATTTACAAAGGCCATAATGGCTGCATTCCACATCAGAATCTTCGTATTCTGAATACCTATATAAAAGGTGCGAAAGAGAGTTATCAGATAGATAAAGAAGAGGCCGAATACCCGTACATTCATAAACTTAATTGAGGCCTCATACACCCGCTCGCTCTTCATGACCATATGCAAAAGTGGCTCGAGAAAAAGGGTAACCAATGAAAACATCATCACCGCGAACACCATTGCCATGGTGATACTATTTCCCACAATGCGTCCGATCATGAAATAGTTTTGCTCACCGTTGCGTCGTCCTATAAAGATCTGTACCCCTTGATTGAATCCGATCCCAATCAAAAAGAACATGAAATAGAAAACTCCGGCAATGGCGGAAGCTCCCAACTCCACCTCTCCCAAACGACCAAGGAAAGCGGTATCGGTAACATTTATCACATTCTGAGCCAAAAGGCTCATGAAAATGGGATAAGAAATATTGATTATCGTACGATAGGGAATCAAGAGGGTGATTGTAGAGAGATTCGATATAAAAAGATGGGAAAAACGCCACTATACGTACGCTCTTCCCATCCATTATTTTTTATTCGTTGAATCTCGGATTAAACAAGTTGGTTTTGTTCATTCGGAAAAATAATGGAAGGCGTAAAGCTCTTCGCTTCTTCCGGGGTCATGTGGGTGTAAGCACATATTATCACAATATCACCTTTCTGAACCAAACGGGCGGCAGCACCATTCACACAGATAGCTCGACTTCCCCGCTCTCCCCGTATCACATAGGTTTCAAAGCGTTCACCGTTGTTATTATTGACCACCTGTACCTTTTCAAACTCAATCAGGTTAGCAGCCTCCATCAACTCTTCGTCAATGGTGATACTTCCGATGTAGTTCAGATTAGAATCTGTGATTGTCGCACGGTGAATTTTGGATTTTAGTAGTTCAATCGTCATAACTGTTCGTGTTGAGTATGCCTACAAATACACTTATGTGTATCGGGCACAAAGTTACATGACTTTTTTAATAGTCAATCTGTTTTTTACAATGAAAATTATCAATTCGCTGAATAATTAACCAGTTGGCTAATAAATTGTCTTCAAAAGACTCCTTTTTTAGGAGTTTAACGGTATGATATATTGTCGATAAGTCGAACCGGCCCACAGTACAACGCGATGCATCCTACGGGATAGTCTGTCTGATTCCACGAACGAATGGATTGCAATGTTCGTCCGTCAACAATCTCAAAATACTCAAGTTTGAAGAGAGGTTCTCTTCGAATAGCCTCCTCAACCGAACGCTTCACCACATCGAGCGATTCGCTCTTCGACATCTCTACACTGTTCGCTAACGCCGCGTAAATAGCAGGGGCGGCGGCACGTTGTTCTGAAGTTAGGCGGGCATTCCGACTGCTCATAGCCAATCCGTCAGCCTCGCGCACAATGGGGCAAGGAACAATCTCAATAGGATAATTCATCTGCTCCACCATCAACTGAATGATGGCAAGCTGTTGGAAATCCTTCAATCCGAAGTAGGCCTTGTGAGGCATTACCGCATCGAACAGTTTACTTACAATCTGCCCTACCCCATTGAAATGGCCGGGGCGCGACGGACCCTCCATCACCTCATCCAAGGGGGAGAAATCAAAAACACGCGCGTCATCCTCCGGATACATCTCCTCAACGGAGGGTAGAAAGACGATCGAACAACCCACTGTTTCGAGCATGCGGCAATCCGCCTCGGGTGTGCGCGGATATTTCTCCAAGTCTGATTTATCGTTGAACTGTGTCGGATTGACAAAAATACTTACTACACATACATCGTTTTCTTGGGCGGCACGTGCCACCAGTTGAAGATGTCCGTTGTGCAAAGCACCCATGGTAGGAACAAATCCTATCCGTTTTCCTTCGTTTCGCAATGGCTCCAGCACACTACGCAAACTACTGATAGTATGAATGATATTCATTGTTGGTTATTTTGACAGAACTGACCTTCCGTAGTAATTATCAGGAAAATCAGTCTATTTCTGAGCGGCAAAGTTATACCACTATTTTTAATACGTTGCATACATAGGGTGAATAAATCACGTTTATTCTCGATTTAATCTTGATTATTCGGCTATTTAATTGTTATTTTGAAGACGATTTACACCTGTATAACACCTTTCAATAGGACTCTTACAGAACCTAATGAACTCTAATTGGCATGAAAAAACATTTTCTTCTCATTCTCCTATTCTCCCTATCGGGCTCATTTTCCCTGTGGTCACAACTCAACGAAACATTCTCCGATGGAGATTTCACCCACAACCCAGCTTGGGGTGGGAATACCAACTATTTCATCGTACAGAAGTCAACTACCAATCAACACCTCAACGAACTGCGCTTGAAAGGGGTGGATGGCTCTTCAAAATCGTATCTCTCCACCTCCTCTTCACGACTAAACGGAACAGAATGGGTTTTCAAAATACGGATCGAACACAATCCTTCTCAATACAACTATGCGATATTCTATCTGGCATCCGATGAATCAGATTTGCTATCGTCCCAGTTGAAAGGATACTACCTACGAGTGGGACACAGAGACGACAACCTCGTTCTCTTCAAACAGGATGGATCCAACCACATCCCACTGATTGAGGGAGCAAAAGGTCGAACCGACTATTCGGTAGTGAATCTATGGATTCGAGTATCGTGCGATCTCAAAGGCAACTGGAAAATAGCTTACAAAAGGGAGGAATCGGAAAGTTTCATCATGGAAAGCGGAACCGCATTAAGCTCAATGAACTTCACCCCATCTCATCTGGGACTGGTATGCGTCTATACAAAAAGCTACAACTCTCACTTCTATTTGGGGGACATTCAAGTGAAGGCGATTGATAAAGAGGAGGAACTACCCGATTCTGACGACACAACTCCTCCTTCCATTATAGAGATAGAAACTCCCCATGACAAGCAACTCGACATTCTGTTTGATGAACCGATCGATGTCTCTCGCGCCTCCTTTACGTTGTTCAACCCGGAAGAAACGCCCGACTCGATGGTATTGTCGAGCGACAAACGTAGAATCAGCCTCTTCTTTTCTTCTCCTTTCGTCGAAGGGGAAGAGAGAACCTTCAGTATGTTTGGAGTGAGGGATCTGAACGGAAACTTGCGATTGACTGGCACCTACTCGTTTGTGTACAGAAAGGGGGGGGCTCCGGATCCAATCACAGAAAGAGGAGAAGTGGTGATTTCTGAAATCATGGCCAACCCCACCGGAGCTGTCGGTCTTCCGGAAGTGGAATATGTGGAACTCTATAATCGGGGAGATAAAGATGTTGTTCTGTCAAACCTCACTTTTGTGTACGACACGCGCTACATCACTCTACCGACGGACACATTACGTGTGGGGGAATACATCGTCTTGTGCAATGCTCAAAAGAAAAACGAATTGGCCCATATTCGAAACGTTGTTGGTGTTGCCCCTTTCCCCATCCTTGCAAATACGGGAAAATTGCTTCAAGTGGTTAATCAATCGGATGAGATAGTGTCGTGGGTTGAATATGCCGACACGTGGTATCAGAACAGCACTAAGAAGAAAGGGGGATGGTCGCTCGAATGTATCGATTTGAATAATCTATCGGGCAGTTCGGACAATTGGATCGCTTCGATAGACCCGATGGGTGGAACACCCGGAAGAGTCAATTCGGTAAAGAAAGAAAATACGGACAGTACGCCTCCCTCTATTCAATCGTTTGAATTACTGGTAAACGACTCTGTTCACATTGCTTTTTCCAAATCAATGAATGTGGAATCTCTTAGCAACATTGACAACTATCGACTCACTCCCAACATAGACATTAGTCGCATCAATATTGATTATCCTCAAGGAGAGTGGATTGATATGGTATTTGCCGAGTCACTGCCGGAAGATCAAACGCTGACGATCGAGATGCCGGGATTGCGTTGCGCGTCGGGACTCGCACTTCCTGAAAAGAAGAACAAAATTGTTTTGCAAGGGGAAAATGCGGACAATGGAGAACCTACCGGTACAGAAAACCAGGTTGAACTGGAATCGGATGTATTAAGTGTAAGTGCGGTGGGGCACGACAACGTACTACGAATCAACT
>JBKEBB010000339.1:0-3104 GCA_047972845.1 Bacteroidales bacterium
ATTGCACTTTTGGTTACCTCTTGCGTAACCGCTCCGGATGGTGTGCTCGAGACTCCTTCTCCAACCGCACAAAATAAGCCGGTGCAGATTGATCCTAAGTTCGAATTAACCTCTACATACGCGGTTGAAGTTCGTGACGGATACGTGACACGTGTCTCTTACGGTGACGAGATCTTGGCTTTCACTGATGTAGCCATGACTATCGACGTACCTAAAGCAGCCTTGACGACTACTCGTGCCGGAGCAGTTCTATTAGTAGAACACATACCATACAGCGAGCTCCCCGAATTTGAAAAGGGTACTGGTGTTTCTGAGTCAGCCAATGTGTTGTTGTTTGAAGACAGCCGTAATGCTGACTTTGATTACAACGACTTGGTACTCTACATCAAGCATCGGTTGTATGTAAACAAAGGTCAGCGTTTATTTGATGTGTTTGTAAAACCAATCGCTTTGGGCGCTGCGAAGGATATCAAATTTGGCTACATTGATGCTAATGATAAGGAGGTTGTTTACCTCACTAATGATGTTAGAAAAGACTATTTTGGTGGACAAGACGGAATGATCAATACGATGATCTCGGCGGGTGAATATCGTGAGGCAATAAGTACGGAGACTGACGAGATTAAGATTCTGTCCAACGGCGTTCCCAAAATTACACTTGTAACCAAGAATAAACGTGAGAAGTCCTCAAAAGATCCGAAGTTGGATGTTATACGTGGTGGATATTATATCTACAGCGGTGTTCCAACTCAACTATCCAGTACCACTACGTTGAATAAAAAATTGAATTACTTTATTGAAGTTGATAATGGAGTCCGCTTCTTTGTTTCAGAGATCGGTGCCGGAACGGGCGGTACACTTCCCTATGGAATATCGATTCCCGGATTTTTGAATACCTATCCTCAGGAGAGACAACTTATTCGGGAAGTGTTTCCTGAATTCGAAAATTGGATTCTGAATGCCAATCAAAGTGTCGATTGGTATCTTCGAGATTCCGGTAAAGGGTATCCTGTTAATACTTCCGGACTTTTTAGATGGTACAATTAATTCTATTTTCTGCATCAGCATGTTGTTTTAATTGTCGATTTATGTATTGGGCTTGAACATATCTTTTGTTCAAGCCCTTTTTCATTTTAAGATCTCATTTTTAATCAGTGTTGAAGAATTATTAGTATTTCCTTTGGTTAATTTGATATTTTATATTTAGAAAGTTAGCTCAATAATTTTATTTATCTGTCATTCAACACCCATTAAAGATATAATGATTCTAAATTGTGTGTCCACAGTTTGTCTTTTCGCCTATTTATTTGTTATCTTTGTAGTGTTGAAATTGACCCATAGACTATTTGGAATTCAACACAAAACATGCATTCCAACCAAACAATTAATAAATTCAAGCACATGAAAAAAAGAATTTTTACCATGATCGTGCTTACCGGACTAATCTTGTCCGGATGTGTAAAAAGTAGCGGTGTAGATCCCGATCCGGGTGGCGATCCTTCTAAGGAGAAAAAAGAACAAATTATTAACAATTTGGTCTCAACCGTTCAGTACACTGTTCCCATCCAAGAGGGCTATACAACAAACGTCCTTTACAATGGTCTATTGGTAGCATCTACCAGTAAGGCTATGACTATTCTTCTGCCAAAACAAGCTGCCACTAAGAGTGGTAGTGCGGAAGTGACTGTTTATTATCAACCGGGAACCTCTACCATCAGCGCCAGCACACTGTGGCAAACTGTTGTGTTTGAAGACTCCAGAAGAAGTGATTATGACTACAATGACCTCGTATTTCAAGCAAAATATCAGGTAACCGACAATAATCTTCGTGTTTCTCTCCAACCCATCGCTCTTGGGTCTGCAAAGAACATCAAACTTGGATTCAAATGGGTGCAAGGTTCAAGACAAGGAGAAGAGATTGTGGCTGAAAACAGTCGTCAAGAACTTTTTGGAGGGAAAACGGGATTTATTAATACTCGTGCGTACGATGTTCACTACAATGGCTTTGCCAAACAGGTGGATGTGCCTATTTCAGGTGTAGTTGACCCTGTGCAAGTGTGGTGGTTTATCGAAGTGGATAATGGATATCGTATCAATGCTATCAACACCGTGGGTGCTGACTGTCTCGATGATAACCTCAAACCATATGGATTCGCTATCTCGGATTGTGGTGTAGGTCCTGTTACTCGTGCTGTGACCAAAGCTGATCCTGTAGCAAATGATGAAACACTTTGGAATAGTACTATTGTCCCAACAATATATGATTCTTGGGCCTTCATGCCTCCGGTTCCTACCATTCCCGCTGATGCTCAAAGCATGAGTACCTATCAAACATGGGGTGCTCCAAGTCAAGTAAAGAAAAGAAAAATTGAAGCCGGACAGACATACAATGGCGATTTGAATTTTATTTCCGGATTTGAACTGTATGTACAGGGAACTTTAACGATTAGCAATTTTTGGGGAAATGGACCTGTTAAGATTGTGGTAATGCCGGGTGGACGTTTCAATTTGACCAATTTTGTGGCAAATGGAACTGTTGAAATTCTCAATTATGGAACCATTAATTATGGAGAAAACACCAGTATCCAAAATATTACACTTAAGAATGCCGGATCGATAAATGCTCCTAACGTAAACTTTACTTTTGGAACAAATACTAAGTTCTTTGTAGAAGAGAACTTAACTGCCAATAAAATCCATACTAACGGAACTGCTCAGACTTATATTGGTGGAGCACTTACTTTGTCTGACGCTCTCAGTATTACAAACAACGGAAACTTCTTCGCTGAGGGTGTGGTGAATGTAGCATCTGTCAATCTGACCGTTGGATCTAAGCTGTACGCGGGATGTCAGCTCCTTGCTAGTGATGAAATAAGTATCACCAATAATACGGTATTATCCGTAAAAGGTTACTTAAGCACCCCGGAGTTTAAAACAACTTCAACGGTTACCTTTAATTTGATGAATGGTGGACTTTTTGAGGCCACTACTTTGTCAATCAGTAACACCGGTTCAAGCCGATTCAATGTGATTGGCCCTGGCTATGGTGTGATGAAGGTTACCGACCTTGTTTTTGGAGGAGGACTTGATTTGAGGAATACCTT
>JBKEBB010000005.1:0-6470 GCA_047972845.1 Bacteroidales bacterium
ATGTACCTTTACAAAGTCGATGTATTTCAGATTGGCGGGAGAACCATCGGCCTTGATGGCATCTTCCAACCAAAACTCATCCATCTTTCGAGAAGGATCTGTGTTGTAGTTGTCCACATACCCCCATGGGAAATCTTTTGCATACACAATTCCACCCGAGGAGAATACTCCAGAAGCTAGGCAGGTACCAACCAATGTGTAGTAATCTTCGGTAATAAACATGGGGTAGTAGTATGCTTGAGTGTGGTATCCGTTGTAATCGACGGTGTTTGTGCGTCCCAAATTATCGGTCCACAATACATCGGCTCCACTGGTTTTGGGCTTGTAGTATGTAATGGCGTAGCGTTGTTTGGTTTCGGGTTTTCCGGTTTCGCTTCCTTTCAGTTCATACCATGTGTCGTCGGGGAGTCCGTTGCCGTTCTCATCCTGCATAACCCACACGATTCCCGGTTCACTCCATCCTGCAAAGGCGTTACCTGATATTTTCAAATCGGCTTTATTGGTAACATTTTCCACACTATGATCGAATCCTACGATCCAGTAGCCGCCATAAGCGCCAATATAGGGTGCACTGCCTCCGTTAAGTGAGGTTTGCAAGTCTTGTAAGGCCTTGGTCTTGGTGCTTCCCGTTTGGTAATTGATAAACTGACCGGGAGCGGGAATGTAATCGAACGCGTTTGCCGCGGTGGCTTTACTTCCGACCGTTTTTGGGCGGAAGAAGGAGCCCTCGGGTTCGGTGCATGTGACTTGTACGGTGGCTTTCGCTTGGGTGCTTTGCTCGGTAACGGTTACTAGATACACACTTTTAGCTGTAGGCTCGAATGTGAGAAACTCGGAAGATTCGTTTTGTACAACTCCGTCAACAGTCCAAACAAAAGAAGACGGATTGCTGATATTGCAGATCACAGGAGCTAATACAAGACTTTTGCCGAGTGGAATGGTCATTTTTCTCAGTTCGTCAATATTGGAGGCTACTCGGTAGTGACCGTTGTCGAAGAAAAGTTCGGGAAGAGGAGCAGGAAGAGTGTTGATGGTGAATACTTTCAGGTCTTGACCATCATCCGTGGTCACCTTCAGGGTAAGTGTTTGCGCACCAAGAGATGATTGGTTGTGAATGTAGGTGTCGGTTTCGGATACAATGACACCATCCAAACGCCAGAGGTAGGAGGCGTTGTCGGCATATTTCACTGTAGCTTTTATTTCAGTCTCTTTTCCAATTATGGCGAGAAGAGAGGAGGACATGTCAATCTCAGGTGGGAGTTTTTCCATGACACTCACCTTGATTTGCTTCTCTATCGACCCGTTTTCTGCATCCACACGGAAGGTGATGAAATATTCACCCATGATCTCTCCTAAAAAGAGATAATTCAAATCGGTGGAGATGATTTTGCCATTGAGTTTCCATGAATAGATGGGTTTTATGGCGTTTTGAACTGTAGCTTCGAGTGTTACCGACTTGCTACATTTTACTTTGTACTCTCCCGTTTCGGTATTGAGAGCTACCGTGGGAGTTCCCGGGTCTGGATTGATTACCTCTTTGCTGCATGAGAAGAGCAGTGCCGTTAGTATTGTTAGAAACAGATACCCGGTCTTGGTCAAATGATTCATTGCTGTAATAATTAGTTATAGATGGTTAGTTTCTTTCGAGAGAATACTATGTGTGCAGGGATATCTCCAGTGATCACTTCCCATTTCTTTTTACCATCGGGTCCGAAGCAGAAGAGTGATCCGGGTGTGACATAGTTTTTGGCATCGGTAATGAATATCTCCCGGGTTTCGGGATTTACGGCAATGCCATAGGGAACTTCAATCGTTTTGTCTGTTCCGTCAGTGATGAAACTACGGGAAACAATGCTTTTAGTTCGGGTATTGACTATGGCAAACGAGATACTGTTTTTACCTGTAGTATGGCTCCATTCGGTGCTGTACACATAGAGGGAGTCGCCGCAGAGAGTCAAGTTACTGGCAGGTAGTTTGAGATTGTCAGATACTATGTCGTTGCGGTTGATAATGTAAGTGTTCGAATGGATGTTTTTGTAATCGCCTCGCGAAGAGACGTAGATGTTTCCGTAGTTATCAAGTTTCATTCTATGGAGGTTGATTGCTACGGTTATTTTTTTGATCTCTTTGAACAGATCAAGATCGATAACCGACACGGTGTTGTCGTATTCGGGTACTCGATAGCCACCGGAGTTGGCCACATAGAGTTTGTTGTCGCGGATGACCATCTCCTCGGGTTGATATCCTACCACACATGTGTCGACCACGGAAAGTGAGGCGGTATCAATTTTGGCAACATATCCCAGACGAGCATTGGGATCTATTAGCACGGGACCGGCATAAGAAGTCACATAGGCGAATCCTTTGTCGAACCTGATGTATCGACAGTTGGGAACGGAGACGGTGGCAATGTGTTTGGCCGTATTGACATCCATCACCTCTACCAAGTGAGAGCAGTTGATAACTGCGTAGAGTTTGTTTCCGTAGATTTGAATGTCATTCCCCACATCGCCCAATTCCTTTACCACATTGGGATTTTGTTGAGGGAAGATATTCTTGTAATAGACCCCCAACTCGTAATCGAAATAATCCAACGAAGCCTTGTTGCTTCCCATATTTCCTTCATTCAAGAGAAAGAATCCCTTTATATGTCCCTCTTCTCCAGGTGTTACAGGGGTAGGGGTGGGTGGAATGATGTCGTCCCCGTCGGTGCGACACGAGAAAAAGGAGAGTGTGACCGAGAGGTTGAAAATGAGCAATAATAGATGAAGTTGAGTTTTTGACATGTTTAGAGTTGTTTAGAAAGTAAGATTAGTGGATAAGAAGAAATTGGTGCCGGGCATGGGATAGCACTGCACCACCTCGTATTGTTGATTGAAGAGATTGTTCACCTCAGCGGTGATCCGAACCTCTCCCTTGTTCCAATTGAATGTTTTGGATAGCGAAATATCACTGGTGTACCATGCCTTCGCGAAGTTCTCAGGAATATTGGCGCTTGCTTCGTATCGTTCTCCGGTGTAAATGAAGCTGTAGTTGAAGTCCCATGATTTGTAGCTTCCTCCCAGAATGAGCGATCCGCTGTGCAGCGGAATATAGGGGATCTGATCCCCGTAGTAAGAGCTTTTCGGATTGGTGAAATCTTGAGCCTTTTGGTAGGTATAGTTCACTCGTGAATTAAGCACCCACTCGCGTCCTATTTGCCATGTGTTGATCAATGCCACATCCATTCCCCGTATTTCAACGAGTCCGAGGTTGACCATTGTCCAGCGGAATTGGTTGGAGGTAGGCATGGCGATAATCTTGTCGGTTACCTCATTGTAGTAGGCATCCACTTGTATTTCCATCCGTTTAGCCCATCGGCTTTTGAATGATTTAGCGTAAGTAACTCCCACGTTGTACTGTTTCGCGTATTCTGGATTCAGGTCTTTGTTTCCGATAAATGTATAGTACAGATCGTTGAGAGTGGGCATGCGGAAGATGTTCTTATAAAAGGCACGCAGGTTGAGGTCTTCATTCCCGAGTGGTTGCCATGAGACGATCACTGCCGGAGTATATTTGTGTTTGTTTCCGGCTGCTCTTCCTGTTGCTTTGGTTGTTTCTTGCACAAATGTGCCCAAGGCGTTGGCCTGAATTTTCAGTCGATCGAATTGAAGAGAGGTTGCCACAGCCACCCATTCGGTAAAGCGGGTAGGGTAAACAAACTCTTTCAGGTCGGCATCCAAGGTGTTGTATTGAAAATCTGCCGAAACGTTTATGCTCCAATGATCCATGATAGCGAAACGATTGGCCGAAGAGAGATAGGCCTCCTGTTGTTTATATCGATTGTCCACATACATGGTGGTTACATCCAGTCGTGGATCTGAGCGGTAATGCAGGTAGTCATACGCGTATTTGGCATTCAACAAAAGATTGTACCGATGACTGAAATTTTTGCGGAAGGAGGATTGGAGAAAGACGTTTGTGTCCCATTGTCGGTCCTGATGCTTGAATTTCCCCGGCTCTTCACGCACCGAAGCCCCCGGATAGCCCCTCTCCGAATTATATAGATAGGCTCTGGTTTTCCACTCTCCGTTT
This sequence comes from Bacteroidales bacterium, assembly GCA_047972845.1. Classification (GTDB taxonomy): domain Bacteria; phylum Bacteroidota; class Bacteroidia; order Bacteroidales; family JBKEBB01; genus JBKEBB01. Next base: position 4,075 of record JBKEBB010000005.1, read on the forward strand.
TTTATTTTTCCGTAAAAAGCCTGTTCCACACGGAGCGCATACACGTCACCATTTTTGCGGACTTCGGTGGTGTCGTATCCGTTTTTCTTTTTGTAGGAGAAGGAATACTTTCCGGTAGTGGACATGAATTCCGCGCTGAACGAACTGCTGATTTTATTGGTAAGTCGATGTTCCCACAAGAATGATGGATTGATTGTGCCGAATGATCCGGCTTTTATCCCCGCTTTTACGTGGTAACATTTCGTGCCATCGAATGAAGGTGCGCGTGATGTCATATAGATCGCGCTTGCCGAACTAAAGTCTTTGGCTGGTTGGAATAGTGTGCTTTTTTGTCCGTTGTATAGAGAGATTGACTCCATGTTTTTCAACGAGAAACGTCCCAAGTCAATGATTCCGTTTTGTGCATTGCCCAGTTCTATCCCATCATAGAATACCTTTACATGCTGACTTCCCATGCTACGGATATTCACCGTTTTTAGTCCCCCGATACCTCCATAATCTTTGATTTGCACCCCTGAGAAGAAACGTACAGCGTCAGCAACCGAGTGAACACTCAGTCGACTTAGTTCAACCCCCGATAAGGTTTGGACCGGTATTACCTGTGTGGATATACGACGACCATACACTGTAACGTCGTCCAGATTGTAGGATGATGGGAGGGTATCGGTTGTAGACTGCTGTCCAACGAGAAAATTTGGATAGCAGCAGATGGCGAAGAAGAAAAGGGTAAAATAATAAATTCGTTTCATAATGACCTTTTGGATAGGGGTCTTCGTGAAACGAACCGTCAGAATTCAAGCAGCAACCTATTTGGATTGCGACCTGCCTTTTTGTCCTTGGCTCTATTCCACGAAAGCCTTGTAACTATGTTCATTTGGCAGGTCTTCTGACTTACTCCCTCTTTGAGTCTCCTTCCCATTGCGCTGAATGGCAACAGTGGATTATGCACTACTCAAAGATTTACGGTGGAGATTACAGCAGCGGGTCTGTTCAGGATTTTCACCTGATTCCCTTTTCACTTTTATTCCGAAATTCCGAAATATCAGCACCAAAATCGTGTCAAAGTTATAAACTTAAATCTGTATTCAGAAAAAATAAAGGAATCTTTTTGTTACAAAAGAATCCGCTTACCAATGTAATATATTCGGGAAATTTGTTCTCGTTACCCCATTTAAGGGGTATATTAAGCAGCTCTTCGGCACTTTTAGCTACATCAAAACCAATCGCTTCGAGCGATGGCCTGATCTGTTTAGGTGTAATGCAAGGTTGATCCTTTATTCGAGTACATTGCTCTTTGTCGCAAAGAAGGCATGTTCCCGCAAAAAAGGCCTTACTTCCCGGAAATACCTTTTCCAACGCTACTAATTTTTGATCTAATTCCACTCGTACCTCTTTAATTATTTGGGTTGTTATGTGTACACATTGTCCCGAATCTGTGTTGGTGGAGATGAGGTGGGGTGTAAAACTAATCTTAGTTCCAATAATATAGATATACCCATCTGAAGGAATGTAGGATTCGGAGTCAAACTCAAATGGAGGACAAGCCCAGCATCTTCCATATCGATCACACGCTTTGCAATAGCCTATAAATCGAGTGGTGTCGCGATACTGATCTATGTAATTGCGACTCGAGATCTCAGTTGTCGAATGAGTTATAGTGTACATGGGTAGATGTTGATGGTGTAATGGTTGGATTTGATTCACTTATGTAGCTTTTTTATTTACAGTAAAGAGGGCGGTTGAGTCGATCATCTTTCCGTTCTCCACCTTGTAAAAACGTTGATTGGAGTAGGGGCTTCCGAGCCCACCAAGGTTTTCTATATAGGGTCCCAGCTTGATGTAGTCGAAGTTTATCGGGGAACAATGCGAGTAAAAGTCCTGTTTTCCCGAATACCACGCTGTTTTTATTCCTTTTTGGTGTACCCACACAGCCAATCGTTCCACATCCTTTGGATCGTTGTCTCCTCCCATAAAGCAGACGCAGGTAATGGCTGTGCCATATCTGTTAATCAGGGAAGAGAGTCTCCGTTGATCAAGAACCTCCCCCCGATCTTCCATCAGGTGAGGACTATGGCACCCTTTGCATCGATTCGGACAATTGGAGATATTGATAGCCAACGTAACTTCTCCGGGCACCTCTTGAAAGACAATATCAAAGTTGTGATACCGTAGCATAATGTCGTTGTGCTGCCTCCACTTGTCGTGGTTGTGAGAAATTACTAACCCGCTTCATGTATCCGATAATGCGGGTCAGGTAGTCGAGATTCTCGCTTCCACAGCTCGGACACGCTTTCATATTACGTTTGTCAATATGACCACAATCGTTGCATACCGTATTGGGTATATTAAAGGTGAAATAGTTACACCCTTCCTGCGTAGCTACTCGAAGCAGATGT
>JBKEBB010000008.1:0-5614 GCA_047972845.1 Bacteroidales bacterium
CTATATCATACCATAAATCGAAATGAACGTGGTTTTATAGCATGGATAATTGCTCAACAGGCAGGCTGACGGTTATTCGTTGTTCAACATTTCTTTAATCAGACGTTCTCCCGAGCATAGACGATCGATGATGAATAGCACATATCGGATGTCAACACTGATGGTTCGCTGTTTGTCGATGTTGTAATACAGATCGCCGCTCATTCCTTCCCAATTGCCATCAAACGCTATGCCGAGAATCTTTCCTTCGTTGTTGAGGAGCGGACTGCCGGAGTTTCCTCCGGTGATGTCGTTTGTTGAAAGTAGAGCTACGGGAAGATTGCCGATCGAATCGGCATAGGGAGCAAACTCTTTCTTGCGCAGCAACTCTATCAACGGTTCGCCCACATGAAACTCTTCGTTGGTGGGATCGATCTTAGGAATGATTTGATCGGCCGTGGTGAAATAAGAGTCTCCGTTGAGCGGTTGAACCGTTCCGTAGCTCAGTCGCATGGTGAAATTGGCATCGGGGTAGAAGACCGAATCGGGGAATTGTTTCATCTTAGCCAGCAGGAGCGCGCGGCTGTTATCTTCGATACGAGAGGAGGCTTCGACATGATTCACAATAATTCCGAAGCTCATCATCTGAATAGAGTATGCCAGTTGGTAGAACGGATCTTTCTCAATCGCTTTTAATCCTTTACGGAAAATGGTTTGTTCCAACTTCTTCCGGTCCGTAAAGAGGGATTTTTTGTAGAGATGTTGTACGTAACGATCGATGTCTCCTTTGAACTTTTTATCGATCAGCTCGTATATGTCGGGAAGATAATCCGGATTGGCTCTCTTTTTGTACTCTTTCAGACAGGCGGCGAGCAGTTGTTTATCGACAGATAGATCGATGTTCGAGTATTTTCGATCCAAAAAAGCGGTCAGTTGACGTTTAGTGGTGTCATTTCCGGTGTAATCAAACAGAATCAGATCGAGGGATGTAGCCAGCAGATCGGAGCTGTTCATGAAAGCCTCTTGAATGAGGGTGATAGCCTCTATCTTCGAAGTTCGATTCAGATGATCTTCTTTGAGTTGGGGCAACAGGGAGCGGTAAGAGGAATTGTCGGACGAGTCGGCCCATTCGGCGAATCGTTGTTCCTGCTGTTGGAGCTGGGCGATGAGATTCACTTTCTCCACCGCCTCGTTTTGTCCGATTCCGTATTTCCAATAGTTGGCACTTCCGGAAAAGGTGGCGGCATATTTAAGTTTCAGTTCGGGCAACGAATCCATGGCTCGTTTCCAGATCTCTTGTTTCAGTTCACGGAACTGTACTCTCGGGGTGTTTTCGCCCTTCATCACCTCTTCAATGCCCCACGAGGTAAGGTTTCGGGTGGTACTCCCGGGATAACCGATAGTGAGTGTTAAGTCGCCCTTGCGGTATCCGTCTAAGGAGATATTCAGATGGGAAGGGGTTGTGAGAGGGATGTTTGAGGGGGAGTAGTCGGCCGGACGACCGTTGGCATCGGCATAGACGCGAAACAACATGAAATCGCCTGTGTGTCGGGGCCACATCCAGTTGTCAGTATCGCCCCCGAATTTTCCCACATAGGAGGGAGGGGCAAGAACCAAGCGAACATCGGTATATACTTCATAGACCATCAGGTAGTATTCGGTGCGTTCGAAGAACGATATCACTTCCGCTTGGAATTTTCCATCTTGACTCTCTTGCAAAGCAATTACGTTGGCGATCGAATCGAGGAGTGATTCGGGAGCAAGGGTGGAGTTGAGGGTAGAGGCGACACGTTGAATCGTGTCGGTGACATTGATTACCTTTCGGAGAAAGGAGACAGTCAGCTCGGGCGAAGAGAGTTCTTCAGCCATTGTAGCGGCAGTGAATCCATCGTTGAGGTAGTTGTGTTGGGTGGAACTGAGCAGTTGAACGGCTTCGTAGCCACAGTGGTGGTTGGTGAGCAGAAGTCCGTTTGACGAAACAATGCCTCCGGTGCATCCGTTGGCAAACTGAACAATCGCGTCCTTAAGGGAGGTGCTGTCGGGTGAGTATATGGCTTCGGGAGAGAGCTTGAGTCCGAGTGCGCGCATTCTTTCAAAGGGCATTCGGTCGGTGCGGTTGATAAGAAACATCCCCTCTTCACTTCGGAGTGGACCGACGGCGACACAACATATAATCAGAGCGAGTAGGATTGACCGAAGTGGGAAGTTTATCTGCTTTTTAGATGTTTCCATTCTTTTCTATATACCATTAATAAATAAACAACGAGGAAAAGCGTTCCTTCGACTATTCGTACCCATGAAGGAAGGCTGGAGGAACCGATCAATACAATCGAAGCAATGGCTGTGAACAGCAGATAGGCTCCGATGGTCTTCTTGAAACGATAGGGGATAGGGTAGTATTTTTTTCCAGTGATGTAGGAAGCGATAGTCATAACAAGGTAGCTGATCAGCCCAACCCATGCGCAAGCCCAATATCCGTATTGTGGGATGAAAAGAATGTTCAGTCCGACGGTAATGATGGCTCCGGCAATAGAGAAATAGGCTCCCCACTGGGTTTTGTCGGTGAGTTTGTACCAAACGGAGAGATTGAAAAAGATTCCGAATAGCAGTTCGGTGATCATCACTACCGGTACGATCTTGAGCCCTTCGTAGTAGGTGGGTCCGATGAAATATTTCAGAATGTCGAGATAACCCATCACTCCTAAATAGATGAACAACGCGAATATGATGAAATATTTCATCGCGTTGGCAAGCATGATTCGATTGTCTTCTCCCTTTTGTTTGCCTTGTGCGAAGAAGTAAGGTTCGTAAGCAAAACGGAATGCTTGCGCAAACATCACCATGACGACGGCAATCTTGAAGTTTGCCCCATAAATACCCAACATTGACAGAGCCTCCTGTTTGTTCTCGACCAGCAACGGGAGTAATATCTTATCGGCGGTTTGATTCAACATGCCGGCCAAACCGAGAATGAGCAGGGGATAGGTGTAGCGGATCATCTGCTTCCACAGAGTGACGTCGAAGCGAAGTGAGACAGAAAGAATGGTGGGCAGCAAGGCGAGAAACAGGACTACATTGCCGACTAGATTGGAGACGATGATGCTCTTGATCTCCCAGCCCGGTTGCAACAACCGTTCCTCCCAATGGGTCCCTTCAACGATTCGGGGCATTACCAAGAGAAAGAAGAGATTCAAGCCAATGTTTATCGCGATAAAAAGAAGTTTCAGCGAGGCGAATCGGATGGGACGTGATAAGAATCGGAGATAGCAGAAAGGAATCGCCATAAGCAGATCAAGTGCCAGAATGACCATAATCAGAACAATCAGTTCGGAATGGCCATTGTATTGGAGTGCTTCGCCAATGGGACGGAGAAAGAAGAGTGCTCCCGCGCAGAAAATCAGTGTTGAGCCCGCAATTGAAAGGAAAGCGGTGGAGAAGACAGTTTGTGGATTGGCTCCATCCTTATTGGCATAGCGGAAAAAGGTGGTCTCCATGCCATAGGTAAGCAGCACCATCAGCAGAGCCAACCACGAGTAGAGATTGGTGACAATCCCATACTCGGCGGCATTGGTAAGCGTATAGGTGTAGAGAGGAACCAACAGCCAGTTGAGGAAACGTCCCACAATGCTGCTAAGTCCATATATGGCGGTGTCTTTGGCTAAAAGGCGTAAGCTCATGAGCGGTATATGGTTTATTCGAACAGGCTGCCCATGTCGGTGAGGCGAGTGCGTCCAAGATGTGTGTAAGCCAGATCGGTCACTTCACGTCCACGGGGAGTTCGTTTGATAAATCCTTCCTTGATAAGAAACGGTTCATACACCTCTTCGATCGTACCCGGATCTTCGCCGAGCGCGGTGGCGATGGTGGTCAGGCCAACAGGCCCCCCTTTGAATTTATCGATGATGGTTGTCAGAATCTTATTGTCAATCTCGTCCAATCCGTGTTTATCTATATTGAGGGCTTCGAGTGAGTAGCGTGCTATTTCAATGTCTATCTCGCCGGTTCCTTTCACCTGTGCAAAGTCTCTTACCCTGCGCAATAACGCATTGGCGATACGGGGAGTACCCCTGCTCCGCATGGCAATCTCAACGGCGGCCTCTTGTGTGCAGGGAACTTTCAGGATAGAAGCCGATCGGTTGATAATCCCCGTCAGAACCTTACTGTCGTAGTATTCGAGGTGGCAATTGATACCGAAGCGGGCCCTGAGTGGACTGGTAAGTAATCCGCTGCGGGTGGTGGCGCCAACAAGGGTGAATGGTGAAAGGTCGATCTGAATAGAACGTGCGCTTGGACCTTTATCTATCATGATATCGATACGATAATCCTCCATGGCGGAATAGAGATACTCCTCCACAATGGGGCTGAGTCGATGTATCTCGTCAATGAACAATACATCGTTCGGCTCCAATGAGGTGAGAAGTCCGGCTAGATCGCCCGGCTTGTCGAGTACTGGACCCGACGTGATACGGAATCCTACTCCCAGTTCGTTGGCAATGATGTTTGATAGCGTGGTTTTTCCCAGTCCCGGAGGTCCATGCAATAGAACATGATCGAGGGCCTCCCCTCTCAGGCGAGCGGCCTTGACAAATACCGACAAGTTTTCCGTCACCTTGTCCTGACCGCTGAAATCGTCGAAAGAGAGAGGCCGAAGCGCTCTGTCAATCTCCATCTCACGGTCTGATATGTTTTGTGTTCGTATATTAAATTGTTGTTCCATATCTATTAATAGGTGGTCTGAATGGTTGCACCTAAAGAAAATATCAACGCGGTTTGTTTAGCATTCTTTTTACCGGATACCAAGCCGTCAGAAATCCGATGGCACCTACCACAAGAGCAACGATGAAGACATCGTTCCACATCAGTTTCACCGGATAGGTATCGGTGACAAACGATCCCGAACCTCCACCTAGAGAAATTATTCCGTAGTGCTCCTGAATGAGGCAAAGCGCGATGCCCACAACCAATCCGATCGTTGCCCCAAGCAGAGAGATCATCCATCCTTCGTAAAGGAAAATGCGTCTGATAAACCTATCAGTGGCTCCGAGGTTGCGTAGGATACCAATATCCTCTCTTTTGTCAATCATCAGCATCGAGAGTGATCCGATTACGTTAAAGGCGGCAATCAGTAGAATGAATGTCAAAATAAGAAAGGTGATCCACTTCTCAATTTCGGTCATTCGATAGGCCTCTTCCTGCTGCTCATATCTGTTCTGCACGTTGAACGCTTCCATACCTTCCAGCTGACGGATTGAACGTTGCACCTGATCGGGATTGGCATCATCGGCTAACTTCAACTCAAGAGCCGTCACCTCATTCTCATAATCAAACAGCAATCGGGCGGTCTCAAGTGAGGTCAGTAGGTATTGTTCGTCATAAACAGGTTGATTGATGGAAAAGATCCCACTTACGTAGAGATTATTGCTGTTGAACGACTCCATCGGGTTTGCCATGTTGATCTTCCCTTTCCGTTGGGGCGCATACACGTACACTGGATATATCGCAGAAGAGTGACATCCCAATTGAGATGCCAGTCCGGCTCCGAGTATGGTGTAATTGTTTTCTTCATCAGCCAATTTGAACTCTCCCGTTGTGAGCAGTCTGTCGATATTTGTCAGCCGGGTGTAGTTCTCGCTCA
>JBKEBB010000017.1:0-3765 GCA_047972845.1 Bacteroidales bacterium
CGTTTCGGTATGTTCTGAAACCTATTGCTAATGAGTTGCTCTCCAGCAGAGCTCATCTCCTCTTTAGTTTCGCCTTGAAGTTACAAACTATTTTCAAGAACTTCACCAACCATTTTTGGCCTCATTACCTTTTTTTATCTGATTCTATTGAGAGAACGAACGAGTGCCTCGTCTGCTCCAATGGAACGAATTGCAAGCCAGTTGAGGATGAATCCGATCAATGGGAATGAGAGTGGTATTCGAACTGCCAAATCAGCGGTAAACTTTCCGGTTGTTACCCATGTGAAGAATGCGAATACTCCGTAAAACCCAATCATCAAACAGGCATTGAAAATAGAAAGGCGAATTTGCACCATTCTTTTTTTGAATAACCCTATTGTAGCAATTGAGATCAGTGATATAATCGCTGAAAGAATAAATAATCCCCACGTGGAGTATATTATCTCTTTAGCCGAGTCGTATATTCCAATTGTTTCGAATATAAGCTCTTCAGAGGTAGTTACCAGTGAGGCTATGGGTAAAAACAATGTGAGGGCGTGCAAAACTGCCACCCCCAGTAGATAAAGAGACTGAACACGTTGAAGCATCTTTTCTCTAAATTAGATCGACTTTTCTTTAGCCGGATTGCTAAAATATACTTTATCCTCGTCGTACTCTTGGGTGGCGATGAGTACCGGTTTGGGAAGTTTCTCATAAAAGCGTGAGATTTCTATCTGCTCACGATTCTCGAATACCTCCTCCAGGTTGTCATTGAACGATGCAAACTCCTGCAACTTTTTGTCCAGATCACTTCTAATCTCAGCTGAAACCTGGTTCGCTCTTTTTGATATGATGCGTACGGTTTCATACACATTACCTGTCTTTTCAGACATTTTCATCACATCGCGCGTGATGGTGTTGAGTGGAGCTGTACTTTTTTTGTAATCTACTGCCATGTCTTATTTTATTGCGTTTGGATTCTTTTTTGTCTTTTGTTTTTTATCTTCTGTAGCTTGTCCAGTTAGGATGGCTTCTCCCTCTTCACTGTCAGCACCGGTATTTCTTTGGGCGACGGTGTAATATCGGATTGCTTCTTTTAGGTATTTCCCTTCTGGAAACTCATTACGATAATTGTAAAACTCGTCAATTACCGAGCGGTAACGGTCAGCCTGTTTCTCAGGGACACTCAGCACTGCCTCTTGATATTTAGCTCGAAGTATGAGTGCGTACAAATCCTCTTTGAGCGTTGTAAAGGGATAGTCGCGAAGTGCATTCTGGGCAGTGATAACACAAGACAGGTAGTTGTTACCCCCATAAGTCCCCAAGAAATAGTAGAGCTCTGCATTCTTAAATGCTTTAAGAGCCAACTTGTCTTGAAGTTCTTTCATCCTCCGTTGTGCCTCTTCTTTCATGTCGCTGGTTGGGAAATATTCCAGAAACATTTGAAACTCTCTGATTCCCTTATTAGTTTCACTTTGATCCAATTCGTATTCGGGAGAGTCATTGTAGTAGCACATAGCGGAATAGAAACGGCTTAGTTCCGTATATTCTCCTCTGGGATAGGCATTGTAGTATTGTTTGAAATATTGCGATGCCGTAATCCAATCTTTGGCGTTGTAGTAGCTTTGTGCAAGCAGATATAGACTCTCTTCCGCCTTATCAGTGCCTTTGAAAGAGGTATATAGCTCTTCCAATATGGTTGCAGACTGTTTGTATTTCTTTTCTCCGTAATATCGTTTAGCCGCTTCCCATTTCACTTCATAGTCGTTGCTTTTCAATATCTTGTAGTAATCCGAACAAGAGGTGAAAAGCAGACCGAGTAGTAGGGCGAAGAGTATATGTTTTCTCATTGAATTGTTCATAAAAAGAGGGGCAAAGTTAATCTAAATAACGGACAATCGCTGTGAATCAATCAATTTTAACTCACAGCCATGCTCATTCTATATATTACAGTCTATAAAGGTCGCTCGCGGCAAGAAGTTCCAAGTGATTCGCCTTCAATACATCTATGCACTGTTGGGGTGAGGTGGTGCGAATAATTACGTTGGCAGTTTCTCCTAATGAGAAAGCATACATATATTCAATAAATACTTCATGCGTGGAGAGTATGTTCAGCGCCTTGGCAAGCGATCCCGGAGTGTTGGGGCATTGAAGGCATACCACATCGATGAGGCTCACTGCATAATTCTTTGCCTTTAGCACTTCCAGTGCTTTTTCGGGGTTGTTTACAATCATTCGTAGAATGCCGAAATCTGAGTTCTCGGCAATACTGAATGCGGAAAGATTAATTCCGGCTTCGCCCAAAGCTACAGTTACCTCTGTAAGTCGTCCTGATCTATTCTCAAGAAATACGGATAGTTGTTTGATTAGCATGGCTTATATGAGTTTACGGTTGTCGAATACTCGTTTGGCTTTTCCTTCGCTTCGTGGAATTGAGCGTGGTTCTACAATCTTTACTTTCACTCCCAATCCCAATACGCTTTGAAGTTTATCGGTTAGTTTTTTATTTAAACTTACCACTCGGCTTACTTCGTCGGTGAACGACGATTCATTCATCTCAACGTGCAGTTCAACCACATCAAGGTTATTGATTCGGTCAATATACATCATAAAATGTGGATCAAACTCGGGCAATTCAAGAATCACACTTTCAATCTGCGATGGGAATACATTTACACCTCGAATGATCAGCATATCGTCGCTACGTCCGGTGATACGTGTCATTTTTACGGTATTTCGTCCACAGGCACAAGGTTCATAAATCAATGAACTGAGGTCTTTGGTGCGGTAGCGGAGCAATGGTAGCCCCTCTTTGGTTATGGTGGTAAATACCAATTCTCCATGTTCTCCGTGAGGTAGCTGCTCCAATGTTTCGGGATGGATTATTTCAGGAAAGAAGTGATCTTCTGCAATGTGCGATCCATTTTGACATTCGCAATCATGAGACACACCCGGTCCGATAACCTCACTCAGACCATAGATGTCGTAGGCTTTGATACCTAATTTTGCTTCAATCTCTTTGCGCATATTTTCGGTCCATGGTTCAGCTCCGAAGATCCCAACCCTGAGTTTGAAATCTTCTCTGGGGATTCCTGAGTCTTTAATGGCTTCAGCCAGATAGAGGGCGTATGACGGAGTGCAGGCTAATGCGGTTGCTCCAAAATCATGCATGATTTGAATCTGTTTGGGGGTGTTTCCGCTCGACATCGGAATAACGGTTCCTCCCAATTTCTCCACACCGTTGTGAAGTCCTAATCCTCCTGTAAACAGACCAGATCCGTAAGAAACCTGAAATACATCGTTTTTTGTCAACCCGTAAGCAGCTAAACATCTGGCAAGAGATTCGCTCCATAGGTTGATGTCGTTGCGGGTGTATCCCACTACAGTGGGGCGTCCGGTGGTTCCGCTTGAAGCATGGAGCCTTACAATTTCACTCATTGGAACTGCAAAGAGGCCGAAAGGATAGTTATCCCTAAGATCTTGTTTGGTTGTAAACGGTAGTTTGACAATGTCGTCTATTGAGTTGATGTCTTCCGGTGTAATACCCAATTCTTGCATCTTTTTTCGATAGAACGGAGTGTTATGATACACATGTTCAACAGTCTTTCGCAGACGTATTCCTTGTAGTCGACGCATGTCCTCTCTGTTCATGCACTCGATGGTTTCGTTCCAGATCATTTTGCTAATTATTCGTCATGTATTAGTATGCCACAAAGGTAGTAAAAAAGATGAATTGAAATAGTGAGGATGGACCAATCATTCAGTGGATGAGGTGGTTTTTGGATA
>JBKEBB010000087.1:0-4045 GCA_047972845.1 Bacteroidales bacterium
ATACCTCAATAGCAAACTAACGTCGAAAGAGAGCATAGAAGAATAATTATCCCCCTCCATCTATCTATTATTAGAGACTCCATTCAATAACTGAATACCCAATAAATTTATTAATGAGAACAATAATCCTGACAAAACGAGAAGAGATGGAGCAAATACTGCTCCAATCGAAAATTTGTTACGTAGGAATGATCACTTCCGAGGGAGAGCCCTATGTACTTCCTATGAATTTTGGCTATGCCGAAGGAACACTCTATCTTCACTCCGCGAAGGAAGGAAAACACATTGAAACACTTCGTCACAACAGCCGTGTCTGTGTCACCATATGTCCCAGTGCGGAATTGAAGTATCAAAGTGTGGATGTGGCTTGTAGCTATAGCATGAAAACAGCCAGTGTAATGTGTCATGGACACGTTGAATTCGTTGAAGACAACGATCAGAAAACAGCCGCGTTCGACATCATTATGAAAAATTACAGCGAACGAACTTTCACCTACTCAGCCCCCGCGCTTGCAAACGTAGCGGTTTGGAAAATCAAAGTAGAGGAGATGACTGCCAAGTCATTTGGTAATAAATTCAAATAACAATCTCAATCCAACAAGAGAAGACGATTTAGGGATTTATCGTTAATTGCATCCCGACCTGCCGGCTCATTAATAGCTATCTCACACAATGGACTCAAAAAAGCATACCGACCGTCTTATTGACACCGTTAAACGACTTTCTGACGCTCATTCATACCGCGAACTGTGTCATCAATACAGAGAAGGAGATCCTCTTCCGTCTGGAGAACGGTTGGCTAAATTCGTTGAACTTTGCCGAGCGATACTCTTTCCCGGGTTTTATGGAAAATCGACCATAAACCATCGAACCATCAGCTATCAAATAGGGATTAACACCGAACGCGTGTACGAATTATTGTCTCAACAGGTATTGGCCGGATTGTGCTTTGTTTGCAATGCGCCACAAGATGAGCGCGTTGATCTGCATCGTAAAAAGGCAACTGAAATAGCCATTCAGTTTATCGAACAACTTCCCGAAATTAGACGAATACTTGCCACCGATGTTCAAGCGGCCTATTTAGGAGACCCCGCAGCCGTAAGCACAGGAGAGGTGATATTCTGCTATCCGGCAATCAGAGCGATCAGCAATTATCGTATTGCCAATGCGCTATATAAACTGGAGGTTCCACTTATTCCCAGAATGATAACAGAAATGGCCCATTCGGAAACAGGAATAGACATTCACCCATCTGCTGTTATTGGAGAGCATTTTGCCATCGATCACGGAACGGGGGTAGTAATAGGAGCAACGTCAATAATTGGAAATAACGTAAAAATATATCAGGGGGTCACGCTTGGAGCAAAAAGTTTCACCCTCGATGAGAATGGAAATCCTGTAAAAGGGATAGCAAGACATCCCATATTGGAAGACGACGTAATAATATACTCGAACGCCACCATATTGGGACGAATTACAATAGGTAAAGGAGCTGTTGTTGGTGGAAACATTTGGGTTACTGAGGATGTGGCTCCGGGCGAGCGAATAACACAAAAAAGAGGGTAAAAATGCCGATTGAGGCACAAAAAAAATGATATGACATTTGATATGATTGCCAAGACCTTCCAAGGAATGGAAGATGTGCTTGCTGAGGAGTTAATAAAACTGGGTGCAAACGAAGTAGAAATAGGTCGGAGGATGGTTGCTTTTAAGGGCGATCTGAGAATGTTGTACAAGGCAAATCTTCATTGCCGTACCGCTCTTCGTATCCTAAAACCTATCTATAAGTTTAAAGCGTCGGACACTGACCAACTATACCAGGCGGTCAAAAGGGTGAAATGGGAAAATTACATCAAACCCGAACAAACAATAGCCATTGATTCGGTGATCTTCTCGGATGAGTTTAAACACTCTAAATTCGTATCCTATAGAGTCAAAGATGCCATTGCCGACTATTTTACAGAGAAATTCGAAAAACGTCCCTCGGTGAAATTAACTAATCCTGACATTGAGCTAAACATTCATATAGCACAAACCAATTGTACGCTTTCACTCGACAGTTCGGGCGAATCTCTTCACAAAAGAGGATATCGTCTCGATCAGACCGAAGCTCCACTCAACGAAGTGTTGGCAGCAGGGATGATTCTAAAAACCGGATGGAGAGGAGAGTGTGATTTTATAGATCCTATGTGTGGATCGGGAACGTTGCTCATCGAAGCCGCCATGATTGCTCAAAACATTGCTCCCGGACTATTCAGAAAAGGATTCTCTTTTGAGAAATGGGCAGATTTTGATCAAGAGCTGTTTGACGAAATATACAACGATGAATCGGAGGAGAAAGAGTTTGCTCATACTATTTACGGTTCGGATATTTCGCCTAAAGCAATTGAGATTGCCACTTCGAACATTAAACGTGCCGGTTTAGGAAAATGTATTAAGCTAAAGACTATCCCTTTCCAACAATACACAGAAGCTCCTTCGGACAAAGTGATGCTGATTATGAACCCACCATATGGGGAACGAATTTCCACCAAAGATATTTTGGGATTGTACGAAATGATTGGCGAAAGACTAAAACATGCGTTTCAAGGTTGTTCAGCATGGATCCTGAGCTACCGCGAAGAGTGTTTTGAAAAGATAGGTCTGAAACCTTCAATGAAGTTCAAACTAATGAATGGTTCGCTCGATTGTGAGTTTCGCAAGTATGAAATTTTTGGAGGTAAATACAAAGATTTCAAGAAAGAAAAAACGAATAGAGACTTCAACAGAAATTAATATTCATCAAGAAGATCTTTTCATTATCTTAGGCCCATGTAATAATACCATTTCTAAACCTTAACCATCAACTACTTTTTATGAAGACAATTCAAGTAATCATCGTATCAATTTGTATGCTGATTGTTTCTGCTGGAGCACACGCGGAGCAACGCTCATTCATCGGACTTTGGAAATACACCGCGCCCGATCTGCCTGAAGAATACAGTTCAGGAACCGTTTCCTTTACTGAGGATAACAACTCACTGGGAGGATCAATCAGCACCAATGGACAGGTATTTACCGCTTCAAACGTCTCTATTGATGGAGACAATGCTGTTATGAATTTCGATGCGGATGGTAACTCTATGCAATTCAATTTTACTAAAACGGAGACCGGAATTAAGGGAACAACTACTATTCGTGATTATTTCGTTGAGATACATTGCACACCGTTTGACGTGAACGAATTGGCTCTTGGTAAATGGAATTATAGAATTGAAAACGTGCCTGAGCAGTATGAGAAAGGATCATTCGAGATTTTTAAAACTGATGACGCCACAATTGCCGCTGACTTAATTGTGCCGGATCAACGAATAAGAACCCTTAATTACAAAAGTGCGGGAACTAAAATCTCATTCGAACTGCAATTAGAACAATACACTATTCCTTTCGCTTTTAATTGGAAAAACGGATTGTTGACAGGAACAATAGAGGTAGATGGCCAACAATTTACAATAATGGCCACACGTTCTCTCGATTAATTCACAAGCTTATCAATGAAAATATTGTACACTGAGTGTGGACTGGGAAATCAAATGTTTCAATATGCGTATGTCCGCTTTTTGGAGCAGAATGGGCATGATCAGATTTGGATAGACTCATCTGCACCATCGATGCACAAACACAATGGATTTGAACTCCGTCGGTTGTTTCCTGCGATAGACAAAAGAGGTAAATTTGTTTATCGCCCGATCGGATGGATCATGCACATTGTTTCGGATATCTTCAAAAAGGGGTTTGGATTCAGCCTTGAAACCGAAGGAGAAGGCCCAACCCACACTCAGTTTCCAAAACGCGCATTCTGGCTACGAGGTTACTGGCAAACTGCTTACTTTGCCGAACAGGTGAGACCTCTACTAATGAAAGAGTTCACCTTTATTCCGTTTACAGACAAGACAAATCAGGCCTTGGCCGCTGAAATGCAAGCATGCCAATCGGTATCAATTCATATCAGAGGAGGGGATTATCTATGGAAGAAGCACGAGAACTCATTTGGAGGTATTGCAAC
>JBKEBB010000090.1:0-3136 GCA_047972845.1 Bacteroidales bacterium
CTACCCTTGAGCTGTGTGCCTCAATGGGACTGCTCAACGAAAGCGAACTGAGAGATCTGTACGAGAGTGGTGTGCGCAACTACCATTGCAACATCGAAACCGCCCCCTCCTTCTTTGCAAACCTCTGCTCCACTCATACAATGGAAGAGAAAATAGAAACCCTGCAAGCAGCCCGTCGCGTGGGAATGAAACTTTGCAGCGGAGGAATCATTGGCATGGGTGAGACTATGGAGCAACGAATTGAGATGGCATTCACTCTACAACAACTCGGAATCGACTCCATTCCTATCAATCTGCTCAATCCGATTCCGGGAACTCCTCTTGAAAACAGCCGTCCTCTTACCGATGAAGAGGTGCTTACCACCATTGCCCTCTTCCGACTTATCAACCCAAAAGCATGGATTCGCTTCGCCGGAGGACGCACATTGATGCTCCACATTCAAGACAAGGCGATGAGAGCCGGTATCAATGCAGCCCTTGTGGGAGACCTGCTGACAACCGTCGGGGTGAAAATGGAAGAAGACATCGCACATATCAAATCGCTCGGATTTCAATGCTGACCACCGAACAAATAATTGAAAAGGACAGAACTCACCTGTGGCATCCCTACACCTCAACACGGAATCCATTACCGTGTTACGCGGTAAAAAGAGCGCAGGGAGTAATGATCGAACTCGAAACCGGAGAGCAATTGATTGACGGAATGTCGTCGTGGTGGGCAGCCATACACGGCTACAACCATCCGGTGCTGAACGAAGCGATCAAGAGTCAGGTAGAACAGGTCAGTCATATCATGTTCGGAGGATTTACCCATCGTCCGGCAGTAGAGTTGGCCGACAGACTGCTCTCCGCACTTCCCTCCTCACTGTCGCATATCTTCTATTGCGATTCGGGATCGGTGGCCGTTGAGGTTTCGATGAAAATGGCAATACAGTATTGGCAATCCAAAGGAGAGGGAAAGAAGAACCGATTTGCCACCATCTCGGGAGGCTACCATGGCGACACATGGAACGCCATGAGTGTGTGTGACCCGATAACCGGAATGCACTCCCTTTTCCACTCTGCCGGACTGGTTCCTCAATACTTTGTGCCCCGTCCGTCGAGCCGATTTGGCGATGAGCAGCTAACGAGTGAAGGCATCGCTCAACTCGAGGCTCTCTTTGAGCAACGCCACGAAAGCCTCGCGGCATTTATTCTGGAACCGATCGTACAGGGAGCGGGTGGAATGTATTTTTACCACCCCGACTATCTGACGCGTCTTCGTGATCTTTGCGATCAATACGATGTACTGCTCATCTTCGACGAAATAGCCACAGGATTCGGACGTACCGGCAAAATGTTCGCTATGGAACATGCGAATGTTGTGCCCGATATTATCACCCTCGGAAAGGCGATAACAGGAGGAATGATGACGTTTGCCTGCACCGTTGCTTCGGAAAGGGTAGCCGACACCATCTCATCGCATCCGCCATACGCGTTTATGCACGGTCCGACGTTTATGGGCAATCCCCTCGCGTGCGCCGTTGCCTGCGCGTCGTTCGATCTATTGATTGACAATAACCTCTTAAATAAAGTAAGTGAGATAGAGTGCCAATTGAAACGGGAACTCGAACCTATTAGAACACTTACAGACAAGGTAGAAGAGGTTCGCGTGTTGGGAGCCATCGGTGTGGTGGAAATGAAACAGCCTGTGGATGTCGGGCGTATTCAGCGACTATTTGTAGATGCCGGAATTTGGGTGCGCCCATTTGGGAAATTGGTGTATATCATGCCACCCTATGTGATCTCAGCCTCAGAACTTTCAAAGTTAACAGGTGAAATGTTTAATGTGTTGAAAATATACAAATAAAAAGAATGCGATAAAACAGATTATCGCATAAAATTGTTATAATTGAACATAAAGAATATCTTTGCCCCCCAGTAAGGAACAAAAGTCTTTCTTAAGGGATAAATTTTTGTTAAACTAAATGACTCTATCCCCTACATATTTGCAGTTTATCGAAGAATTGGATGGACTGAAAGAAAGCGGTAATTACCGCGTACTCCGAAATCTTACACATGATGGAAATCATGTTTGGAGTGAAGGAAAACGTTTATTTAACTTGTCGTCGAATGACTACCTCGGAATTGGGGCCTCTCAATTCCTTCTTGCGAAAGAGGCAGAGGAAGCAGGCATTCGAATGAACACGGGGAATTCCGCATCCCCTCTATCCTTCCCTGTCGGGAGTTGCTCTTCGCGTTTATTAACTGGCAACCACTCGGCATACGGAAAACTTGAATCCCTTCTGTGCGGTATGTACAAATCGGAGTCGGCGCTGATTTTCAACAGTGGATACCACGCGAATATCGGCATACTACCGGCTCTCACCACAAAAAAAGACCTTATTCTGGCAGACAAACTGGTACACGCCAGTTTAATTGACGGAATTAGACTATCTGATGCAAAATGTGTGCGCTTTCCCCACAATGACATTGAATTTGTTGAACGACTTCTACACAATGAACGACATCGTTACACAAACGTGTATATCGTGGTAGAATCCATTTATAGCATGGATGGAGATGTGGCACCACTACAAAGAATTGTCGAATTAAAAAGAAGATATGGTTGCCTGTTGTATGTGGATGAAGCGCATGCGATAGGTACACATGGCGCGAATGGACTTGGCCTGTGTGAACAGGAAAAGATATTGGAAGAGACAGCCATTCTGTTAGGAACATTCGGTAAGGCGGTTGCCGGACAGGGAGCTTACGCGATTACAAACGCGATAATAAGAGAGTACCTGATCAACCGATGCCGATCACTGATTTTCACCACCGCACTCCCCCAACAAAACATTGAATGGGTGTATGAGGTGATGAAGATCATTCCCACACTGACAGAAAAAAGGGCACAATTGACTGAAGTATCAAAACAATTAAGAGAAGGAATTAATCTAATGGGATGGAAAAGCAAAGGAGAGACTCACGTCGTTCCCCTCATTACAGGAGACATTACAATGGCAGTAAAAATTAGCGAGTATTTGGCCGAAAACGGCTACTTGGCACTGCCTATCAGACGACCTACTGTACCGGAAGGAAATGAACGTATTCGTTTTTCACTTACAGCAAACACCACAATCAAACAAATAAACGA
>JBKEBB010000274.1:0-18034 GCA_047972845.1 Bacteroidales bacterium
CGGAGATACAATTTTAAGAAGAAAAATCAGTTTAATGTAGAAATGGAATGGAGTAAAGGTACATATGTTCGAATGGTGGTATTGTTCTGTCTGTTCGCTTGTGTGGGGAGATTGGCAGGGCAGTCGGATCTCTCTTTCAATAACCATTGGGCAATGCCTAATCGATACAATCCCGCGGCCGCTGGGCGAGACGATGTCGTGAATTGGGTAGCGGCGGGAAGATTGCAATGGGCGGGGATGGAGAAGGCTCCTTATGCGATTGTGGGATTGATTGATATGCCGATTCGTTTTCTTGAAAGGGAACATGGAGTGGGAATGTCGGTGATCTCTGAAAAGGCGAATGGATATCATTCAACGTTCGTCGGTCTGCAATACGCCTTCAAACTGAAAATAGGAGAGGGGATGCTCCAATTTGGAGTCCAACCGTCGATTGTCAATACCACGTTTACTCCGTCGAAAACAGACAGTGTGGGAGGGATGCCTGCCACGCCCGGAGTGGAGATGAAAGGAAAAGGATTTGATCTTAATGCCGGATTATATTATTCAAAGAAGGGGTGGTATGCCGGATTGTCGGTAGCACACCTGACTCAGCCCAAAATAGGATTCAATGAGAAGGATTCGGTAGAGATAGGTAGAAATCTATATTTTATGGGAGGAGGCAATATTAAATTAAATAATACGTTGTTTGAATTAGATCCCGCTCTTTTGATTTGTACCGACATGAAGAACATTCAGGCGGAAGGATCGTTGCGAGTTACCTATAGCAGATTGATGTGGATAGGAGCCGGGTATCGGTATGATATGGGAGTGATCGCTCTGTGCGGTGTCCACCTAAAAAACGTGGATATCGGGTATTCGTATGATCACACCCTCTCTTCGATGGTTGATCGGTCGAGGGGGAGCCATGAACTGTTTGTTCGATACCGTTTGAAGATAGTCAAAACTCCCAAGAAATATTTCAAGCATCGGAGTGCGCGGATTTTATAGTCCGATTGATGTGGAGGAAATGGAAATGACGAAGGATGTAAGGATTGCCACGGAGCTCTCTCCGGAATGATATTGAAGAATGTTTGGTAGATAAATGATAAAGCAATAATTATAGATGATACGATTCATTGCACCGGTAATTTTAATGGTTGTATTGAGTGGATGTTTCGGTTCTGTTAAAACAACAGGAGAGATATCTGGAATAAACTCGTCAACCTTCGCGGAGCCTGCTCCGTTTGGAATGGTATTGGTTAAACGTGGTTCGTTTACCATGGGAACGGATGAGGCAGACTCGCTTTGGGGACTATCCAACCAAGCGAAAGATGTCTCACTGGAGTCGTTTTGGATGGATGATACCGAGGTGACCAACGCGCAATACAAACAGTTTCTCTATTATGTGCGTGACTCCATTATCCGTGAACGACTCTACGACCCCGCTTATGGAGGTAATGAGATGTATAAAATCACAGAAGACAGAGAGGGTAATCCGATCGGTCCGTTTTTGGATTGGAGCCAACCGATTCCTACGGCTCGTCGTGCGACCGAAGAGGAGTTGGCAGCCATTGAGAGTGTCTATTACATTGATCCGATTGATGGGACCAAGAAACTCGATCCCAAGCAGATGAATTTTAAGTATGAATGGTATGATTACACTTCGGCTGCTCTTCGTCGCAATCAACTTGATCCTACGAGACGTTCGCGAAATACAGATATCACCCCTGATCTGAATGAGGTAATCATGATATCGAAAGATACCGCGTATGTGACTGATGAAGGCGAAATAGTAAATGAAACAATCACTCGCCCGTTGTCAAACCCATATGATTTTTTGCACACACGTATTGTGAACATATATCCGGACGAAACCAGTTGGGTGAATGATTTTACCACCGCCTACAACGAACCGTATATGAAGATGTATTTCTCTCATCCCGGCTACAACGATTATCCGGTGGTGGGAGTGTCGTGGGAGCAGGCGATGGGATATTGCGCGTGGAGAACCGAAACATTCCGTAAATCGTTGGGAGGATTGAACGTAATCTTCGAACCGTTTCGACTGCCTACTGAATCGGAATGGGAATTTGCGGCACGTAACGGGAAAAGTCTCTCGAAGTTTCCATGGGGAGAAGATGTGGTGGCCTCGGAGAAGGGTTGTTTTTACGGAAACTTCAAACCCGGTAAAGGGGATTACACACGGGATGGTAACTTGATCACTTCGAAGGTGGCCTCTTATCCTCCCAATGAGTTTGGGTTGTATGATATGGCCGGAAATGTGGCGGAATGGACCTCGACTGCTTATACAGAAGCGGGATTGGTGAATATAGGTGATTTTAATCCCGAACTGCGTTATAATGCTGCACAGGAAGATCCCTATAGGTTGAAACGAAAGGTAGTCAGAGGGGGATCGTGGAAAGATATCACCAATTTCATACGATCGGATGTTCGTGGGTATGAGTATCAGAATGAGCAACGATCCTACATTGGCTTTCGTTGCGTGCGTACGCAGGTGGGTTTTGTAAAGGGGAAATCACCGAGAAAATAAATTAGGAATACGGTTTGATCCGGTGGGTG
Organism: Bacteroidales bacterium; assembly: GCA_047972845.1. Classification (GTDB taxonomy): domain Bacteria; phylum Bacteroidota; class Bacteroidia; order Bacteroidales; family JBKEBB01; genus JBKEBB01. The sequence continues at coordinate 2,560 of JBKEBB010000274.1, forward strand.
GTACGGCTATAACAGTAAAGCCTTCTCCCTGTGTGGATGAAAAACAAGAATAAAGACAAAAAACAGTATGGGAAAATACGGAGCCTATAAGAATCGGATGGAGAAGTTTCTGGCAAGTCCGAACGGAAAGAGATTCTTCAATTTCGCCTACAGTTGGGGAGCGGCGATTGTGGTGTTGGGAGCTCTTTTTAAACTGACACATATGCCTTACGCCAATCTGATGTTGAGTGTAGGGATGGGTATTGAGGTGATCATGTTTTTTATCTCCGCGTTTGATTATCCTTCGAAAGAGTATAAATGGGAAGAGGTGTTTCCGGTGTTGGATGATAAAAACGGAATGAGCCCGTCTGTCGGCAGCGGATTATCCACTCCTTTGTCGGGAGTGCCAATAACCAATACCTATGGACGAGATACCTCTTTGAGTCAGCAATCTATTCCATTATCAGAGAATGAAGCCAAGGCCGCCGTGGGAATCCCCCCTCATATTGATTTAAGTGAAGAAGACAGCCGAACGCTCAGCGCCAGTATTCAGAAATTGGGTGCGGCCACCGAACAACTTGCTCGTGTGAGCGAGTTGAGCGACTCTACACGTGCCTACCTTGGTCAGTTGGATGAATTGGCCGCTAATATGAAGGAGTTTAGCGAGGCGACCAGCGCGTTGACCCGTGTATCGAATACCCTTCTTACTTCCTATCAGTCGGTTTCGGGAGAACAGGGAGGTGTGATTGATCATTCGAAGGGATATGTGTATCAGATGGAATCGCTCAATAAAAATCTGTCGGGGCTTAATACCATTTATGAGATTCAATTAAAGAGCATTAGTTCCCAGATCAATACCATCGAGCAGATCAATGCCGGATTGAATCGGATCAGAGAGATGTATGACAATACCTCGACCGATTACTGCGAAGAATCGGAGAAAATGACTCAACTGATGGCGGCTCTTAATGCGGTTTACTATCGCATGCTCGAGGCGATGAATATGAGAAACGGGGGAGGGATGAATCAACCTCCGCAACCCGGAATGTAAAATCGTACGAACAGAATTGAGATACTACTCGAATACTCTATTTGTTTAACTGTCAAACTCTATGTCCTCAAACACCAATCTATCGGCCAGACAACGAATGATCAATCTGATGTATATCGTGTTGACGGCTATGCTGGCTCTTAATGTTTCGTCTGACGTGTTGGTGGGATTTGAGATGGTAGGGGATAGCATGACTCGATCCATCAGTAACGCGCAGTTGCAGAACCGGACCATTATGGATGAGATTGCCGATTTCAATAAGGCTAATCCCGAAAAGGCCGGAGAGTGGTATGATAAAGCAAGTCAGATTCATGAACAGGCACACCAACTTTATCAGTTGGTGGAGGAGTTGAAGATAAAAATGGTGAAGTATGCCGATGGAGAGAATGGGGATATTCATAACATACGCAATTACGATGATTTGGAAGCCTCTTCGTTTGTGATGCTTGCACCGGGATCTGGAAGAGGGAAGGAGCTGTATGATATGGTCGTTGGCTTTAGAACCATGGCTGCATCGATGATTGATGACTCTCATAAACGAGCAATGATCGAACGCAATTTGAGTACGGATATCCCTCCTCGTAGCAAAGGATCGGGAAAGAATTGGCAGGAGGCGATGTTTGAGAGTATGCCGTTGATTGCCGCCACAACCATTTTGACGAAACTTCAAAACGATGTGTTGTATGCCGAAAGTGAAATATTGCATCTGCTTTCAACCAATATTGATAAGAAAGATGTGAGGGTGAACCAACTGAACGCCTATGTGATCCCAACCACCAAGAATGTGATTGCGGGAGGTAAATACTCCGCTAATATAGTGTTGGCGGCGATTGATTCAACTCAGCATCCCGATATTTATATTGGAAACGAGCGTTTGTCTCCTTCCAACAATGGGTATTATGAGGTGATCACAGGTAGAGAGGGAAATTATACGTTGGATGGATATGTGCAGGTGAATCGAGGTGACGGTTCTTCCGTTCGCTATCCTTTTTCCGACAAATATACGGTGGTTCAACCCTCGGCAACCGTCTCCGCGATGATGATGAATCTCCTTTATATGGGAATCGACAATCCGGTGAGTATCTCCGTGCCGGGTGTGGCGAATCAATATGTAAGTGCGACGATGACCAACGGAACGCTGTCTCGAGGTAATAATGGAAATTGGATTGCCAAGCCCGTTAAAGCCGACGTAGATGCCGAGATAACCGTTTCCGCAACGATAGAAGGACGGACGCAGGTGGTGAACAAATCCCGATTCAGGGTTCGTCCGCTTCCTCCACCTCTTCCTTTCGTGGAATACAAAGAGACGAGTGGGGCTGCTCAACGCTATAAGGGAGGACGAGGCCTTTCGAAGGCTCTGTTACTCGAGGCGGAAGGGATTGGAGCTGCCATTGATGACGACATTCTCAATATTTCGTTTCGTGTGCTTGGTTTCGAAACGGTATTCTTTGATTCGATGGGGAACGCCATTCCTGAAGTTTCGAATGGTTCGAAGTTTTCTGCTCGACAAAAAGAGAGCTTTAGACGTATGTCGCGAGGAAAACGTTTTTATATCTCCAGAGTAAAAGCAATTGGTCCTGATGGTATAGAGCGAACGCTTACCTCTTCTCTTGAGGTGATCGTTCAATAGAGGTTCAAACACATGAGTAATCTGATACATTAACAACTTAGATTCGATACAGTATGATTCGATTATTTGTTATTACCGCCTTGTTTATGCTTTCATCATATACTCCCGATCTTCTTGCTCAAAGGGCAGTAAGACAGTCCGGGGCTACTATCCCGTCAAACACGGTACGCGCAAGGTCTCTCTATCAAACAGGAGATATTGCGACGGAGGAGTTGAGGTGGAAACGTGAGATATATCGACTGTTGGATATGGAGAAAGAGGAGAAGAACATGCCGCTTTACTTTCCTATCGAACCTCAGGAGGGACGGAGAAATCTTTTCGCAACTCTCTTCGATCCATTATGCAAACAGCGAATTACTGCTTATGAATATCTGGACGGAAACGAGAAGTTCAGCGATTCAACCCGAATTACCGTGAAGGAGGTGATGGATAAGTTTCATATACTCTACAAAGAGACCGGAAGCGGGAGAGTGATGACCTACGCGGTGGATGATAGTGATGTGCCACGTCGAGAGGTGAAGAGCTATTTCGTCAAGGAACTCTACTATTTCGATCATCGTACATCGGAGTTTCGAGTGGAGATTGAGGCGATCTGCCCAGTGTTACACCGTGAAGGGGAGTTTGGAGATGAGGTGGTGAAATATCCCATGTTTTGGATAAAATACGATGATCTGAGGCCATTCTTGCATCAAACACGGATTATGGCAAGCAATCTGAATAATGCCACCACCTATTCGATGGACGATTATATCAGTTGTCGTCTCTATAAAGGAGACATTTATAAGGCCACCAATTTAAGAAACCTCACGTTGATGCAATATTGTCCTACACCTGATTCTCTTGAAAGGGAACGTGAGCGGATCGAACTCCAACTTGTTGCCTTTGAGAAGGGTTTATGGAGTGATACGGCCGTTGCCGATTCCATTACTCCCATACCACAATCACGGTCGGTAAAGGCGACTCGTAGCGTGAAAACAACCAAATCCCAACCGAAAATATCAGTTCCTTCACGCCAAGCTGCCCCTGCAGGAGGAGGCTCGTCGGTACGAACAGTGAGAAGAAAATAGGGATATTTTGACTGAATTCTTTTCTTAAAATCTGACAATATAACCCCGTTAATAGGGGGTATAAATGTATCCAAATATTAAAAAAGTGCTTTTTAGGGGATGTTTTTACCCCTTACTATTGCACGAAAAAAATTAATACCTACCTTTGCATCGCAAAACAGCAATAGAAAGATGATTCCGTAGCTCAGCCGGTAGAGCATAACACTTTTAATGTTGGGGTCCTGGGTTCGAGTCCCAGCGGGATCACGAAAGCGACAAATCCCCGATTTGTCGCTTTTTCTTTTGTAGTAGGTCTCTTAGCTCAGCTGGTAGAGCACGTCACTCTTAATGATGGGGTCCAGGGTTCGAGCCCCTGAGGGACCACAAAGGCAGTAAATAAATGATTTATTGCCTTTTTTTATTTCCTCTTAGGACCTTTCATTTCTGATCAAGTTGAGAAACTTCGTTCTTGAATTCTTTTTCAATTGAATTCTTTTCTATCTCGCATCCCAATTTATACCAGCTTTACGAGCTTGAACATGTTGCAAAGGGCGTGGAATGAGAAACAGTTTTCCCTCCTTTACGAACCGCGCTCCTGTCTGTTTAAACCAAAACGACACATTGTTCTCCACGCAAATCGTTCGGAGATCCAACACCCATTCGTAGTGACACTCTCGTGCATCGTATCCCGATTCTCCTCCAGCCACTACCTGTTCAATCCACTCCCCAATCTGGTATCTACTGAGATCAATGGCACCCAACAAAGGTTCGCAGATGATAACTTTGTGTTTAATAGGTGCAGACCGATAGATCGGCAGCCTATAATCGGCACACGCTTGATTCTCTACCGTGCAGCAGATGGTTACGTTCGGATATCCCTCTCCCCAGTCTTCTGGCAGACATTCATGCAGTCGGTCGATTCGTTTGGTGATCATCAGAAATTCAAGATCCTCTCGTTGGCGCATCATCGCCCAAGCCTCATATCGCCACTGATCGGCCTCCTTCACAAAGAAATCGGAAGTAAAACAGGTGTAAACCAATGTTCCGGATGGAATTTTATAATCGCCGTTTCGTTTTCTACGTATCGGCAGATCAAAACTCTTGGTCTGTACCACCTGTGAGCTGTCCACCTCTCTTCTGGCATCTCCTCTATACACGTAGCAATGTCTGCAGCCTTCACTCACTTTGTGGCAGCCGTGCCAAAGATTCCACATCATCGATTTTTTCACCAGATTGTTTTCGGCCATTGGAAATATGGGTTGAACGGATTGGTTGGTTACTTTAAAGAGAATGTATTTCTATGTAGATTGAAAAGATAGGATGTGAGGGGCCGAAAGTGATCTATTTATTATTTCTCACAGCAGGCTTCCGGTTTTATTAAATCAATCCCAAGCTAATGGCAATAAATGCCGGACCATTGATGCCTCCGTGCAGAATGACTCCGGTCCAACTGTTTTTTGTTTTTTGCACTATGTAAGATTGTATGTATATAAGGGGGAGCAGCATAATAAACGGTTGAAACCAGAATGCCAGATGAAAGAACGCCCATCCCGATCCGTGAATCAGCCATGTCCATTTACCAAAAACAATCTCCTGTCTCGGAAACATTACTCCCCTCCAAAGAAACTCTTCCCCTCCAATATTCAACAGCCAAAACACCACCCAGACTCCCAGCAGCCAGTATCTTCCTTCCGACAGCGGTTCAAAAGAGAGAAACGAAGGAGTCGGATTCATCGATCCCCATATCTGTTCGACGGCGACCAACAGAATCGATGTGGTTACCATTATTCCAACAAACCCATACAAGCAGTAGAGCCAATCTCTTTTAGTCATGGGGCGGAATCGCAATCTTCGTGTAAATAGATGAACCGATAGGGAAGAGACCCTTTCACGCTTGAGAATGGCAATACCAATTAGAATCAGCGGGACAAACACACCCAATCCTCCTGCAACAAACCAGAAAAATATAGATTCCTGTCCTGTAGTCTGAGTTAAGAATGGAATAGCATAATGAGTCACCACAAACAACAACAGCGCGGCAAATAGATAGACCGATAAAGAGGATAGCAGGCCTAACGGCTTGATCAATGAATTGGAATAGTTTTTTTTCAGGGTGAATCTTCTTCGCATTTTAGTATGTTTTTCTGATAGAAATAAGGTCACACCCAAGAAGGGTTACCGAATAGGGCTAAGATTGTTGTCTATTTCTACTCATTTACAATTACACTGTTTCTCAATCTGGGTCAGTTTGCCCGTTGTGGCGTCTATAAGCAACCCTTCGACCGCGATGTTTTTAGGAATAAGCGGATGCTTTCTGATCTTCTCCACCGAGTCAAGCACCGCGCAACAGGTCGATTCGAAGCCTCCTAACCAACGGTCGAAATCGACTCCCGAATTGGATATTTCGTCAAAGGTTTCAGGAGAGATCCCTCTCTTTTTCATCTTTTCCACCAATCGATCCACATTCAGGTTTTCCATGCCGCATTCGGTGTGTCCGATTACCCAAACCGATTCCACACCTAACTCGTATATGGCAATCAACAGACTTCGCATCACACTTCCATACGGATGTGAAATAATGGCTCCCGCCGTCTTGATGATTTTTACGTCGCCATTTCTATTCCCGATTGCGGCCGGAAGAAGTTCGACCAGCCGGGTATCCATGCAGGTTAGTATCGCCACCTTTTTATGGGGGAAACGATCGGTTATAAACGGTTTGTAGAGTTCGTTTTCTACAAATTGTCTGTTGAATTCAAGTACTTGTTCAAGCATAGTTTGTTGATTCAATTGTGTGTTACCTCTCTTTCCGTTACAAAGTTTTGTTTTCTTCCGAATAGGTGCATGGTGTTTTTTGATTACCGCAACGCTTGAAATGGATCAATCACCGAAGATCGCCCCGTCAAAGATGATAAATGGAATATTAGAATTGTACCATCAACCCCACAGAAGGAAGCAATCTTCCCGCTGTACGCTCTATCTCTTTCATCTCATACTTTTGTTGATCCCGTGGAGCATCCGGGTTGATAATTCGTCCGGTACTCATAATCGCATTTTGTTCGCGGTATTTGTTATTGAGCGCGTTTTGCAGGTCGATATAAAACCCAAACATCACTTTGTTCCAATAGTAGGTTTTATCTACCCTTAGGTCAAGCTGAGTAAATAATCCGAGTCGTTCGGTGTTAAATCGAGAATAGTCATAGTAAGGTTTTCCGGTGGCATCCCATGCCTCTACCATCGAGGATCTTTCTACATCCCAAGGGGTGTAGGGCGCGCCTCCGATTACTCGAAATTTAGCTCCCACCCTCCAGTTGCGCGGCAAATCATACCCTCCCGTCAAGGTAAACAGGTGACGGTTGTCCCATGAGGAGGGAATCCATGTCCCGTTATTTGGCAATTGATACTCACTCCTCACGAAGGTATATGAGGCGATCAGATCCAGTTTGGACAAAGACGCGATGCGCCCCATCACCTCTAGACCGTACGCTCTTCCTTTTCCGGTCGAAGTAAGAGCTTCGGCTCCATACACCCCATAATCGTTGCCTTTCGACGCGATAGGAATCGAGTCGGCTACCGACATCAATCCTTGCGCGTACCATTTATAAAATCCTTCGACGGTGATCCGTGTACGTGCCCCCAAACGATATTCCACTCCGGCGGTCAGTTGATCTGATCGTAGGTAGTCTATCTCTTTATTGAGGTATTCACCTGCCGAATTCTTAAATCCGAGCGATGTGTATGGGGCAAGTTGATAGTAACGTCCCACGTTGGCATTCACATACACTTTATCGGTCACCCCGTAACTCACTGCCAGTCGTGGGGAGAATTGTCGAAGCGGATTACCCATCTTGCTGTTAAAAGAGTTGGCATCCGTGCGAATCGAAGCGGAGGCACTCAGTCGCTCATCCGGCGATTCATAATTCAACGATCCAAACAGATTCCATTTCCACATCGAGAGGTCTGTCTTGTAATTGATCAGTTGTTGTCCCCCCGAGGTATAAATAAGCTGTCTGGTGTTGTTGTCATACACCACATATTCCACTCCCGCTCCCACATTCAATTTCCAATCGCCCCAGTCGCTCAAGTTCTCGAAGCGGAATTTATTCTCTATCTCACGCGACTCGTAGTCCAACGTCCGTGGCTTGGTTTCGTCGTTGTTCAAGTGTTTGAAGTTGGTATTCTTCATGTAGTTTCGGCTGAGAACGACTGTTTGGGTGTTATTCCCTCTGTAATGACGATACACTCCTCCCACCGTATAGGTAAACTGTTTAATCACCGGCAGCGTGCTGAGGGTATATTTGTTTGATTCACTTTGTCCGGTGGTGTCGGTGTTGAGTTTCATATTGTCAATTGCCACTACAGCCAAAAACGAGAGATCGGAGTGGTTGTTTAACTTGTGTTTCACTTTCACCTGCATATCATTGAAGGTCGGAAGGAAGGGCAGCTTCAACGCCTGAAAAAGAAACTGCAAATAACTTTGTCTGACCGACACCAGATAGGTTGTTTTCTTGCCTATGTGTCCGTCGGTATTGAGTCCCACTTCCGAAGAGCCCACAACTCCCGAAAAGTTGTATCCACCCTCTGGTGATACCTCTTTTAGTTTAAAGTCCATCACCGAGCTCATCGCATTTCCTTTGTTGGAGGGGAAGGCGGCGGTGTAGAAGTTGATGTCCCTCACCAGATCAGAGCTGATGATCGATATGGGTCCTCCGGAGGCTCCTTGTGTGGCGAAGTGGTTGATGTTGGGAATCTCTATTCCATCCACATAAAATCGATTTTCTGAGGGTCCGCCCCCTCTTACTATCAGGTCGTTTCGATAGCCTGCGGGAGAGGAGGCCACTCCCGGGAATGATTGTACCACCCGTGAAATATCTCGATTGCTTCCCGCACTCTTTTCAATCTCGGTAAATCCGATCGAACGAACCCCTAATGGGCTCTCCGCGTTGGAGCGGAATGGATTGGGGGTAACTGTTACATCGTTCAGCATGAACGGACTCTCCTCAATCTCAATATCCAATCGCTCGTCTTTCGCAGCGAGTTGGAATTCGGGCGATACATAGTTTTATATCCTACACCCGACACCTGTACCCGATACACTCCCGACTTAAGTCCCGGCAGTGTATATACTCCATTATCGTCTGTCATGGTGCCAATGGTTGTACCAAACAGCACTACGTTAAGAAAAGGAAGCGGTTCTCTTGTTTTTTTGTCGATGACTTGTCCGCTGATACTTCGGGTTTGAGCATATACTGCCGATCCCATAATGAGAAGTAAGAATAAGAGAGCTATTCGTTGTTTCATACTATCATTTATACGTTTGATTTATACCTTGGGTTCATACGCCCGGGGTCTCCTTTTTGCATGTGAAACGATCCTATCCATGTCTCGTAATCCGTTGAAACGCCCTGCTGCAGCTCACTATCACATAAACGGTTATACTTCAAAGTTTGTTCGTCACGTTGTAATGTTAATTGTTAGTAATTTCCCATGTTTCGTACCCATATCATCTACTGAATCTCTTTCCTTTTCCTTTTTGATGAGAATCAACAGGAATTTCTTCCCAAATGAAAGATAAATGGAGTAGAAAGGTGATTATTGTAGCCTTAAATTGACATATTTACTTTACAAAATGACATTAGTAATGAACTTTTCGCACAAAATGTCTTATTTGTGCCTAAATTCTATTGCAAAATCACACCATTATTGTTTGAAAGTTCCTATTTTTGTTCCCGATAATTCAACTTATAACAAACTTATTATTCACAATGAACTTATTATCCGACCGTCTGAACAGCCTATCGCCATCAGAAACGCTGGCGATGTCGCAAAAAAGTGCCGAGCTGAAAGCTCAAGGATTTGATGTGATCAACCTGAGTGTGGGTGAGCCTGACTTCTTCACACCTGACCATATTAAGGAGGCTGCTAAAAAGGCCGTTGATAACAACTATTCATTTTACTCTCCAGTACCCGGATATCCGGAGTTGCGTAAAGCCATTTGTGCCAAACTGAAGAATGAAAACGGACTGGATTACAAACCCGAGCAAATTGTGGTGTCAAACGGTGCCAAACAATCCATCTGTAACGCCATTTTGGCCATTGTTAATCCCGGAGATGAAGTGATTGTTCCGGCTCCCTACTGGGTGAGCTACGTAGAGATGGTAAAACTGGCGGAAGGAGTCAACGTGGTCGTTACCGCAGGTATCGATCAGGATTTCAAAATCACTCCCGCTCAACTCGAAGCCGCTATTACCCCTAAAACAAAAGCTTTGATCCTCTGCTCGCCTTCAAACCCCACAGGAAGTGTTTACACCAAAGAGGAGTTGAAGGAACTGGCCGATGTATTGGCCAAATACCCCAATGTGGTTATCCTTGCCGACGAGATTTACGAACATATCAACTACATAGGAGGTCATCAGTCGATTGCTCAGTTTGAGAATGTACGTGATCGAGTGGTAATCATCAATGGAGTTTCCAAAGCATACGCGATGACCGGATGGCGTATCGGCTTCATTGCCGCTCCTCAATGGGTTGCTTCCGCGTGCAACAAATTGCAGGGACAATACACTTCAGGGCCCAGTTCGATTGCTCAAAAAGCGGCCGAAGTGGCCTATACAGGCAGTCAAGATTGCTTGAAGCCTATGCAGGAGGCGTTCCAACGTCGTCGTGATTTGGTGGTGAAACTTGCCGGCGAGATCGAAGGATTCAAGGTGAACGTTCCTACAGGAGCCTTCTATCTGTTCCCCGATGTAAGCTACTACTTCGGTAAATCGTACAATGGTACGGTGATCAACAACTCTGCCGACATGGCCATGTGGTTGCTCGAAGAGGCACACGTAGCCGCTGTAGGTGGTGTCGCGTTCGGAGCTCCTGAATGTCTTCGTTTGTCGTATGCCGCTGCCGACGACAAATTGGTTGAGGCTTTCCGTCGCATCAAAGAAACGCTTACCAAGCTGAAATAATTACGGATTAACCAATCCGTTCCCCGAAAGGCCACTTCATTCGTTGAGGTGGTCTTTTTAGTTATGCTATGGATGGGATACACACGCCTACATTGGTTAGTGATGGAACTTCTGGAGTAGGGGAGCTACTATTTCAAGTAAATGGTATCAATAGGCAAAAGATAATAGAAGCGATTAAAAATCGATTTATTGGAAGATTTAAAAAGTTAGCGCATGATATTTATTGATGCAGTCAGAATTAAATACACCGCATGGGCGGGAATATCTTATAATCCTTAAACTCCTTATACTCCTTAAAACTCTTCATATTCCCCCAACCCACATGAAAGGGTAAGTAAAAGGGCAAGTCGGATTGTGATTGCCCTGTACAGGGCAATCCGCCGCGGTGTACAGGGGAGTCGGTTGCGGTGTACACCGCGACATGAAAAGATCAGGTCTGTTTTTGTAGTAGGAGGGAGGTTTCGGTTAATAGGTTTGGATGGTTGATGCAATGGGATAGATTGGTTGATGTAAGGAGTGTGATCCGAGTGTCGTTTCTTATATTTCTAAATTTAATAGAGAAAAAAGAGTAAATACGCTATTAACGAATGGCTGAAAGTTCGCTTTTTGAGGATAAAAAAGGGTGAACAAAAAGTTTTTACTACTTTTGCTACTCCTTGTGGCATAATCAATAAAATACCGATACGAAATGAAAAAGATTATCGCAGCCGCTGCGGCTGCCCTCATGTTGTGGGGATGCAACTCTGCCCCCAAACAAGCCGAACGTACCTTTACGCCAATCCACTCGGGATGGGAATTCCGTCAGGTGGGAACCGACAAATGGATGCCTGCTACCGTGCCGGGAGTGGTGCACACCGATCTGTTGGCCAATAAGGTGATTGAGAATCCCTACTTTTCGACTAATGAAAGCGATCTGCAATGGATTGAAAACGAGGAATGGGAGTATCGCACTACATTCACCCCCGATGAGGAACAGATGAAAAAACCGCTTCGTTTTCTCGACTTCAAAGGCCTTGACACCTATGCGGAAGTTTATCTGAACGAAGAAAAGATTCTCGATGCCGACAATATGTTTGTAGAGTGGCGTGTAAATGTGACCGATAAACTGAAAGAGGGCGAGAACAGTCTGCGAATCGTATTCAAATCGGCTTACAAGATAGGATGTGAACTCTCCAAGGCGTATCCCAAGCTTCCTGCCGATAACGACAAAGGGGCGATTAAATCGTTGGTTTTTACACGTAAGGCACAGTATCATTTCGGATGGGACTGGGGTCCCCGTTTTGTGACGGCCGGAATATGGAAGCCGCTTTATCTGGAAGCACAATCGGCAGTGATTATCGACAACGTGCAATACATTCAGCAGAGTCAAAGTCCGGAGAGTGCCCGTTTCACGGCGGTGATTAATGTGCAGGCGAATGGACCCGGAATGGTTGATCTGATATTGACCGATGAAAAGGGAGAAACCTACGCGAAGGCGGAAAACTTGGTGCTTCAACCGGGAATTAACCGAGTATCTACTTCGTTTGAAATAAAGAATCCACAACTGTGGTGGCCCAATGGAATGAACAAACCCAAACCGACCCTCTATCCGGTGACCGCTACACTCGCGGGCGATGGAGTAGTGTATGACCGCAAGACGGATCGCCTCGGCGTGCGTACCGTGGAGTTGGTGCGTGAAAAAGACGAAAGAGGCGAAACATTCATGTTTCGTGTGAATGGCGAGCCCCTCTTTATGAAGGGAGCCAATATTATTCCTCAAGATGTGTTTTTGCCCAATGTGACTCCCGAGCGTTATCGCCGTTTGGTGGATATTGCCGTGGAGTCGAATATGAACATGCTCCGTGTGTGGGGTGGAGGTATCTATGAAGCCGATGAGTTCTACGATTATTGCGATGAGCAGGGCATCTTGCTTTGGCAGGATTTCCCCTTCGCTTGCGCGTTTTATCCGTGGGATGAGGCCTTCTACAACAGCGTGCGCGAAGAGGCAAGACAAAATATCCGTCGTCTTCGCAACCATCCGTCGCTGGCAATCTGGTGTGGAAATAATGAAATAGACGAAGCATGGCACGCATGGGGATACAAGGAGAATAAAAAAGATTACCCATGGAGCAAGGAGGATGAAGCCAATATTAGGAAAGGAATAGATGATCTGTTCTTCAATGAGGTATTACCCGGAGTGTTGGAGTTGGAAGACAATACCCGTCCGTATCACCCCTCTTCGCCTGTCTATTCATGGGGCAATCCGATGTCGCAGGTGGCGGGAGATGTGCACTATTGGGGCGTATTCCACGGTGAAGAACCCTTCTCGGCCTACAAAGACAAGCCGGGACGTTTTTCAAACGAGTATGGACACCAATCGTTTGCCAACTACGACACGTGGAAGAAGTGGTTCAAGCCCGAAGATATGACCTATCTGGCTCCCGCGTTTCATGTGCACCAAAAGAACCCGAAAGGCTACCGTGTGATTCGTGAATATATGGACAGAGAGGTGAAATACGACACCACCAATCTGCGTCAATACATCTACCTGTCGCAATTGGTGCAGGCGGACGGCATCCGTATCGCGATGGAGGGACACCGTCAGAACCGCCCCTTCACCATGGGATCGCTCTACTGGCAATTGAACGATTGCTGGCCTGTGACCTCGTGGTCGAGCATGGGATATGAGTATGAATACAAAGCCTTGCAATACTTCGCCATCAAGAGCTTCGCACCCACCATCCTTTCGTTTAACAAGAAAGAGCGTGAAGAGGTGGTTGAGTTGTGGGGAATTACCGATGAAATGGAGGAGAAGAAGGGAACATACACGGCATCACTGTGTGGATTTGACGGAAATGAATTGTGGAGCGCGAGCAACTCGTTTACCATTCCGGCAAACAGTTCGGTGAAATTGGATGGCAGACCCTATGCCGAACTGCTTCAAGGAGCCGATCCCAAAAAGGTGTATATGAAAGTAGATTATAAGGTGGATGGGAAAAATGAGCAACTGTTTTTCTTCTTCCTCCCTTACAAGATGATCGAATGGCCCGAAGCGAAATTTGAAGTGACTTATGAGCAAAAGGGAAAACAGGTGGAAGCTACGTTGACCGCCAAGACGATGTTGAAGGCAGTGTTGTTTGAGGCGGAATCCACTCAACAGAATCCATCGGATGGATATTTCGACATGGCTCCGGGACAAACGCGTACGATCACACTCACGTTTGACGAAGAAAAACCGTTGGCTGATTATGGAATCAGAGTAGTTACACTCAACGATTCACAACGATAGTCGGATTAGAAAGGAAAAGAGACGCGTTTTTTGTTGATGATTCAATTAAGGAAATGAGAGAGAGAAAGCAGGACATCTTTCGAATTACTATCATTGGAGCAGTGGTCAACTTGTTGTTGGTAGCTCTTAAATTGGTAGCGGGAGTCGTAGGGCGAAGTAGTGCCATGCTGGCCGATGCTGTGCATTCGCTCAGTGATCTGATCAGCGATGCCGTTGTGCTGCTGTTTGTCAATCTCTCATCGAAGCCCATTGACGATGATCATCCGTATGGGCATGGTAAATTTGAAACTTTGGCCACCACAATCATCAGCCTCATGCTTATGGCTGTGGGTGGAGGGTTGTTGTGGGAAGGCGGTTCCAAAATTTGGAGTGCTATGCATGGAGAATTGCTCGATAAACCAGATTATATAGCGCTCTATGCGGCTATTATCTCCATTGTGTCGAAAGAGATTCTCTATCAGTACACCATCATAGTGGGAAAACGAATCAACAGTCCCTCAGTCATTGCCAATGCGTGGCACCATCGATCGGATGCCTTTTCTTCAATAGGAACAGGTTTGGGGATCGGAGGAGCTATCATGTTGGGCGATTCGTGGCGGATTTTTGACCCGATAGCGGCGTGTATTGTGAGTCTTTTTATATTAAAGATCGCTGTGAAAATGTTGATCCCCGGTATTGATGAGTTGCTCGAACGAGCTCTTCCAACCGACAAGCAGAAAGAGATATGTTCGGTCATTCTTGCCACAAAGGGTGTGGAGTCTATGCATAAATTGCGGACTCGTTCGATTGGCACACGTATTGCCATAGAGGTACACATCTGTGTGGATCCCATGATGAGAGTGACAGAAGCACATGATATATCTTCGCGATTAAAACGAGAGCTCCGTTCAAGATATGGGTCTGAAACACATATTGCCATACACGTGGAACCGGTAAAGGAGAAGGAATAGAAATTGAATACAGTTGGTAAGAGATGAATATATTGATCACAGGTGCCGGCGGATTTGTCGGTGGATTTATTGTTGAAGAGGCGCTGAAGAGGGGATATCGTACATGGGCGGGAGTTCGTGCGACAACTAATAGGGAATACCTTTCCGATCCGACCATTGAGTTTATTGATCTGAATTTCTCTAATCCGGAGATGTTGAAGAAGCAGTTGAAGGAGGCAAAAGAGGCGTTTGGGGGATGGGATTATATCGTTCATAATCTGGGACTGACGAAGGAGAACAGGAAAGGCGATTTCGATCGGGTGAACTACCGTTTTGTGAAGAACTTTGTGGAAGCGTTGGAGTCGATGGATATGGTTCCCCGGCAATTTATCTATATAAGCAGTCTTGCGGCGTATGGATTGGGCGATGAAACCGGGAGAAATCCTCTTCGATTGACCGATACTCCGAACCCCACGACCGAATATGGTAAGAGTAAACTAAAAGGAGAAGCGTTCATACAATCGCGTCCCGATTTCCCGTTTACGATATTGAGACCCACAGGGGTGTATGGCCCTCGTGAGAAAGATTATTTCATGATGATCAAAAGCATAGCCAT
>JBKEBB010000169.1:0-16899 GCA_047972845.1 Bacteroidales bacterium
TCCAACTATTCCCTATAAAAAGGTTACTGTAAGTTTCTATTCTGAGTTTCTTATCCCCCTATATTTTAATACCTATAATTATGAAAGCGACAGAAAACCAATCAAAGAATCAGAGTGACTATCTTTCTCCCGACATCGAGGTGGTGGAGATTGAGTTTGAACAGAACATCCTTGCGGGCAGTGGCAGCTTGGACGGTCTCTATTTTGGAGAAGAAGATTATTAATGTATCACGAGACTAAATTAAAAATCCCCCTAATTAATTACGACGATGAAAACATCTATTTTATCAACCCTCGTGATAGCTTCTCTTCTGCTTTTTGTGGCAGGATGTGAAAAAGAAAGTCTGTTGGGCCATCAACCGGAGAAGAATCCGGGGACTCCCGCGGCAGGAAGCCGCACCCTTACCTTGTCGGCAGTGATGCCTAGTGAAGGACCTACCACCCGTATCGCCTTGACGCAAGTGGGCAAACGAATCGATATGGACTGGGAAATGGGCGATGTATTGGAACTTTGCTTTGTACAAGGCATACGAAAAGTGAGAAGTATGGCATCCGTAAGCGGTATCTCGCCCGATGGCAAGAAGGCCTCGTTTACGATCGGAATCCCCATCGGAATTGAAGAGGGCACGTTCGATCTGTATGGTGTGTATGGTGGTAACGGTCTGTCGAATGATGATCCTACCGTCGCGTTGCTTCCGGGTATAGGAGGACCGGGATCGTTATCGTCTCTGTCAGACCGGGAAGACGCGATGCTGATCTTCTCTTCGTTGGGAATACAGACGAGTGCTCCACAGGTGAGTGTTACTTTTCGCCATTTAGGAGCTCTGTTCTGCATCAAGCTGAAGAACAATAATGAGGTGGCGATGAATGATCTTGGATCGTTACGTCTTGTGTCAGATGCCAGCCAAACTTGGGCCTACAACTTCAGTGGCGGAGGCAGCTACGATCTGGTCGATGACGCGTTTCAATCTACGGGAGAGTCAGGAAGTTATCTCTCGTTTATCTCTCCGGTAAGCACTCTGGCTTCAGGTGAGACTCTCTCTATTTGGGGATGGTATCCGCCTCTCCCAACATCTCAATGGCCGGAATTAAGTTTGGAGATACGCGACGGATGGAATGCTGTTCGCGTGACGAGCGACAACAGCAAACCGGCTCGCAGTTCAGCCCTTTCGATGGGAAAGAGTTATTATTTCTACGCGATGTGGGACGGAGATAAGCTTATGTTTACCGACTCCACGTTTACCCTTCCTCCGGAGCTAAAGGATTTGACTTTGACGGGCGATCTGCGTCATGCGGATAGTGGAACCGATTTCTTGGGTATGGTCTATTTGAAATCGGGATCGATTTACTACAATGAGGCGAAGGAGCCGGGCGTGTGGACAGGCGAAGTGTTGATGGGAGCGGGAAGTGACCCACGGGTGGCGATAGACGGAGATGATAACCCGCATGTGGTTTATACCACAACGGACGGAAAAATAGCCTACCGTACCCGTAGCGGAGGAACGTGGAGCGATGCGGTATATATTCAAACCAATTATTCCGGAATATGTTATTATCCGGACATAGAAGTGGATGGTAGTGGATATGCCCATGTGACCTATACCGATTCTCAAGGGTATATAGGAGAATATTATGCAGATACCGAGGATATCATGTATGCGGAGAACAGTAGCGGCCATTTTATCAAATCTACCATTTGGCATGGATATTATGATTCATATGGAGATGGTTCCAATGGATTTGGAATGTATTTCACCAAAGGATCTCGGATTGCATTAAATGGATTAGGACGCCCCTTTATTATAACTCACAATAAAACCTCTTTGGTGAGATCAGGTGTTTCAACGGATAGCTATTATGTAGCTGTGGAGTCGGGTAACGCTAATGGGTCTATTGGTGGTACTTTGGGGACTGATAGTGAGGATATCTACGACCTCGGGTTTGACGGTACCAACGTGATCTCCTTTTATAAGGCTGGTGGAGTAAACCAAACCGCCGCACTCACGATAAGTGATGCCAGTGTCTCTTTTGCAGACACGATACATGTGGCTACTCCGATCTCCAATACCTATCTGAATCCGGCAACTATAGTGGGGGCTGCTGGGATCAGAGGATTGGGCGGTACTACCTCAGCGGAAGGAAAATTCTTTGCTAAACTTGGAACCGATGAAATGATTATCGATGAATTTGTGGTGAAAGAGGGTACTGTTCCCGTGGTGTTAGTGATGGCTGGAACTGCCTATGCCGTATTTACCGATACAAGCGGAACAACACGTATTGGAAAGAATGAATAGTAAGTAGTATTTAGTGAATAGTAAGTAGTGAAAAGTAATTAGTAAATAGTAAATAGTAAATAGTAAATAGTAAATAGTAAATAGTAAATAGTAAATAGTAAATATTAAATAGTAAATAGTAAATAGTAAAAAACAACTTACTACTAACTACTTACTAATTACCACTCACTTTTCTTTCCAGTCACCTATTAACTCAGATAATAATTGAACTAATGAGTTATCAATATTATAGTGGATTCCTTAATGTTTTAATACCTACGATTATGAAAGCGACAGAAAACCAATCAAAGAAAGAGGATCTCTATCTCTCTCCCGACATCGAGGTGGTGGAGATTGAGTTTGAACAGAACATTCTTGCCGGTAGTGGCAGCTTGGACGGACTCTATTTTGGAGAAGAAGATTATTAGTATTGTGAGGAGGTCTATTAAGTAAGTTAAACATTCAATTAATTCAACGATGAAAACATCTATTTTATCAACCCTCGTGATGGCCTCCCTTCTGCTTTTTGTGGCAGGATGTGAGAAAGAGAGTCTGTTGGGCCATCAACCGGAGAAGAATCCGGGTACTCCCGCGGTGGGCAACCGCACCCTTACCTTGTCGGCAGAGATGCCAAGTGACGGACCTACCACCCGTATCGCCTTGACGCAGGTGGGCAAACGAATCGATATGGCCTGGGAAATGGGCGATGTATTGGAACTCTGCTTTGTGCAAGGCATCCGAAAAGTGAAAAGCATGGCATCCGTAAGCAGTATCTCGCCCGATGGCAAGAAGGCCTCGTTTACGATCGGAATCCCCGACGGAATTACGGAGGGTACGTTCGATCTATACGGTGTGTATGGTGGTAATGGTTTGTCGAATGACGATCCTACAATCGCCGTGCTTCCGGGTATAGGAGGACCTGGATCGTTGTCGTCTCTGTCAGACCGGGAAGACGCGATGCTGATCTTCTCTTCGTTGGGAATACAGACAAGCAATCCGCAAGTAAGTGTGACCTTTCGTCATATAGGTGCTCTATTTTGTATTACATTGAAGAATGAAAATTCAGTAGCGATGAATGATCTTGGATCGTTACGTCTCGTTTCTGCCAGTGGCGGAAATTGGGCCTATAATAATACCGGAGGTGGTAGTTACGATCTGGTCAATGACGCGTTTCAAGGCACAGGATCAGCCGGGGACTATTTGTCATTCATAGCACCGGAAAGCAATCTGCCTTCAGGAGAAACGCTCTCTATTTGGGGATGGTTCCCGCCACTCCCGACTGCTGTATGGCCTGAGTTAAGCTTGGAGATTCGCGACGGATGGAATGCCGTTCGCGTGACGAGCGACAACAGCAAACCGGCTCGCAGTTCAGCCCTTTCAACGGGAAAGAGTTATTATTTCTACGCGATGTGGGATGGTGACGCTCTTATGTTTACCGACTCCACGTTTACCCTTCCTCCGGAGCTAAAGGATTTGACTTTAACGGGAAATCTGCGACATGCGGGCAGTGGAACCGATTTCTTGGGTATGACCTATTTGAGATCGGATTCGATCTACTACAACGAGGCGAAGGAACCGGGCGTGTGGACGGGCGAAGTGTTGGTGGGAAGAGGTAGTGATCCACGTGTGGCGATAGACGGAGATGATAATCCACATGTGGTCTATACTACGTTGGACGGAAAAATAGCCTATCGTACCCGAAGTGGAGGAACATGGAGCGATGCGGTATATATTGAATCAAATAATGCAGGTACATGTTCAATGTCAGATATTGCAGTGGATGGAAACGGCTATGCACATATTACTTATACGGATACAAGAGGAAATGTGGGTAATTATACGGATAGTCAAGATATCATGTATGCTGTAAATAGTACTGGATCTTTCGTAAAAACACTGATATGGAATGGTTATTATGAGGATTATGGTGGTGGTAGCGGTGGAGCTGATTATTATTTGAAAGGCTCACGTATAGCTGTAGATGCAGTCGGACAGTACTACATCATGGCACATCATAGAAATTACTATAAATGGATGGGAGGCAATGATACGTATTATTACGTTAGTGTGATGTCAAGTGGAGGCGCGAGCGGATCTACATCAGGCACTTATAAGTCTGACCAAGAAGATATTTTCGATTTGGATTTTGACGGAACCAATATAATTGGATTTTATAAGGCTGGTGGCGTAAATCAATCGGCAGCACTTTCAGTAAGTGGAGCCAGTATCTCTTTCACAAGTGTACAAAATGTAACAACCGCGATTTCAAACAATTATCAGAATCCCGGTACGTTGGTGGTGATTCCCGATGTGAGAGGATTGGGTGGTATTACCTCGGCGGAGGGTAAATTCTTTGCTAAACTCGGACCTGATGAGATGATCATAGATGAATTTGTGGTGAAACCAGGAACAGTTCCCGTGGTACTAGTGATGGCTGGAACGGCCTATGCCGTATTTACCGATACAAGCGGAACAACACGCATTGGAAAGAATGAATAAAGTATCGTAGGGGGAGGTGACGGGCAACGAAAAGTGAGGGGGTAAATTGTAAATGGTGAGTAGTTTTTTTTGATAGGTCTCTTACCACTTACTTCTTACTATTCACGACTTACTTATTCTTAGCCCGTCGCCTATTGCCCATAGAAGGATCCATTTTAGTAATGGAAAACGAATATGAAATGAAAGTTGATTATATTTGGAGAGTGTATATAGCATTTGAATATAATTAGATTGATTATGATGGAGAGATTGCGCTACACGATAGCCGGACATGGAGTAGAAATTGAGACCTTTTCAAAGAAACGCACCAATGAATTGCTGCCTTCTTTTGCTCCATTCTATACGGAGCTAGATGAAGAAGAATGCAATGTGTTGTTTCGGTTGGAGGGCAATCATACAATCCATTGCGACGGGATGATATCGGTAGAGCAATTCAGTCGGCTACCCAACCGCTACACCGTTTTTGAAAATGAGGAAGAGACGATTATTCGGATGAGTCGTGGGGAGGTGAGTTATCACCTCCGCTTCCTATCAGACTTCAGTAGAGTGGAGACCGATCTGACAATGACGTTGGAATCGGAAGCCACTTACCTCAACAGCTTTGTTATGATTGCTTTTACATTGGCTTCGACCCCATTAAAGACTGTAAAGCTACATGCATCTGTCATCGAAAAGGAAGGCAAAGCAATTCTCTTTCTCGGAAAAAGCGGAACTGGGAAAAGTACCCACGCGAGATTATGGCAGGATTATGTGGCGGAGTGTAGTCTGCTCAATGACGATGAGCCGGTTTTACGAATCATGGATGATGGGGAAGTGTGGGTGTTTGGAACTCCCTGGAGTGGCAAAACCCCCTGTTATCGAAATGTCTCGGCAAAGGTGTCTGCTATTGTGAGACTTTATCAGCATCCGAAGAATATTCTTACACAGTTGCGAGGGATGGATGCTTTTACCGCGGTGTTTCAATCGGCCGGAATTCTTCGTTCCGACCGTAGGCATCGAGATCTTTTATTTGATAATATAGCACAACTGACGGGAGTAATCCCTGTGTATCGCCTCGATTGTCTTCCTGACAAAGGAGCGGTGATGTTGTCGGAAACCGTATTGTAGTAATCGTTCAACCTAAAGAAATGAAAGATAATTGCATGAAAAATACCATTCTTTTGACAAATAAAGATTTCTTCAATGCAGTGAAAGAGGAGATCGCGGAAGGATTGACTCTTCGGATAAAACCCAAAGGAGAGAGTATGACCCCTTTTATTGTAGCTGGACGAGATGAAATTATTTTGAGCATGCCATGTGAATGTTCTTTTCGTCGCGGATCAATATTACTCGCTGAGATTGGAACAGATCGACAGGTGGCACACCGAGTATTACGAGTAGATGGTGAGATTGTTACATTGAGAGGAGATGGTAATCTGGTGCTCACCGAACAGTGTAGCCGAAGTGATGTGATAGCCGAGGTGGTAGCAATTGTTCGCAAAGGAAAGAAAATCAAAAAAGGATCCTTGCGTTGGACTCTTTTTTCTTATCTTTGGCCTTCATCTCCACTTCTACGTAGGGTATTACTGAAAATATACTATCTTTATAATCGAGGAAAGGAGACTGAAAATAGTTGATCTCAATTGGATTGTATTATTCTCTTCTTTTTCCACAGCACTTAACAGCCAATTTTTGAAAACGAGTTATGAGAATTAAAGAGCAATTTAAAGTACGAAAAGTAGGGAATGAAGAGGTGATTGTATCCAACGATCCTTCGGGATTGAATTTCTCACGAGTTATCGTGTTGAATCCCACCGCAGCCTTTCTGCTGAAGAATACCGATCATCAACCCTTTGATGTGGAGCAATGGAGTGCGTTGCTTATGGAGCAGTATGGAATCGATCATCAAAGAGCACGTTTGGATGTGGAGAAGTTGATTGAAAAACTGACTCGGGAAAATATAATCGAATGATCCGTTACGAAATTCTCTATTTAGAGTTGTTGAAATCTGCTCTGTGGGGATCGCCTACCGAAGCAGACTCTTTTGTTGATCTTCCTCCTGAAATATGGGAGCAGATTTACTCCCTTGCATCCGACCAGCGTACATCAGCTTTTATATCACCGGCTATTTTGGCTTTACCCCAAGCGTGTCAGCCGCCCCTTTCGTTTTTATTAAAACTCTCCTTGCATACTGAAAAGGTGGAGGCGGCCAATCGTCGTCTCAACGACACGCTAGCTCATATTAGTGAAGAGTATAAATCCATCGACACCCCTTTTATTCTTTTAAAGGGACAGGGAGTAGCACTCAACTATTCTCATCCCCTTCATCGCACTCCTGGCGATTTGGATCTCTTCTTTTACCGCAAAGGAGATTACGAACGGGCAAAGAAGTGGGTAATTGAAAAGGAATATCCGCAGGAGCCGGAGTCGATGAAACATCTTGGTTTTAATATTGGTAAGGTACATATTGAAAACCACAGAAAAATGGCTTCGTTTGACAGCAACAGATACAATAAATACTTTCAAGCGGAGGTTTCCCGCTTGATAGATCTGGATGGTTGGGAAACAGCCTTGATCGGCAATACCGAGGTGAAATTATTGCCTCCTACGTTTAATGCCGGCTATCTCTTTATCCATCTCTTCCACCATTTCAAACATGCAGGTGTGAGTACCCGTCAATTGAGCGATTGGCTCTTGTTGTTGTTTCGATATCAGGATGTAATTGACAAGGAGTCATTGTATCGCCTTTTTGATGAGCTCGATTTATTGCAGCCAGCGTCCCTCTTTGCCGCTGCGACTGTTCGCTATTTGGGGGCTTCTCCCGACCTTTTTCCGTTTCCTCTCTCGTCTGATACCCAATTGATAGACAAAGTGATGGTTGATGTGCTTCGAGGAGGAAACTTCGGACAGCATCGTCCAGGGAAAAGACGTCCTTCGGGTGTTTGGAGCGGCCGATGGCATTCGTTCAAACGAAACTTAGTCCGCACGATTACCATGGCTTCCGTTGCTCCTTCTCATATTCTTGTCATGCCCTTTTTGAAGCTATATAACCGTATAAAAATAACAATGAGAGGATCGGTATGATTCGTTTTCTTCTACAAATCACCCGTGGGGTACGCTACTCCCTTATCGCGATTGTGGCAATCGGCTTGCTCGATGTGATGCTCACACTTCTGTTTGTATGGTCGTCCAAAACGCTCGTTGATATTGCAACCGGCGATCATCAAGGCTCTTTTATGATGTGGGCCTCTTTATTGGGAGGGCAGATTGTACTTCAGATCGCACTTCGTGCGGCAGAGGTTCGAATCACCAATCTTACCGAGGTGAAGTTAGGCAATCGGGTGCGCCATACGCTCTTTGCTCATTTACTGTATGTGGAGTGGCATCATTTGTCCACCTTCAACCGAGGAGATATGCTCACACGTCTCATTAGAGATACCGACGACCTGGTTAAACTCCTTACTTCAGCCCTTCCCCTTGTTATCACTGCTTCTGTTCAGCTTCTCGGTGCCCTTGTTTTCTTCTATCTACTCGATTGGCGTCTCGCGCTGATACTTACCGTGGCAATACCTTTCCTTCTGCTCTTGAGCCGACTGTACTATCTCCCTATGAAAAGATATACTCGTGAGGTCAAAGAGCGAGAAAGCACCATTACCTCCCATGTGGAGGAGAGTCTGATCAACCAAGTGGTCATTCGTACGTTCGAACGCCAGGAGGATGAGTTGGAGCGCTTGGGCATTCTTCAAACCGACCTATACGAGAGTGTTGACCGTAAGAGTAAAGTCTCCCTTTTTGCTCGTGCCGTTACCGGATTAGCCTTTCAAGGAGGGTATCTTATCGCGTTTATTCGTGGAGCGTATGGAATTGCTTCCAACACGATCACGTTCGGAACACTCACCGCTTTTCTGCAACTCGTCGGACGTATTCAGCGTCCTTTGGCTGAACTGACACGATTGATGCCCGGACTCATATCGGCCCGAACAGCCGCTGATCGACTCTCAGGAATTATACAATTAAAACGGGAAGCTAAAGAGAAGAGGATTCATTTTGATAATCCTATCTCGTTGGTGATTGATGGATTGTGTTTTGCCTATCCAGGTGATCGTAAGCCTGTGATCGATCATCTTTCGTTTACCCTTTCTCCTGGCACCATGGTGGCGATAATGGGTGAGAGTGGGGCTGGAAAGACCACATTGATACGGATGATTCTGGCATTGATCAAACCCAGTGAAGGAACGGTCGAGTTGGTGCATGGCGATCAACGGGTTCCGGTATCGGCAGCTACTCGCTCTAATTTTGTCTATGTGCCACAGGAAAATCTGCTTTTTAGTGGTACCATTCGCGAAAATCTCTTGGTGGGCGACCCATTAGCCGACGACGATAGGTTGATGCATGCACTTGAGACCGCATCGGCTTCTTTTGTGTTACGTTTGCCTGAAGGATTGGATACGGTGGTAGGCGAGGGTGGTTTCGGACTCTCGGAAGGGGAGGCGCAACGGATCACGATTGCCCGATCGCTCCTTCGTCCCGGAAAAATCATATTGCTCGACGAAGCCACTTCCGCCCTCGATCCAGAAACCGAACGCCTCTTTCTGTCCAATCTCAGACGGGAACTCAACGGTCGATCTCTTCTTTTTATCACCCACCACCCC
Source organism: Bacteroidales bacterium (assembly GCA_047972845.1). GTDB lineage: Bacteria > Bacteroidota > Bacteroidia > Bacteroidales > JBKEBB01 > JBKEBB01. Next base: position 9,404 of record JBKEBB010000169.1, read on the forward strand.
GAGGTGGCCGCTCAGTGCGATTCTGTTTTTGTGGTCGAATAGTTCCTTCTTAGGTATTCACTTGGAATGTCAGCTATTCAATAAACTCTTCATTTCTCTCCCCATTCCGTATTCGGCTAAGAAAGATTATTCATATTTGTAGAGGCAAAATTCTTACTTGATTAGTCAAGTGAAATTCTATTCAAGATGAGAATAAAGATAGATATGACGATTTTATTTTTAATTTTGGCAACCGGAATTATACATTCCCTATCCATAATTCGGGCTTTATTGTTGGTGAACGTGAAAGTGCAAAGACAAATCGTAATCTGTATTACTATCGCTTACAACTTCTTTGGTAGGGTAAAGACGTTTTAATGCGGTATATTGAGTGTAGAATGGACAAGGAACAGTTCCGGAATATATTTGACAGCTATTTTGATCCGATACGTTCGTTTATCTATTACCGAACATCAGATGAGATGGTTGCAGAGGACATCGCGCAAGATGTTTTTATGCAATTATGGGAAAGGCGGCACAGGCTGGAGTTGACCAATGTGAAGTCATTACTCTATAAAATGGCATCGGATATGGTGGTGAGTCATTACCGTAAACAGGATGTTCGTCTTGATTTTTCACGTAATATGCAATCTGACAACCTTTCTATTTCGCCTCATGAGCAATTACAGTTTGAGGAGTTGTCAAAAAGATACGCGAACGCTTTGCGGCAAATGAACGAAGGAGTGAGAGAGGTTTTTCTGATGAGTAGAGAGGAATCGATGAAATATCAGGAGATTGCCGAGCGATTGGGATTGAGTGTCAAAGCGGTGGAGAAACGTATGAGTCAGGCTCTGCAACTTCTTAAGTCAAAATTGATATACCTATTGATATGGATAGCAACAACATAAAAATTACTCCGAAGTGGAATAAGAGCAAGGAGCAGATATGGGCCGAACGGTTCGATGCTCTGGAAGATATTCCTCGGTTGCGGCCATTCGAAAATAACCGATGGGTATTGTATGCCGCTGCTGCTGTTATTCTGGTAATTCTTTCTTTACCGATATATGCCTTCTTTCATACCGCCAACGTAATTGTTTCTCGTGGCGAGTACCTATCTATGGAACTCCCAGACGGATCTGAAGTGAAGATGAATTCAGATAGCAAGCTCCGTTTCAAACCCTATTGGTGGTCGATCTCCAGAGAAGTTGAACTGATGGGAGAGGCTTTTTTTGAAGTGACAAAAGGAAGTCGCTTTGCCATTAAAACATCGAATGGATTGGTAACTGTCTTGGGAACATCCTTTAATGTCTTTTCAAGAGAAAACCAGTTTAAGGTTTTCTGTAAGACCGGACAAGTAAAAGTGGCAGCGGGTGAAGAGTCTACTGTTCTTACGCCCAATAAACAGGTGGTACTGCAAGGTGATCAATTGGTCGAATCGACCTCCTCGAATCCGGCGATGAGTGTAGGTTGGACTAATGGGATCTTTTATTTTGAAAATACTCCGCTTTCCGACGTGGTGAGAGAGATCGAACGTCAATATAATATTACTGTGGATTGCCCCGCAAATATGGATTATTATTATACCGGTAATTTCTCAAGAGAAAAGAATCCGCGGGAGGTGCTTCTAATTATAGGAAAACCGTTCGGACTAACGTTGACAATTAAATAGATTGATTAGAACCTCTTTTGTTATACTGTTTATGCTGTTTGCAGCCCTTACCGCAACTTTTTCACAAGAGTTGCGGGTTGTCGCGTTGAACGAACCGTTGGACAAAGTGATCAATCGACTGGGAGTTGAAGTTTCTTTTGATACTCGGGCCCTTTCGAAATACAAGGTCTCTATTAAAAAGACCTTCTCCTCACCTCAACAAGCCCTTGATTTCATCCTTTCCGATAAGCCTTTTGAATGTCAGCGGATCGGCGATGTCTTTGTAATTGTATCAAGACCGATCTCTTTACCATCTCCCGAGAAAAAAACGAGAATACCCAAAACGGAGTTTAAGCCCGTGCAAGAAGAGTTGCCTGAGATAAGTACGATCCAAATAGGTGAAATTGTTATCTCCGCGCCTCTTCCGTCCTACTCTCCTAAAACGGGATCGGCTTCGGCAGAAGTGGTAATGGATCATCGGGCGGCCCGATTTGTTCCCGGAAGTGGAGATAACTCAGTATTCAATCTATTGCGGATGATGCCGGGAGTGAGAGCTGTGGGAGAACCGTCTGACGAGCTTATTGTTTGGGGAAGTACCGCGGGCGAGAGTCGTATTGTTTTTGATGGGATTCCTCTGTTTGGTATGCGAGGGTTTAATGATAATATCAGTTTTATCAATCCCTATTTGGTCAAAAGGATCAAATTGATGAAGGGGGGGTACGAAGCTCGGTATGGTAATCAAATTGGTGCAATCGCCGAAATCTCAGGGATTGATCCCGAAACTCTCCGTCCTTCTGTAAAGGCAACAATCAGCACCCTTACCGCGAATCTATTCGCAAGTACCCCCGTCTCTAAACGAGCGGCTTTGTCTGTTGCTTTTCGCCGCACTTTCTATGATCTGTACCAGAGTGAACTTCTGAATCCGTATAATGGTCGGCGCCCTACTACATCCAAAGGGAAAGGTCAAGGGTTGGATAAACAACCGATCGAAATGTTTGTAACCCCTGCCTATTCGTTTACGGATCTCAATCTGAATCTCTCTGGAACGGCTTTTGAAAACGACTCATACAGAATCGCTCTATACGGGGCCGATGATCGGTTTGGCTTTACCGCCGAACCAACCAAAGGAGATACCATTGCCGGAAATCTAAATAGCAGACAAATAGGAGCTTCGGCGTCGTATGATAAAGTGTGGAGTGAAAAATCTCAATCCCGAGTCTCATTCTCCTATTCTCGAATTGATATTACTGATAGTATTCCCAATCTGGCACAAGACGTATCGTTCAAGCTATCTCATCACCTGTCGTTGAAAAACAATCGACTGGAAGCGGGGGTGGAGTTTGATCAATACGTGGCTGACAAACAATCATTATTTAAGCCATCCATATATCTATCTGACCGTTTTACTGCAGGAAATCTACTCATAAATGTTGGTTTGCGTACCGATCTGTTGCCCGGATCTATAAATCTTCAACCTCGATTCTCAGCAAGCTATTCTTTTGCCGAACAATTTATCGCCACCGCATCTTGGGGATTGTACAACCAATACCTGAATCGATTGCCTGTCAATACTAAAACATTGATTTGGGGAATAAGCGATCACCTAAAGTCTATGCACACAGTCGCGGGCATATTCTATCGCTCCCCATCGGGCTTCTCGGCTACCATCGAGGGATACATTAAGAATACCAAAAACGCTCTCCGAATCGTGGATAAATCCATTGTTACGACAGATGTTGATCTTTACGGTGGAGATCTATTTCTTACATACGACTTTCCGAAAGGAACTCTTTTCGGATCATACTCGCTTTCCGATGTTCGAGGGGTGGAAACAGGCCACGAAGCGAAGGTAGGGACTCTTTTGAACTTGAAGCCATTTGTTTTCTCGGCCAACTATGTCTATGGAAGTGGATTTACACTTCTCGATTTATATGGAAATCAGGGTAAAGGGAATGGAAATGGAAATGGAAATGGAAAAAATGTCGATAGTCTCATAGATACCGGACAACCGTATAGCCGATTTGATATCTCGGCCACTTATCGTTTGCGATTGAAAGAGGTTCAGTTGCAAGCAGGAATCTCCTTGATCAATCTTTTCAATACGCAAAACTTGAAGTATAGCTTTACTCATCAAAGTAAAAATGACCCGATAACTCTTTATACGGGTGCCATGCCATTTACTCCGATGTTGTTTTTTGAATTTATCTGGTAGGGTAAATGGTGATTCGTGCGGTTAATGAATCAGAAGTATTTATTAACTCAAAACAAACGACAATGAAAACAACTCTTTTTGCAGCCGTTCTTATAGGATTCTTTGCTCTCATCTCGTGCACCAAATCAGATAATTTTATTCCCGAAGGTGAGACCTCACTCTCACTTCTTAGTGTCGATGCCGAGGGGGTTAGTAGTATGACAAGAGCAAATGTTGTTCCTGTCTTAGACGCCACATCCCCTCTTACTGCCGATGAGATTGAGTTTCTATACGCCATGCGTGAGGATGAAAAGTTAGCTCGTGATCTCTACGCATATTTTTGGACACGTTATCCAACTGCTCCACAAATTCAACGAATAAGCAAAGCTGAAGAATCACATATCGCGGCTATCGAGACTGTATTGGATTATTATGAGATCAGTTATCCTGCGATGAGTGCTCCGGGTGTATTCCAAGATTCAACCCGTCAGGCATTGTATGATGAATTGGCACTCAAGAGTGAAACAATGCTGGAGGCGTTTCAAACAATGGCTTTCGTTGAAGATCGGGATCTATTTGCCTATAAAATGGTGCAGAGCCAAATCACGAACGCAAACCTCTCCCTGCTTATTGAGAATATGATTAAAGCCTCCACCAATCACCTGAAGGCGGCAATTCGCCAAATCTTTGTCCGTGACGGTATTTACACCTCCATCTATTTGTCAGCGGAAGAGTACGATGCCATTATTAAGTTACCTTTCCAGAATGGGAAAGCCTATAAAACGAAGAAGGGAAAGAATGGAAATGGAAATGGCGGTGATACGAATGCACAAAAAATGGGACAAAACAAAGGCCGTAAAGGAGAGGTAAACGGTGCGGGTATTTGTACCGCCACATCCAATGGCACATCTCCGGGATCAACCCCTAAAGGCTCGGTAGGTAAAAAATATCGTGGCGGAAAGGGATAGTCTTAATGTTTTTGATTCCACCAATCTTTTGAAACTATAATAATGGGTGGCGACATGTGATTCTTCGCATGTGCCACCCATTTTTGTTTTACATCCAATCAGGCGACTCCGCATATTCTACCGCGATTTATGGGTACGCAAGAATTCAATCTTACTTGACACATACTAAAAAGATTCTACCTTTGCGATAATTGTTTTTTACCAAGAGTAGTATGATTGATATATCTATCGAAAAAATGCAACCTTCCGAAATTGATCTGGTGGCAAACATCCTCATGGAGGCCTTTATTGTCAATTCGGCGTATAAGCTGGTGTTCCTAAATGACAATCAGCGCGAAGAGGGGTTGTTGTGGTTGTTCAAATCCAATCTGATCATTCACAACCAGAAACAAACATTGACACGTGTGGTAAAAGTAAAGGGCACGAATGAAATTATCGGCACCTTTACGATCGTTCCGCCTGAAGGTGTTGGGAATAATTGGGCTGTCTATTGCAAACTCGGATTATTTGGGTTTGTTTCAAAATTCGGATTTACTCCCTTGATACGAATGAAGGGGTTGGATCGCTGTAATAAATCGACGTTGGATCAATCCATCCAAGCAAAGGAGTATTATTACTTGTCAACGTTGGTCATTAAGAAGGAGTATCAAGGTTACGGACTCGGATCGTATGTGGTTCGGCAGGTGATCCGAGAATTAAGTCGGAATCCCAAAGCCACGATCATGGGGTTGACCACCCAGCTTGCCGTCAATGCAACGTTTTATACAAAGTTGGGTTTTAAAAAATTGGATGAGGGCTATGTCAATTACAAACAGCATAGATACTATAATTACAACATGGCAATCGATCTGCCTCAGGCGTATCCATCTGAGATGGATTGACTTCTATTGCTCTTTTTTAGTACTATATGATATAGATATATCTATATTTAAGTACATATTTGATTATTAGTATAGATATATCTATATTTGCAAGAAAAACATAGGGTATGTATAGTCAATTGTATGAACAATCCGGTAGTGAAATTATCCGACAATTGGGACGACGGTTTAGTGACTACCGAAAACGTATGGGATATACTCAAAAAGAGGTTTCGTTAAAATCAGGACTGAGTGTATTTACCATAAGTTCGTTTGAAAATGGATCTTCTATTGGAATCACCCTCTCTTCACTCATTAAATTACTTCGAGCCATAGATTGTTTGGAGGAGATAGAGAAACTATTACCTGAACTACCAGTAAGTCCTCGCGCTGTATTTATGAAACAGAATAAAAAATAAGCTATGGAAACCAATGCGCTTAAAGTCAAGATATGGGGGATGGATGTTGGTTATCTTATGTGGGATAACAAAGCCAAAGTGGCTATTTTTGAATATGAACCTTCATTTCTGGAAAGAGGAATTGATATTGCCCCCTTAACAATGTCCGTACATTCTCCACGTAGCCAAAAGCAGCTGACGTGGTCAGGAGATAAGGACAAACTTTATCAGGGACTACCGCCTATGATTGCCGATTCGTTACCCGATAAGTGGGGAAATTCTCTGTTCAAAGCATGGCTGCGTGACAATAATATCTCGGTGAACAAAACCAATCCGGTAGATCATCTTTCCTTTATTGGTAGTCGAGCGATGGGAGCATTGGAATACGAACCAGCTCAACGATTGGGAGAAGATTCCGCTTTTTCGGTCGATGTGCAAGGATTGTATGAGTTTGCCAAGCAGGTGCTAAATGAAAGAGAGTCAACCGTATTGAATCAAGAGAACTCTATTCTGTGGCAGGATCTCGTGAAAATTAGCTCATCTCCCGGAGGAAAACGACCCAAAGCGATTGTCGCACTAAATATAACCACAGGGGAAGTTGTCTCCGGTCAAGGAAACGTTCCTGAAGGCTTTCAGCATTATATATTGAAGTATGATGATAACTCAGTATATCCATTTGCCAAGTTGGAATATGTTTATTATCGAATGGCTTCGGAAGCTGGGATTGAGATGATGCCGTCAGAGTTGAGAACGTATCATGGAGTTACCCATTTCCTTACACAACGGTTTGACCGTATTGGAAATGAGAAGATTCATCTGCAGACGTTGGCTGCTATGTCCCCATCATGTGATAGTTATGAGGAGATCTTTAGTGTAATCCGTCGTTTGAATCTTTCATACCATGATAGTGAGCAGCAATTTCTTCGAATGGTTTTCAATGTCATAGCTCGTAATGTGGACGATCATTCCAAGAACGTTTCATTCTGTATGGATAGAAATGGTGAGTGGAGATTGTCTCCCGCATATGATCTGACCTACAGTGTCGATTTGTCTGCCCCAGATTATACCAATAGGCATTCATTGACTGTGAATGGGAAAAATGAGAATATTACCCGCGATGATCTTGAGAAGGTGGGTCAAGAAAACGATATTAAAGAATATTCATCCTTGATTGATAAAGTGGGTAGTGCTGTTTACCGATTTGATGAGTATGCAAAAGAAGTAGGGATTGATGAAGAGTTGATTGAAAAGATCAAGAACGATTTTATTTCAGTATAATATCATCTTTTTTCCCACTGCGGATTATGTATAGTTCTACGATATTCCTACTAAACGAACATCGAAGATAAGGGTTGAGAAGGGTTTGATCGTTCCGGCGGCTTTTGAGCCATAGCCGAGATGGAAGGGAATCACTTTCGCCCAACGAGAACCTACGGGCATCTCTTTCAGAGC
>JBKEBB010000194.1:0-6013 GCA_047972845.1 Bacteroidales bacterium
GGGGCGCATAGTTGCGCCCGATGTGGAGAGAGCAATAATCGGTTCGGCATTCCTATTATATATAAGGGATGATTCATGTAGAGATGATCGACCGATCCTCTCAGCCAATAACCAGCAAACGTGGAAATCGGCAAATTGATTTAGGCACACACCATATCAATATTGATGAAGTTGACTAAGGAACATTTTTATACTTATCATGCGTTATAGCTGTTGGGTGCAACTATGCGCCCCTACACGATTAAACGATTCCCCGATTCAACGGTTCCCCCATTTCCTTTCCACCCGACTTAACAAATTAACAACTCAACGACTCCACAAAAAAGAACGGCTCCATTACATCAAAAGGTCTGCTCCTTTGAAACAAAACGTATAGACGTTTTATGCAAAAGAAGCAGACCTTTTTGAAGAGGGGTAATGGCCTTGTGGGAAGCCATTAATGTGGATGTGTATTTACTCCAATTTTCGATACGAGATTATATCATGGGAACTTCCATTAGGAGAACCGTAGAATCTTCGTGAGTTTCAATAGTTAGCTGATTGGTTTCCCATATACCCAATCCGTCCCTACTCTCAAGCAGTTGATCTCCCACTTTGATTTTACCTTTGATAAGAAACAGATATACTCCGTTTCCCTCTTTTTTTAGATCGTAGATTTTGGAAACACCTTTATCTAAATCGGCCAGAGAGAACCAAGCATCTTGATGTATCCACACTCCGTCATCGTCAGGATTTGGAGATACGATCTGTTGAAATTGATTTTTTACGGCGTAATTCGCAATGTGGAGTTGATCGTATCGAGGGGTCACCTGCTTTTTATTGGGGAATACCCATATCTGAAGAAGTCTAACTGAGCGATCTTTGTTCGCGTTGAATTCGCTGTGGGTAATTCCTGTGCCGGCAGACATTACTTGTACATCTCCATACTTGATGATTCCTCCGTTACCCATACTGTCGCGGTGCTCAAGATCTCCTTCGAGCGGAATAGTGATTATTTCCATGTTGTCGTGGGGGTGAGTACCAAATCCTTTTCCTCCCGCCACTTCATCGTCATTCAATACTCGCAATCGACCAAAATGCATTCGCTCAGGGTTATAATAATTGGCAAAACTGAACGTGTGATGAGTTTTTAACCATCCATGGTTGGCATACCCTCGGCTATCGGCAGGATGATATATTTTTTTCATACTATTATTATGTTATGATTAGTGAATCAGTTGTTTAATAAATGAATCATTGATTGAATAACACGTATAATATGGGAAGAGTTCACTTGGACGATTGAGGCGAAATAAAAAGGAACAGTAGAGTTATAGAATGAGTTTATTCCCAAAAGGTGTCAATTGTGCCAATAAATGCAGAGGTTTAGCAATAGGACTGAATCAGTTCAAAAAACTTATCCCATTCAATAGGTTTGGCTACAAAATCATTGCCTCCCGCTTGCATTACATTGTTACGATCGGTTTCGAATGCGTTCGCGGTAATAGCGATAATAGGTATCTCTTTGTCGAATTTGCGTATTTCGGTGATTGCTGTTATTCCATCCATTATTGGCATTCTAAGGTCCATAAGAATGATGTCGAACCGATGTTGTTTGGCCAACTCAACCGCCTCTGCACCGTTGTGAGCACGTGTGAGATGGTATTCTTTCATCTTGGTGGAAATAAGCAGGTAGTTGCTGTTGTTGTCTTCAGCTATCAAGATCGAGCATCTTTTTTTCTCGGTAGGAGGGGAAAAGAGGTCTTCCATAAAAAGGGCATTGTTTTCTTCAGACTCACTCTCCTTGTTGTTTAGTGTGGTTATTGTACATGGAAGCCATGCCCAGAAGGTAGATCCTTTTCCGAGTTCGGAGTCAAAGCCAATAGTTCCGTCCATGGCTTCTACGATTGCTTTAGAGATGGAGAGCCCCAATCCGGTTCCCTGCGCTACGGTGTCGAATTTTTGGAAACGTTGGAAGACTTTATTCTTGTTTTTCTCTGAGATTCCTATTCCGGTGTCGGATACAAAGAACTTAATACCATTGTCAACCACATTATATCCTACTGTTATAGTTCCCTTCCGGGTATATTTTATGGCATTTGATACGAAGTTGGTAAGTACTTGAGTTACCCTTTGTTTATCCAAATCGTAGGTTATACAACTGGAGTAGGGGATAGATTTGATTAGTTTTAGATTGGTTGATACCCGAAGCGAGAACATTCCGACTACGTCTTCGAGCAAGTCTGAAATGTTTATTTCAGTGGGAGACAGTTGCCAGTAGCCAGCTTCAATTTTTGAAAGATCCAGTATGTCGTTGATAAGATTAAGAAGTATATTGCTGTTGTTTTGAATTATTTTCTTGTACTCGGCTTTCTCCTCTTGAGTTTCAGCATCCATGGCGATATCAGCAAATCCGATGATGGCATTCAACGGATTGCGTATTTCATGACTCATATTGGCTAAGAAAGCCGATTTCAGTTTGTTAGATTGTTCCGCCTTTTCCTTTGCCTCTTTGAGTTCTTGGTTGACTTTAATCCATTCGGTAACCTCTTTCTGGTAACCGGTATATTTATTTACTTTCCCATCTTCTCCTATTTCATAAGGATGCCCCACAATCGTGCCGTATCTCCATTCTGATTCGTCGGGAAATAATTTGTACCTGATATCGAAATTAAAATAGGTGTTTGTTCCCAATTTCATCTGATTTCGAAGATTGAGTTCTCTTTCAGCATCGTCCGGATGAAGTATTAAGGGGGCAAACTGTTTCATCGCGGGTTTTGCTTTTTCAGTAGGATTTTCGACGTGGATGACAAAATCATCGGTAAGTCGATTATAGTCCCACAAGGTGATGTTTGATCCGCTTGCCGCCATGTTCAACTTGAGATTCATCTCCTCAATTTGCTTCTTTGATTTGATGCTATCGGTAATGTCACGAATAACCAAGATATAGAAGATGATCTTTCCCTTTGAACTGCGTATCACCCTCAGTTTTATTCTTAGTCCCTTTACTCCCGAGTAAATTGATTGGCTGTAGTTGGTTTCTCGCTGTTTATCGAAATCGCATGTAATTTGGAAGTTTAGCGGTTTACCTTCTCGAATGTCATTCAGATTGGATTCGCTGAAGTTGGGATTTTCAAATAGATTGAGCTTTGGAGTCTCAAAAACTTCCCCGAATATATCCTTGCTCTCTTTGTTCTGATAGATCATCCAACCCTCTTTGTCGTATATTTCAACTCCGATAGGGAGCATTGATAAAACAAGATCACGTTGTTTGAATAGATCCTTGTATCTTCTCTCCAGATGAATTCTTTCGGTAATGTCTGATATGACATGAAGATAACCCTCTATTTCCCCTTTCTTGTTGAAGATAGTGACAGAGTTAAGATTGAAGTAATGTTTTGATTTCCCAAACTCATCTTTAGGTACTTCATTTTCACTCAGAGGCGCATTGTCGGGCGCATACACTTTGATTAGTTGATTGAGGTCTTCTCCCTTTCGGATGCGTTCTTTTACTTTGTTGGGAATGTTAGGATCTTCGAAAAACGAATATTCTTTGAGCATCGAATCATCAAGCGAATATCCTGTCATTAATCGGAAGGAATGGTTATACTTTATGATTCGCCCCTCTTTGTCAATCAGGTTCATTCCGGCGGGACTACTCTCGAATATTTGATTCAGCAGTTGGAGATTTCTGCTAAGCTCGTCGTGTGCAAAAAAGATCTCGGTTATATCTCTATGTGTACATACTAATTTCTCGATTTCACCATTCTCTGAGTAGATAGCTCCCATGTCGCACATGTAAACCACGTGTGAATCATCAGGAAGAATAAAATGAAGAGGAATGGATTCACGTTTGCTTACTCCGGATATCATTCGTTCGATCGCCTTGTTGTATAACTCTTTGGATTCGGGATGAAGCGCGTTGTAACATTCTGTGGACGATATATTACGTTGAAGGCGACTTTTGCCGTGGGTTAGGTGAAATTGACGAGTCTGGAGATCCATCTCCCAAATGGATACATCTGAATTAGACATGGAAAATCGGTAACTCTTCAATTCTTCAATTAAAGAGTTATTTTGCTTTTTCAAGAGTACGATGAAGATGGAAGCGGCTATCGTAGCAACAAGAGTAACCGCAAGTCCAATTCCCAATGTAGTGATCATTATTAAAATCGTCTAGTTTCCTCTTGTGCTATTCAGCCGTGTGTGTCCAATTGCTCATGGCTCAGGAGAAGGTGTAAAGACTGAATGAATAAAAACGATCAATCACCTCTTTATTCACTTTTAAGTGGGTGATTAAAGAGGTTTTAGTCGTGTTTGCGTGGGCAAATTTATAGAAAAGTTCAATATATATTGTATTTTCATAAATAAAAGTGATTGAATAGTTATAAAATAACATTTATAAATATTTGCTTCGGATTGATAACGGAATTGGAGTTCGTTTGTATGGAAAAAAAAGAGGAAGGATTGTATAAATGTTAACAACCTTCCTCTGTATATGTATATGGGGGATTTCTCCTTATAAAGCGACTATTTCATTGCTGAATGGAGTGACAGTTTCTATTCCGGTATGGTTGACAAGGTATGAATTTTCAATACCTACCGCACCTACTTTGGGGATCACCATTTTGGGCTCGAGGGCGAAAGTCATTCCTTCAATAAGAATATCTTTGGAGCGAGGAGCCAGTACGGGCGATTCATTTAATTCAAGACCTATTCCATGTCCGATGAATCCGGCTTGTTGAATCGTTCCCATGAAATAGTCGGATAATCCATTTTTCGCAGCCTTTTCAACAGCCATATTATAAAGGTCGGCACAAGAAGTTCCCGGTTTTGCAAAGGCAACTATGTCGGACTCGATCTCAAGACATACCTGATGGGCTTTGTAGGCCAGCTCTGGGATTGTACCCAAGGAAAACACCCGTGTCATATCAGACATATTAGCTGTAAAGGCACCTCCAACATCTACCATGACCGTCATGCCCGGTTCGATTCGGGTACCGTTTCCAGAGATTGGAAGAATGGGGTCGGTTCCGGCACCTCCCATCGCGAAGTCGTAAGGAGAAGGCGTTTGAGCGTTGTCGCCAGCCAATACACTTCCCATATGCAGTTCCATGGAAGAGCCAAAAATACGTACCGCACCTAACGATCCCTTTTGACGGAAAAGACGTTCGATTTCGATGGAAAAGTCAATATCGGTCATTCCAAGTTTAAATAATGAGGCTGTTTGGCTGTAGCACTCACAGTGGATACGTCCGGCTTTGCGAAGCAGATCTATCTCAAATGGTGTTTTAGTCAGTCGCGCATTCTTGAGGATAGAGGTCGCGTTGGTTATTGACGGATTTCCCATGGCCGTCTGCAAACGAACGATATCATTAAAGGTAAGCTGATCAGTCTCCAATCCCAGCGACGAAAAGGAATCAATACCTCTCTCCTTTAATATAGGAAGAATGTCCTCGGGTTTTCGAATATAGATTACATTGTCACCGGATAATCCGACAGGTCGTTTGACAAAGAATAAAGGATCGGTATTGGTAGAAATAAAGGTATAACCACTGAATACTCTTCCTGACATGTAGATCAAATTTACATTGGTGGCGATCAGACAACTTTCTGTCTGGTATTCTACCATAGATCGGCGCACCTTGTTCCAGCGTAGCTGAAGTTCCGAATATAGGTCTTTTGTTATCATAATGGGTGCAAAGATACATGATTTCTAAATTTCAAGTAACTAACAGGGACAGATAATGCCTTAGTAGGGTAGTGGAGAAACGTCAAGATTCTATTAATAAAAGGGATTGTACACTCTATTGAGAGGTAATTACGAGAAGTGAATATGTCGATGTTAATTGCGGTTTTGTAGAAATATCTCTATCTTTCGGATGATTATTTCACCTTGTTCTTAGTGAATTAAAATTAGGGGTGGTCGAAAGAAAAAGGAAAAACGTCTGCGAATATAAATAATAAAAAAAGTGGCAAGTTATCAACAGGTTTGATCCTATATTGTTGATAATTAAATTCATATACATTATAA
>JBKEBB010000222.1:0-11852 GCA_047972845.1 Bacteroidales bacterium
AAGGAAAAGAGTACACTCCGAAGAGTTTTGCCGCATCGACATGATTTACTCCGGACGACTATGTGTCGGTGACATCTTATACTCACCATCCTTTCGGTACTCAGTTTGCTCTTGAGATTCCCGACAACTGGATTTGGGGCCTTTCGAACAATGTTCCGATTGATGATATGATGGCGATGATCGATCGTTCAATCATGAATGGTTACACAGTGGCTTGGGGTAGCGATGTGAGCGAACGCAGTTTCAGCCGTGATTTGGCAACCATTCCTGATGTGGAAGCGAAAGAAAATTCAGGTTCGGATGAAGACAGATGTACAGGTCTGAGCAAAAGAGAAAAAGAGGATATGGTTTTCAAACAAAAAGGACCGGTAGTTGAAAAAGTAATTACTCAAGAACTTCGTCAAGAAGAGTTTGATATCTACATAACCACTGACGATCTTGGATTGTTGATTTATGGTATTGCCAAAGATCAGACAGGAAAGAAATTCTACATGGTGAAAAACTCATGGGGAACAGAGGGTAAATACAAAGGAATGTTTTACGCTTCTGAAGCATTTGTAAAGCTTAAAACCATGAATATTGTTATTCATAAGGACAACTTCAAAAAATAATTGAGAAGAAATTAATTGCCTAACCACATATCAAAGTGGTTAGGCAATTAATATTATATACTGTTTTCGACTTATATGTTGTACCGTTTGCGAAATATACGGAGTTTGAGCGTTCTGGCATATCTCTTTCTTTTGATGGAGATTATGGTTCCTCATACCCATCAAATAGGCGCATTGGTATATTCTGAACCTCACATGGAGGCATCTCCTCATATTGAGTTGCCTCAACCTACATCTTATTTCCATGTTTTGTCGCAAGTTATACGCGACTTTGATCTTCAACCTTATCTCCAGCCGGAAGGAATACTGTTGTCTTTTGTATGCTACAACGAATGTGTAGTACAATACATAGAATACCCCGATCCGAGAACATTATCTCCGGTAGTTCTTTATTCTTCACTAAGAGCACCTCCCTATTCTATCAAATATCTGTAAGAAGAGAAGAGTAAGCTGTCTTCAATTTTACGTTTCCTGTTTTAGAAAAGAATCCAATTGAAAAGTTCATACAGCGTCTCCATATGTTGTGGAGAGTTGTATCGATCGTATGGATCTTTTTAAATCTATTCATCTAATATTTTAATAACGTAGCAATGCTAAAAGAAATAGTATCACTTTCTATTCAAAAGAAGGGGGTGGTTTTGTTTTCCGTCTTATTACTTGTTGTATCGGGGATATACTGTATGATGACAATTCCGCGGGATGCGGTGCCGGACATCACGAATAACCAGGTACAGGTAGTGACAATATCCCCCACTTTATCTCCTCAGGAAATTGAGCGTCTGATAACATTCCCGATTGAATTGGCGATGTCGAATATTCTGAACGTAACGGAAATCCGTTCCGTATCCAGATTTGGGCTATCTGTTGTGACGGTTGTTTTTAAAGACAATGTACCTACACTTGATGCTCGGCAATTGGTAAATGAGCAGATTGAAACCATTTCAGGAGAAATTCCTTCAGAATTGGGAATACCTCAATTGATGCCTATAACTACTGGTTTGGGTGAGATTTTCCAATATACGTTGGAAGTTGACGATACATTCAAGGATCGATATACGATCATGGAGTTGAGAACCATTCAGGATTGGGTTGTGAAACGACATTTATCCGGTATCCCCGGAATTGTAGAGATCAGTAGTTTTGGGGGAGAATTAAAACAATATGAAGTGGCGGTTGATCCTGCAAAATTAAGAGCCCTCGACCTTACCATTCATGAAGTATATTCCGCTCTTTCGGCTAATAATCAGAATACAGGCGGGAGTTACATAGAAAAATACAACAATGCGTATTATATACGTTCGGAGGGAATGATCCGCCAGTTGGATGATATTAATGACATAGTTATTGCAAATCGCAATGGCATGCCTGTATGTGTCAAGGAGATTGCAGAAGTGCGATTCGGATCGGCAAAACGATTCGGTGCAATGACCAAAGACGGACTGGGCGAATGTGTAGGAGGAATAACACTGATGTTGAAGGGAGCGAATGCTACGGAAGTAACTTCGAGTGTGATGGAACGTGTGGAAATGGTTCAGAAATTATTACCTGAAGGAGTACATATAAAACCATACCTGGCACGAAATTCATTGGTGAATAGAAATATGTCGACTGTAGTGAAAAATCTTAGTGAAGGAGCTCTCATCGTCTTTATTGTACTGATGTTATTCCTTGGAAATATCCGCATCGGATTGATTGTTGCTTCTATTATTCCTTTGGCAATGCTATTCGCTTTTATCTTGATGAGGCTCTTCGGTGTGTCTGCAAACCTGATGTCGTTAGGAGCTATCGACTTTGGAATAGTCATTGACGGAACTATTATTATTGTCGAAAGTGTAATGACTTTATTAATGGTAAAGCATAAAGGAAAAACAATTCAGCAACTCGAGATGGAGAGATGTGTAAATAAAGGGACCGGAAATGTGGTTAAATCGGCATTCTTTTCTGTATTGATCATCTTGACGGTGTTTTTCCCGATTTTAACTCTAACCGGTATTGAGGGAAAGACCTTCTTACCGATGGCGCAAACCCTTATATTCGCTATTATTGGAGCATTGTTGCTTTCGATTACCTACATACCTGCCATGATGTCGTTTTTCCTAAAAAAACAGGTTAGTGGTAAAGAGAACTTCTCAGATCGTATGATGAATCAATTTAGATTGATGTATAAGCCGATCCTACTGCTTTCATTAAGATATAAATATATCGTTCTTTCAGTCTGTTTGTCTCTTTTGATTGGAGCAGGAATTCTTTTTATCAATATGGGTGGTGAATTTATGCCTACCCTCGATGAAGGAGATTTTGCAATGCAAATGACTCTACCACCTGGTAGTTCTTTGACTGAAAGTATTGAAATAAGTACTCGGGCGCAACAAGTATTGATGAAGAACTTTCCGGAGATTGAATCTACGGTTGCCAAAATAGGGACTGCTGAGGTTCCAACAGATCCCATGGGTGTTGAGGATGCCGACATAATGATCATTATGAAACCTAGAGATCAGTGGGTAACTGCACGAACCCGTGCGGAGATCGTTGAAAAGATGAAGGACGCACTAACGGTTGTAACCGGTGCAACGTTTAACTTCTCGCAACCGATACAGTTGCGATTTAATGAATTGATGACCGGTTCAAAGGCAGATATAGCAGTTAAACTTTACGGCGAAGATATGGACGAGCTATATCAAAAAGCAAACGAAGCCGCGGGATATATTAAAAGAGTTCCCGGCGCAGCCGATGTGATAGTTGAGCAGGCTGTCGGATTGCCTCAGTTGGTTATTAGTTATAATAGGAGAGCTATTGCGCGTTACGGGTTGGATATTGAAACGTTAAATACAGCCATACGTGCTGCCTATGCAGGCGAAACGGCCGGAACTGTTTATGAAGGCGAACGTCGGTTTGATTTGGTTATTCGTTTCGATAAGGATATTGTTCCCGATTTAAATATTGATCAGATATTTATTAAAACACCCGAAGGACAACAAGTACCGTTGAGTGAATTAGCTAATGTGGAGTTCAGCAAGGGCCCGATGATGATAAATCGAGATGCGACCAAAAGGCGAATCGTTGTTGGAATTAACGTGCGCGATGCCGATGTGGAATCGGTAGTAGCTCAGGTGAAAGAGGAACTGGATAAAAATATCACACTTAAAAGTGGATATTACTTTACCTATGGTGGGCAATTCGAAAATCTTAAGAATGCCAAGAACAGACTCTCAATTGTAATCCCCATTGCGTTAGTGTTGATTATAACATTGCTGTTTTTCACTTTCAATTCGGCTAAATACGCCTTGTTGGTATTTACATCGGTGCCATTATCCTGTATTGGGGGTATTTTAGCATTGTATATACGCGATATCCCTTTCAGTATTTCGGCAGGAGTAGGTTTTATCGCATTGTTTGGAGTGGCGGTATTGAATGGAATTGTAATGCTTAGTCATTATATCAGGCTGAGAAACGAAAATCATGAGTGGAATATTATGGAAATTATAGAACATGGATCGATGGAGTTGCTTCGTCCTGTACTTATGACGGGATTGGTTGCCTCGTTGGGTTTTTTACCTATGGCAATATCCAATTCAGCGGGGTCTGAGATGCAGCGGCCTTTAGCAACGGTTGTAATCGGAGGATTACTTGTATCAACAATTCTTACGCTTATGGTGATTCCGATACTCTATCTTTTGGCTAACCAGAAATACAAATTGCCTCGAAAAAGAGTAAATAAGAATATAGTAACGACCCTATTCATTATATGTTGCTTGGGCATATCCTCTTTACAGGCTCAAAACATTCAGGTAAATCAAGAGCAGGCAATTGAGACCGCGCTTAAAAATCACCCGAGATTAAAAAATGCGTCTATTGAAATACAATCAGCTCAAGCAACACGGGGAGAGGTGTTGAAGATTGCACCGACAGAATTTTCCTATTCACACGGACAGTTACAGAGTGCGTATAAGCATGATCAACAGTTTGATATTGATCAATCGGTTGGAAACTTGCTCCAGGCCTATTATGAGAATGCTCTTGTGAATAGACGAGTTGAGGGATATCGTAACATGAAGGATCTGATTGAGCGTGAAATAATCGCAGAGGTTAAAAGAGCCTACCAGTCGGTTATATACCAACTTTCTCTATCCAAAACGTTGGAAACTCAAGTTGAGTTGTTTGAACGGGTACAGCGTAGTGTTACACTCCAATATCAACAAGGGGAGATTACTCTTGTGGAGAAATCACTCATTGATGTACGTACATCAGAACTTAAAAACAGACACTCAAGAGCCGAACAGGATTTGCAGGCCGCGATTTTAAGATTAAAATATGTATGTTATTCGGATACCATCTTTTTACCCCAAGAGGATCGTCTTTATGTTCCTGATGAGATTCTTGCCTTGCAGGTTGAGGGAGATGCTTCAGGACCTTTTTTAGATAGGTATCAACATTTCGTGAATGAAAAGAAGACTCAGTTGAGGGTTGCGCAATCCGAATTCTTTCCGGAGCTGCATGCCGGAGTTTTTCATCAACATATATATCCCGAATCAAATCTTACCGGATGGCATGTGGGGGTAAATGTTCCTCTTTGGTTTGTTGCCCCTAAATCAAGGATAAAGCAGGCGAAGTTGTCTGTTAAGATAGCTGAGAATAATCTTTTGGAGGGACAGAAAACTCTTAATAATAGGATCAATGACTTGAATATTCAGTTGATCAAGCATAAAAAGAGCATTGACCACTATACCAAGGTCGCTCTCCCTCAATCCGAGCAGTTGGAGAAATCGCTTAGAATTCAGTTGGAGTTAGGAGAGATCGATGTCACAGAATTTGTACAAGGACTGATGGCTGTTACCGATACTCGCATCGGATACATTGATGCGATGCTTCAGTTTATTATATCAAAAATTGAGATTGAGTTATATAAATGATCTCTTGAGAATATCAGTTAAACAACAATAAATAGACAAATTGACCAATGAATAAAACAATTATATACTACTTAGCATTGCCCATTCTTTTATTTTCATGTAATGCAAAACAGCCGAGCGAATCAACAGTGAAAACAGATTCGAAAGAAATCAATATGGATACCATCTCCTTTACCAAGGAGCAGATTGATTTTGCAGAAATAAAATTAGGGAATCTAATGGATACTATTCTTAATCAAAATACCCAATGTGTGGGACAAGTAACTCTTCCTCCTCAATCCTTGGCCTCTATTAGTGTTCCATTAGGCGGATTTGTTAAGGAAATATTTGTAATGCCTAATCAGTTTGTAAAGAAAGGAACTCCATTGGCTAACATAGCCAATCCCGAATACATACGAATTCAGGAGTCTTTTTTAGAATATACCGCACTGAGCGAACAGCTACTTGAGGAGTATAAACGTCAGCAAACTTTAGCTTCATACGAGGCTGCCTCAATCAAAAAGATGCAGCAGTCAAAAGCCGATTATGAGGTGGCAAGAGCAAAACTGCAATCAGCGGAAGCCACGCTCCTGCTCTTAGGGATTGATAAAAATGAGTTGATTGCAAAAGGGATACAACCGTTCTTATCCATCGTTTCGCCTATCAATGGATTTGTTACTGACTTGAACGTTAATCTGGGATTGTATATGCAACCCAATGAGATTGCGTTCGAACTGGTTGAGAAGGCGCAACTTCATCTTTATTTGTCCGTTTATGAGAAAGATATTGATAGAATTCAAATCGGGGATGGAATCATATTCAGGTTGATTTCTCAGCCGACCCAAACTTATAAAGCTACGATTGAATCAATCGGGGAGAAAGTAACCTCCGATAATAGAGCGATAACGGTTATCGGTCATATCGAGAATCAAGGCATTGATTTGAAATCGGGAATGCACGTAAATGCTGAAATTCTATCGTCGGGAAAGAGAGTAAAGGCTGTTCCCGAGAGTGCTATTGTAAACCATAATAACAAATGGTATATATTCGTCGATGAGAAAGGTGTATTTCATCGTCACGAGATTAATAAAGGAATTGAACAAAGCAGGTGGGTTGAAATTGCAAATTCTGAAGTATTCCCTTCTGATTCGAAGATCGTCACATTTGGTGCTTATTACATTCAGGCCGAAATGCTAAAAAGATTGGATTAAAACATATAATAGACTGTTATGCCTAACTGTAATCTATCAATTGCATTGATCTTGGATACAAAAAATGGGATTATTAGTTTGCGGATATAAAAAAATGGCCTACCTTTGCAACCCGCGATGTGTAAGAATAATATAATCATAAATACAACGAAACGATGAAAAGAACATTCCAACCCTCGAACAGAAAGAGAAAAAACAAGCATGGATTCCGTTTGCGTATGGCAAGTGCCAATGGCCGTAGAGTTTTGGCTTCTCGCCGTGCTAAAGGAAGAAAGAAATTGACTGTATCTGACGAATACAACGGATAATTTCGGTTAGAGTGTCGATAAAATAAAAAGGAAGTAAAGGCGCATGGTGTGTCTTTACTTTTTTGTTTATATATTTGTACCCTATAACTGAAACTGAAAAAGAAACGTTCCAACATGTTGAAATCGTTGTGGGCAAACTTTTATGTCAAGAACTTGGTTATTGCCCTTGGAGTAATCATTTTAGGAGTAATAGCCGTATTACTTTGGTTGGATAGCTATACCCGCCATAATCAAGCTCTCATCGTTCCCGATGTTAGAGGAATCACTGTTGACCAAGCCATCCCTCACTTAGAGTTAAAGTCGTTGCGTTACGAGGTGATAGATTCTGTTTTCGCTCGTGATAAAGCTCCCGGTGTAATTATTGAACAAATTCCAGCTGCTGAATCGAAGGTCAAAGAAGGACGGATTGTTTTTCTTGTTGTGAATGCTACCTCTACTCAGATGGTAGATATGCCTGATGTGATTGATAACTCACAGCGTCAAGCTGAAGCATCGTTGCAGTCACTTGGATTTAAAATTGCCCAAATATCTATTGTTCCTTCCGAATGGAAAGGATTGGTCCTCGAAGTTCGATCCGGAGGGCGAATCGTAAAATCCGGTCAAAAGTTACCCTACGGTTCCTCTTTGGTCTTGTATGTAGGAGGTGACGTTGATGTTGATTCCCTCATGGTTGATCCCAACCTGCCGACTAAACCGGCTGAAGTTCCCAAAAACGAAGAATCCTGGTTTTAATGTTTAGTGAGTCTGAATATATTGACGAAACGGACGATCTTGATTTATCGTCCGGTGAGTCGGAACGCTACGAACATTTTCGCTTTGTTGCCGATAAGGGACAAAGCATGTTGCGGATAGATAAGTTTCTTACTGTTCGAATAGAAGGTGCATCGCGTAATCGTATTCAGAACGCTGCCGACGCAGGTATGATTTTTTGCAATGGAGTGCCTGTAAAATCCAACTATAAGGTTAAACCTCTTGATGTGATAACCATTGAGATGGATCGCCCTCGTATGGAGTTGGAAATTATCCCCGAAAATCTTCCTCTTACCATCGTTTATGAAGATGATCATCTCCTTGTTGTTGATAAGCAAGCAGGAATGGTTGTACACCCGGGTCATGGTAATTATTCAGGCACATTGGTTAATGCCATCGCGTATCACCTGAAAGACTCCCCATCGTTCAACTCGTCCGATCCCCGTCTGGGATTGATTCATCGTATTGATAAAGACACCTCCGGTCTGTTGGTTGTCGCAAAAACTCCTGAAGCCAAAACCCATCTTGGAGCACAGTTCTTCAATAAAACCACAAAGCGTCAATACGCCGCGATTGTTTGGGGTAATGTCGAGTCGGATGAAGGACGTATTGAAGGAAACATTGGAAGAGATCCCCACAACCGAGAAAACTTTCGAGTGTTTTTGGAGGGTGATCATGGAAAATCGGCCGTAACCCACTACTCGGTAAAAGAGCGTTTAGGTTATGTTACGTGGGTAGAATGTCGGCTTGAAACAGGAAGAACTCATCAGATACGAGTTCATATGAAGCACATCGGCCATACCCTTTTCAATGATGCCCGCTATGGTGGAAACGAGATATTAAAAGGAACCACCTTCACGAAATACCGACAATTTGTGCACAATTGTTTCGACATTTGTCCACGTCAGGCCCTTCATGCCCAAACCTTGGGTTTTATTCATCCCCACACTCGGGAAGAGATGTTTTTCCAGTCTCCCATGCCCGATGATATTACCCGTTTGGTTGATCGATGGAGAAATTATATTTCCAATAGAGAAATTGACTCAATATAAAGGTTGAAACATACGATTATGATACCTCAAAGAAATATTGCCGTTATATGCGGTGGCGATTCATCCGAATGGACTGTTTCGATGCGTAGCGCCGAAGGAGTAATGAAATTCCTAGATAATGGAGCGTACCAGCGCACCAAGGTGATTATTCGCCATGGGGAGTGGAATGCTGAAGTGGATGGAGAGTTGTATCCGATTGACAAGAACGATTTCAGTGTACAGCTGCCTGATGGAAAACGTACATTTGAGTTTGCCTATATCACCATTCATGGCACACCCGGCGAAAATGGTTTGTTGCAAGGTTATTTCGATATGCTCAATATTCCTTATTCATCGTGCGGGGTATTGTCATCGGCTCTAACATTTAATAAATTCTTTTGTAACAACTATTTGCGTGGCTTCGGTGTTAATATAGCACCCTCTATTGTGGTCTATACTTCTGAAGTGGAAGTGGCGGAGATTATAGATAAAGTAGGACTCCCTTGTTTTGTCAAACCCAATAATGGAGGATCAAGTTGTGCAACCACTAAGGTCAAAGAGCCGAATCAATTGATTCCCGCAATTAAAGAGGCTCTTACGGAGGACAAAGGTGTTATTATCGAATCGTTTATTGATGGAGTAGAGGTAACCTGCGGTTGTTATAAAATCAAAGGCAAAGAGGTTGTATTTCCTCTTACCGAGGTGAAAAGTAAAACCGAATTTTTCGATTACGAGGCCAAGTACACCGCTTCTATGGTAGAAGAGATTACTCCGGCACGTATCGATGATGTGCTTACGGTGCAGATTCAGCAACAAACGCTCCGTATTTATGATATAATTGGGGCAAAAGGGATCATCCGAGTTGACTATATTATCCAAAACGGAGTTCCTTTTATGCTTGAGGTGAATACAACTCCGGGGATGACCGTCACCAGCTTTATTCCCCAGCAAATAGCTGCTGCCACTTTAAATATTTTGAACGTGTTTACAGAGATTGTGGAAAACGAATTCTGATTATCTTTGTAGCATCGATTAACAAAAAAAATCGTTTAACCAACAGAAAAAACCATGAGTGAGAATTATGATTTCAGTGAGATTCGTCCTATCGAAGACTCCGAAGTTCATGAGGTGATAGAGGGACTGTTACGCGAAGATCGCTTTCGAAAGGCCATAGGATATGTATATCCGAATATGACTTGGAAGCAATTCTCTGCTTTGATGCTTTCAATGGAGAACAAACAGCAGTTCCAAACAACAATCATCGCTCCCTTTCTATGGACATTAGCCGATAAAACTACACGTGGCCTTGATATAAGCGGACTGGAGAATATTAATAATGAAGATAGTTATCTTTTTATGTCGAATCATCGCGACATAGTTTTGGATGCTTCATTTTTGAATATACTTTTCAATAAAAACGGATACCGTCTTACAGAGGTAGCTATCGGAGATAATCTTTTGATATATCCTTGGATCAAGTCTTTGGTACGTTTGAATCGCAGTTTTATTGTTCAGCGTGAAGCGCCTGTACGTAAGAAGCTTGAAATATCCAAACGTCTCTCTGCCTACATTCATTACGCCATACGTGAGAAGAAAGAGTCGGCGTGGATAGCTCAGCGTGAAGGAAGAGCCAAGAACTCAGACGATCGTACACAAGAAAGCTTATTGAAAATGTTGAGCTTGTCTGGTGGCGGAAGTTTTCTGGATAATATTAAGTCGTTGAACATTGTTCCCATCTCCATCTCGTATGAATACGACCCTTGTGATTATTTGAAGGCGCAAGAGTTTCAGATCAGACGCGATAATCCCGAATATAAGAAGTCTCAATACGAAGACCTCCTGAGTATGGAAACCGGAATATTCGGATTTAAGGGGCGTGTTAATTTCCGTTTGGGAAAACCTATCAACCAACTGATTCCGGATGAGTGGGAGACATTGGATCGAACTGAATGTGCGCGTGAGGTTGCTCAGTTGATCGACTCGCAAATTCACAACAACTATCAGTTTTATCCGTGCAACTATATCGCGTATGATATGTTGAACAATACAAAACGATTTGCAGAACGTTATAGCGAAGCCGAAAAGGGGATGTTTGAAACATATCTTTCTATGCAGGAGAATAAGATCATACGTATTGTAGATAAGGATAGCGAGTTTATTCGCAACTGTATGCT
This sequence comes from Bacteroidales bacterium, assembly GCA_047972845.1. Lineage (GTDB taxonomy): Bacteria > Bacteroidota > Bacteroidia > Bacteroidales > JBKEBB01 > JBKEBB01. The sequence goes on from JBKEBB010000222.1 coordinate 10,975, forward strand.
TACTATGTATTCCAATCCGTTAGCTAATTCAATTGCCTCAGTTCCTCGTTTTGAATAATGAATAAGCTGTTTTCTCTCCTACTTATTCTCGGATTATTCTCCTATGGATGTGGTAAGAATGAGAATAATACCGCTCCTTATCTTGCGGAGATAGCAACCGTGTCAAAAAAGGTGGGAGAGACAGTTTTTATTCAGGATCGTACTGCTACGGTTCTCCGTCCTGTCCAATCTATTCCTGCGATCTCCGCATTAAGTGAGGGCGAAAGGGTGTTGATATACTATGTCCCGATGGACGGATCTGCAACCGAGGTTCCTATCGAAATATTAAATATTGGAAGAGTCCTAACCAAATCGGTTAGGGAACTCTCTCCCGACTCGATGGCTTTACTCCCTGATTTTCCATTAAAAGTGGAGAGTGCATGGTTAAGCGGAGAGTATGTTAATCTTCATTTACTCTTCAACTATTTCGAAAACCCTCACTCCCTCAATATGTTTTTAGACTCATCGCGAGACTCCTCTGATACCCTCCTTCTGCGCTTGTTTCACAATACGAATTCGGATCCGGCAGGGGTTGAAGATCGATCATATGCCTCTTTCTCTATCGCTTCTGTGTTGAGCAAATATCACTCTTCTCACATCGTATTGCGGATCAATTCGTCCAATTATGGAATGAAAGATTTCCTTCTGAAATAATCCGTTTCTAACTCCTTTTTGCAAGTCTGATATATCAAGGTAGATTTCGGCCTCGTAAGCATTAAAAAGGTATATATGCCAAAAATGGTTGGTGAAATGTAGCTGAAACACCCGTACATACTTGATTTCAGAGAAGTTTATTGAAATTCGTTTCAATAAACTTTTTTGTTATGGGAAAAATCAAG
>JBKEBB010000225.1:0-13132 GCA_047972845.1 Bacteroidales bacterium
CGTCGAAGGTGGAAGATACTAATTCCGCTTTTACGCTGCGAGCCATGTCAGTCACCTCTTCGGGACGTTCGTCAATAAGGAGTACGATCATGTAGACCTCAGGATGGTTTTCGGCAATCGCATTGGCGATTTCTTTCAACAGAATTGTTTTACCTGTCTTAGGCTGAGCAACGATCAATCCGCGTTGTCCTTTACCGATGGGAGAGAAGAGATCGACCACTCTGACAGAGAGTGTATCGTTGTATCCTTTTGTCAACTGGAATTTTTCTTCCGGGAATAGGGGAGTGAGGTGATCGAACGGTACACGATCACGAACGAATTCGGGCGATCGACCATTGATGAAGAGAATCTTTGTGAGAGGAAAATACTTCTCGCCTTCACGAGGAGGGCGAATGGTTCCTTCAACAACGTCTCCGGTTTTTAGTCCGTAGTTTTTGATCTGGGCATTTGAAACATATACATCGTCGGGAGAACTGAAATAGTTGTAGTCGGACGAACGAAGGAATCCATAACCATCTGCCAATATTTCGAGAGTGCCTTCAATAGTAAGCAGCCCGTCGAAATCGAAATTAGGTTGTTTCTCTTCTTGCTTTTGGATATGTTTGTCTTCTTTAGGAGCGGGATGATGTTTTTCTCGCTGAGGGGGAAGTTGGTCGAGTAATGGATTCGCGATTCGACCTCTGAGTGGCTTTGGTGCTTGCGGAGTCTCTTCGGTTTTTTTCTCCTCGGGAGTTTCTGGAGATTCTACTTTCTCAGCCTTTATTACAGGCTCTTCTGTTTTTATGTCTTGAGCAACCGGTTCTGCAGGTTTTTCCTGATTTTCTTCTTTCTTTTCAATCTTGGGACGTTTTTTCTTTTGATTTTGAGAAGGAGAAGCTGCTGCTTGAGGAGGATTGATTTTCTCCTCCTTTTTTACTTCGATTACCTTTGGAGCAACAGGTGCTTGAGGTTTTTCAACTTGTTTCTCTCCGGTTTCTACTGCTTTAGGAGTGGGTGTGGGTGCTGCTTTAGGTGCGGGTGCGGGTGTGGAGGTTTCCACGTTTTGTGTTTTTGCGGCGACGGGAGCCTCTTCCTTTTTAACTGGTTTAGGTGAAACCTTCTCCTTTTTCTGTAGGTTCTTCGGTTTTTGGTCTTTTGTATTGTTGTTGTTATTGGAAGTAGGGATAGCTCGTTTTTGAGCTATAGCGATCGCTTGCTCGTCGAGGATACGATAAACGAGGTCCTCTTTGGAAAGCGATTCAACTTTAGTAATTCCCAGCCCTTTGGCGATTTCAATCAGTTCGGGGAGTGCTTTTTCTCTTAATTGGATGATATTCATATAGAATTTGAAATAAATGTACAAATGTGATGTTCGCTCAGATGTGTAGAGCGTTATTGAACGTAAATAGGTATAACGATGAATAAATGTTTAAATACGACAGGGAAGTCGATAAAACAACTTAAATGGCATATAAATAAAAATAGGGAGAAATAAAGAGGCAGATAACAAGCAAACACCAAGGTAATGAATATTCCCCGACAAGAACTTGCTTAACCGGGTGCAAATTTACTACAAATACTTTACTTGCACAATAGATTGATTGTGTTGCCTTTTAATTCTTTTCAAATTGTCTAAGGATCTCTTCGCTATGTGTTTTAGCTTTTTGTATTGATTCGGGATTACTGGCGTCGATATTGTATTTTTGTTTGGTAGGAATAGTAATTTCGACACCTACCGGTACGTTGTTCGGATTCGGAAGTCTGCTTCTGTTTTCGTCATAAATATATCCCCAAAATGCTTTGTGGCCGTAATGTCGTTCGGCGATGATCGTTAGTCTTTCTCCCGGTTTGATTGTTACTTTCAGTGGAGTGGACTGTTGCGTGGGTTGTTGTGTTTCGATTGGTGCGGAAACAGGTTCGGAAAGGGCATCAGTGGATACGGCAGTTGAATCTGGTTCGTCCTCGTCAGTAACAGCGATGGCTTCAGAAATGGGGATCAAAGGCTTCTCGGCAACCGTCTTTTCGGTTTCCACGGATTCAAAGTTACCAATTTTATTCCGAATCGAGTAGAACAATCCGGCCATTACAAGAAGGGAAACAAAGGCAACAATATATACCCACATATAGGATTTGCCGGAAGTGGATGAACTCTTTTTAGGAGAAACCTCTTTCTTATTGTCTACTTGATTGTGAGAAGATGGAGTGTCGGTAGGTATTGTTTTGGTTACAGGTGCTGTCTGTTGTACCGATTGGTCAATAACTACCTTGTCTGGTTTTGTATCGGTGTTTATTGTGGTTTGATCAGGCGCAGTCTCCTTCTCAGATTGCTGGGTTGCATCGGACACTTCGGATTCGTTCTCCGACGTTTTACCATCAGTGGTTTTTTTAGTACCAATCTTGTTTTCAATCCGATTGGCTTGTTCTTCACTGATCTCAATAGACTCAAATAGTGCTAATATGCCATTAACTTGATCGTTCAACTCCTTGTCGGGTTGAAAGGTTACTTTGTAGTGGGCGGGAATTTCAACGGCCTCTCCGGTTTGTACATTTACACTCTTTCTTTTCTCAACAGGAAGTAGCTTGAATGTGCCGATCCCCTTAATCTTTACCAATTTGTCTTCCAGTAAAGCCTCTTCGAGTAGGGAAAAGAAGGCCTTAACGAATGGTTCAATCTCTTTCTTCGAATAATCAGATTTTGAGACCATCAGGTCGATAAATTCAGCTAATGGATATTTAGTATTCATTCTACCACGATGTTTTTAATTTTCTCTTTCAGTGCGGTTCCCGGTTTGAAAAGCACAACACGTTTGGGGGGAACTAACAACTTTTTTCCGGAAGGATGATAAATGATCTTCTCTTTCTTATTGACCATTTCAAAAGATCCGAAACCATATACGTGGAGTTGATCGGAATCGATTAGTAGGTTGCTTAAATTGGTAGCAAGCAATTCGATTTTTGAAGAGGTCTCTTTGGGAGTATTTTCAAGCCGTTTTGCGAGTTCTGTAATGAATTCTTTGTTGTTCATGATAGACAATATGATTGGCTAAGCTTTCTGCAAACTTACTCGGAATTGATTGAAAAACAAACAATTCTTTAAAGAAAAATTATTGATTTAGTTGAATTACACTTTTATCTTGCCAAAGAGGTCGAAAGCGGTTGCATCTGTGATGTCAACTTGATATAGATTTCCGACAATCAATGGAGTTCCTTTCGTGATCAATACCTCAGGATCGACCTCTGGAGAGTCGAATTCTATACGTCCGAGGTAGTAATCAGAGTCCTCTTTGTCAATAATCACCTTCAATGTTTGACCAATCTTTTGGAGACTTATCTCTTCGGATATCTGTTCCTGTATAGACATCAAAGTCTCTTTGCGTTGTTCTTTTATTTCGAAGGGGACATTGTCGGTGTAGTGTTCTGCTGAATAGGTGTCTTCTTCTTCCGAGTAGGCAAAAACGCCCAGCCGTTCGAATTTAGCCCATTTCACGAATTCAAGAAGTTCTTCAAACTCTTCCTCCGTTTCGTCGGGAAACCCTACCATCATGGTGGTGCGCAGATGTATTCCCGGTACCTCCTCACGAATCTGTTTAATCAGATTGATAGTTTCGCTTTTGGTTATCTTACGTCTCATTCTTGATAACACACCGTCGCTGATGTGTTGGAGAGCAAGATCCAGGTAATTGCATACATTGTCACGCTCTCTGATAACTCTGAGTAGATCGGTGGGGAAATGTGCGGGGTAGGCATAGTGGAGTCTGATCCATTCGACTCCTTCAATGTCTGAAATTCGTTCTACCAGTTCGGGAAGTTTATAGGATTTGTACAAGTCCCAACCATAATAGGTAAGGTCTTGCGCTATCAATTGAAACTCCTTCACTCCTTGAGATACGAGTATCGTCACCTCTTCGACAATCTCGTCCATTGTGCGCGATTGATATTTCCCGGTTATAATAGGAATCGCGCAATAGGCACAGGTACGATTGCATCCTTCGCCAATTTTAATGTATGAATAGTGGGCGGGAGTTGTGAGTACCCGTTCAAGGGAGTATTTTGGGTCGTATTGTTTTCCTAAATCGGTCAACAAGTTCTTCCAGTCGAATTTACCGTAGAATTTCTCCACTTCAGGTATTTCAGCGGGAAGGTCTTTGATATACCTACCTGACAAACATCCCATCACAAAGATCTTTCCGATCTTTCGGCGTTTTTTCGACTCAATCAGCGAGAGAATCATGTTGATAGACTCCTCTTTCGCGTCGCCGATAAAACCACACGTATTCACCACTACTATTTCTCCGTTTGGATTGGATGAGTCGTGTTCGACTTCATAACCATTCAACGTGAGTTGTTTGATCAGCTGTTCCGAATCAACTAAATTCTTGGAACAACCGAGCGTAATTATATCTATTTTGTTTTTCTTCACCCGAACAACGAATCTACAAATTCAACACGACGGAAGATCTGAAGATCTTCTATTCCTTCTCCCAATCCGATATATTTCACCGGAGTTTTAAACTGATCGGAGATTCCAATTACCACTCCACCTTTGGCTGTTCCATCCAACTTTGTAATCGCCATCGCGTTTACTTCGGTTGCTGATGTAAACTGTTTCGCCTGTTCAAAAGCGTTTTGTCCGGTTGATCCGTCTAGTACCAGAAGTATCTCGTGAGGAGCATTGGGAATCACCTTGTTCATTACACTTTTGATCTTAGTCAGTTCGTGCATCAGGCTCACCTTGTTGTGGAGACGTCCTGCCGTATCTATTATTACAACATCCGCATTATTAGCAACAGCCGAACTCAATGTGTCGAATGCCACAGAGGCGGGGTCTGCCCCCATCTTTTGTTTCACAACGGGCACTCCCACCCGTTCACCCCAGATAACCAACTGCTCAACAGCTGCTGCTCTAAAGGTGTCGGCAGCACCTAAATATACTGAATTGCCAGCTTTCTTGAATTGATAAGCAAGCTTTCCTATTGTGGTTGTTTTTCCGACTCCATTTACTCCGACTACCATAATTACATATGGTTTCTTGTCATTAGGGATCTCAAAGTCAGGACCCTCATCTTCATTTCCTTCAACCAACAGAGCGGCAATCTCTTCACGAAGTATCTTGTGCAGCTCTTCCGAGTTCAGGTATTTATCTCTTGCAATGCGTTGTTCGATTCTCGCAATAATCTTAACGGTGGTTTCAACGCCTACATCCGAAGTGATCAACATCTCCTCCAAATCGTCCAGTATCGAGTCGTCAACGGTTGCTTTCCCTCCGACAATCCGTACCAGCTTCTCTAAAAAGCCCATTTTAGTCTTTTGTAGCCCTTTGTCGAGGGTTTCCTTTTTCTCTTTGGAGAAGAAATTAAATATACTCATTTTGTGCTGAGTTGAATGTTATAACAAGATTGGATGGAAGTAACAAGACCCATTCGCCTGAGTCGTCAGGCGGGTGTGTCTTTAGTTATTCCAAGTACTAATTGGCAACTTCCGAGAGGAACTTGATGCGAACCAAACGAATCTCTTCTTCGGTATATGCACCTCCCATTTCGTCAAGAGCACTTGCTAAATTGTCGGTGTCGCTCTCTTTGAAGTATTGGAAAATCTCTTATACGTTGTCTTCGTCCATCACCTCTTCGAGGAAGTAATCAATGTTGATTTTGGTTCCGGAGTACACAATTGCTTCTATTTCATCCAACAATTCCGAAAAGTCAACACCTTTGGAGATGGCTATTTCGTCAAGAGCCAATTTCCTGTCGATACTTTGGATGATAGCGACCTTCAGTTTCGATTTATTCGCTACGGTGCGCACTCGTAAATCTTCCGGACGTTCGATCTCGTTTTCTTGAACATGTGATTTGATGAGTTTGATAAACTCGTCGCCATAACGTTTTGCTTTGCCGGCACCTACTCCGGGCATATTGGTCAACTCTTCGATAGTGATCGGGTAGGAGGTTGCCATTGCTTCCAACGATGGGTCTTGAAAGATCACATAGGGTGGTAGCTCCAGTTTCTTCGCAATTTTCTTACGTAGATCTTTGAGCATAGCAAAGAGGGCTTCGTCGGCGGCACATGAGCCTCCGCTTCCACGAGCTGAAGAGTCGTCCTCAGTTTCATCAAACTCGTTATCTTCAGTGATCTTGAACGATATCGGTTTGTCAAGAAACTGTTTTCCCTGTTTTGTTACTTTCAGCAGTCCGTAGTTTTCGATATCCTTGTCAAGGTATCCCGAAATAAGCGCTTGTCGGATTACCGCATTAAGGATCTTAGGATCGGCATCGGGGCAACATCCAAAAACGTCCAGGTCTTCGTGTCCGTACGTTTGTACTTCAGTCGTTGCTTTACCTAAGACGATGTCGATAATGTATTCCGTTTTGAATTTTTCTTTTAATGCAATAATGGATTCGATTACCGCACTCAATAGTTCTTTTGCTTCCACTTGTTTTTTAGGATTTAAACAATTGTCACAATTACCGCAGTTATCTTCATTGTATTTTTCTCCGAAATAATGTAAAAGTGTCCGTCTTCGGCAGATGGATGATTCCGCGTATCCGGCTGTTTCGAAAAGGAGTTGTCTTCCTATCTCTTGTTCCGCCACCGGCTTCCCCTGCATAAACTTCTCCAGTTTCTGCAGGTCTTTGTAGGTGTAGTAAGCGATACAGCGTCCTTCTCCTCCATCACGTCCGGCACGTCCGGTCTCTTGGTAATAACCCTCAAGGCTTTTTGGAATGTCATAGTGAATCACATACCTCACATCGGGTTTGTCAATTCCCATACCAAAAGCAATGGTTGCTACAATTACCTGTACTTTTTCCATCAAAAACGCGTCTTGATTTCCCGAACGAACAGCCGATTCCATACCTGCATGGTATGCCAACGCGTTAATCCCGTTCATCTTGAGTGTTTCGGCCAGATCTTCTACCTTTTTGCGACTTAAGCAATAGATAATCCCTGACTTTTCTCCTTGCGATTTGATGTATCTTATAACATCTCGGTCGATGTTGCTCGTTTTTGTTTTTACCTCATAATAGAGATTCGGACGGTTGAACGATGATTTATACACCGACGCGTCCATCATTCCGAGGTTTTTCTGTATGTCGTGTTGAACTTTCGGTGTAGCTGTTGCTGTGAGCGCGATGATCGGACGAACCCCTATTTCATTCACAATCGGACGAATCCTTCTGTATTCAGGACGGAAATCATGTCCCCATTCCGAGATACAGTGTGCCTCATCAATTGCATAAAACGAAATCTTTATCCCTCTGAGAAAATCAATGTTTTCTTCTTTAGTGAGCGATTCAGGGGCAACGTACAACAATTTTGTTCTTCCTTCCAACACATCGGTTTTTACCTGTTCGATCGCCGATTTTGTCAACGAGGAGTTCATAAAGTGGGCTATCCCATCCTTCTCACTGAATCCTCTCATTGCATCCACCTGGTTTTTCATCAAAGCTATCAATGGAGAAATCACGATAGCGGTACCCTCAAGTATAAGCGCGGGTAGCTGATAGCAGAGCGATTTACCTCCACCGGTAGGCATCAACACAAACGTGTCTCTGCCATCAATCACGTTTTGGATGATTGCTTCCTGATTTCCTTTGAAAGTATCAAATCCGAAACGGTTCTTTAGTTCCGTATGTAAACTAGGTGTCATGCTCATGTGGCAATGTGATTTTTCGAACAGTTCAATCGATTTCTACGAGCAAATATACAAATTCTCAGATTAAATAGTAATTATGACTCTAATTTTGTTGCTGTTTTTACATTGCTTGCAATCGCGCGCTATTTTCTCTATTAAATTTCTCTTTCGCATAATCCGGTGTGACAGTCACCTTCTTCGGCTTGGTCGAAGGGGAGTCATACATCAGATCCATCATGATTGTTTCAGTGATTGATCGCAGTCCGCGTGCTCCCAACTTAAACTCGATAGCTTTATCGACAATAAAGTCAAGAACCTCCTCTTCAAACACCAGATCAATATGATCCATTGAAAACAATTTCTCATACTGTTTGATGATCGAGTTTTTAGGTTCTGTCAAGATTCTTCTCAATGCCTTTCTGTCGAGTGGTTCCAAGTAAGTGAGTACAGGAAGTCGTCCGATGATTTCAGGAATCAGGCCGAATGATTTCAGGTCCTGCGGTGCAACGTATTGCATCAAGTTGTTTTTGTCAATCTGAATCGCGTCTTTGGATGCGGCATATCCCACCACTTGTGTGTTCAATCGTTGTCCTATTTTACGTTCGATACCGTCAAAAGCTCCTCCACAGACAAACAAAATATTCTTGGTGTCCACCTGGATAAATTTTTGTTCCGGATGCTTTCTTCCTCCCTGTGGTGGAACATTCACTACCGATCCTTCCAATAGTTTGAGCAGTCCTTGTTGGACGCCTTCACCGCTAACATCACGGGTAATTGAGGGATTGTCGCCTTTTCGTGCTATCTTATCTATTTCGTCAATAAACACAATTCCTCTTTGTGCCGCTTCCACGTCGTAGTCGGCAGCCTGAAGCAGACGAACAAGCAAACTTTCCACATCTTCACCCACGTATCCGGCTTCCGTCAGCACGGTAGCGTCCACAATGGCGAAAGGTACATGCAGTAGCTTGGCTATCGTTCTTGCCAATAGAGTCTTTCCTGTTCCTGTTGGGCCTACCATCACAATGTTCGACTTCTCGATCTCTATATCATCCTTTGTAGTCGGTTGAATAACTCGTTTGTAGTGGTTGTACACCGCCACCGAGAGATATCTTTTGGCACTCTCCTGTCCGATGATGTATTGATCCAGATACTCTTTTATTTGTGGTGGGGTAGGGATCTCTTCTTTGCGAAACGAAGCCCCTTTTCCTTTTCGGGTCAATTGAGCATTCTCCTGCACAATTCCATAGGCTCCTTTCGCGCACTCGTCACAAATGTTTGCTGAAATTCCGGTGATAAGCATTCCTATTTCAGTTTCCGACCGGCCGCAAAAACTGCAATGATTCGCTCCTTTTGTTTTCGCCATTACTTACGTACTAATAAATCGTCAATCATCCCGTACTCTTTTGCTTCAGCAGCAGTCATCCAGTAGTCGCGGTCCGAATCACGTTCGATCTTTTCGAATGGGTTATCCGAATGGTTAGCGATAATTTGATAAAGTTCTTTTTTTAGTTTTTGAATTTCACGTGCGGTGATTTCAATATCCGAGGCTTGTCCTTGTGCTCCGCCCATGGGCTGATGAATCATTACACGCGAGTGACGCAAAGCAAATCGTTTTTCTTTTGTTCCCGCAACAAGCAATACGGCTCCCATTGACGCGGCAATGCCCGTGCATATGGTCGATGTGTCGCAACTGATGTATTGCATTGTGTCGTAGATACCCAGTCCGGCATACACAGATCCTCCAGGAGTGTTCAGGTAAATAGATATATCCTTGCCTCTGTCGGCTGAATCCAGATAGAGGAGTTGAGCTTGCACAACGTTAGCAGCGTAATCATCGATGGGCACACCAAGAAAGATGATTCTATCCATCATCAAACGGGAGAATACATCCATTTGAGCCACATTAAGCTGACGCTCCTCAATGATTGAAGGGGACAAATAGCTACTGGTTACACCCATGTATTGATCAAGGGCATTTCCATTCATCCGCAGATGTTTGGTGGCGTAATTTCTAAAGTCGTTCATCTTGTTTATTTTATTCTATAGTCTTTTTATGGGATTGCAAAGGTATAAACAAATAAATTACCCGTCCAATAGTCCTATTTGCTATTTGCTTAAATCTTTAGTCATTAATCGTTAAATCTATAGAAAAAACAGATGCGAGTATGTGTCATTAAACATATCGACAGTACTGCTTGGTTACGTTTTGGCTCTAAACAGACGGCTATTTGCAATAATTGTTTTTTGTTAGTGAGTTATATCATTGTTTTCGATTCTCTCGATTCACACATTCTTTCCATTCCAATTGTTAATCATTTTAATGCTTGATTATCTCATCGTCCATTCATGCGGTTGGTAACCGTACAGTCGTGGTTCGTGATAATATTCAATCCGACAACCAGTCTATCTCTAATTTGTAAAATAGAATTAGGAGAAAAAATAAGTTGAAAGCATTAATAATTATGACGTGCTATCCATATACATATGTTTAATATTTAATCTTCCTTTGCAAACAGTAGTTTTGAGCTGTTTTATATCCGCTTCTGGCAGAAATGCGGATATAGCGGAGTACGGTATTCGTTTTACAGCTCTCATATATCATAGAAGCCGCTCCGAATACGTAACATTGCACGTCGAAATTATTGCACCGTTCGGCTATTACGTCATCGTAACGCAGGCCTTGTCTTTCGGCAGCTAATTCAATGGTTTTTTTCAGTGACCGGATGGCATCTGAACACCGTTTCATTCTAGCTTGGGTCAATGCCAGAATATAATAACTCCCGAGCAAGATTAGTTCATTGTTGTTTTTTTCAATAGATCTGACCAGATAGGGAATTGCTTTGTCGTAGTTCCCTAAATCGTAATAGCAAACCGCGTAGTTGTATTGTCGCATGTTTAGTGTGTCTTTTGGAAGCAATGGCTCTACCTCCTTAAGATAGGATAGCGCGTTTTTAAAGTCTTTCAGGATATAATGACAGTCGGATAGTCGTACAACTCCTATCGGGTCAAGATTTCCTGCCTGATACAGTTTTTGGTACTCTTTGAGTGCTTGGGTATAGTTTTCCTTGCGAAATAAAGTATCAGCATCTTTTCGTATTTGTGCCGTCATCGATGAAGAAAGATTGACTTCACTTCTTAGAATAGTGAATCTCTGATCATCTATATGTAGTGAGTCAATCTTCCGCTTTATAGCATTTATACTCAAATCAACCATCTCTTTTTGTGTGTCCGATATAATCGCCGGTAGGTTGTTAAGAGCAGTTTCTCCAATCTTTACTATTCGTAGATTCAATTGCTCTTTTCCACTAATTGAATCCGAATAAATATCTTCTGTAGTCAGATGTCCGTTTTTAAACATATAATCAACCATTTTGCGTGATACGATGGTTGTATCCGATTGGTCATTCAGACATAAGGTGGTTCGAAGTCCGTTTATTATTCCCTCGATATGGTCTGAGCTTCCGTCGTTTCTGATCTCAACTGAAAAATGCTTGTACTCGTTAGACGAGATTTGTCCCAGACATAGTAATGCCGAACCGATAAAGTAGGCACTCAATGTAATTGTTCGAAATGTATTCATTATCACGATCTATTTATTTAATTGTTTGTTCAAAATGAAGTATCTCTCCATTTCTACTGACTCCTTCCATAATAATACGATAGTCACTCTTTCTGTCGGCAGTAAAAAATGTTACAATTGCTTCACCGTTTTCGTCGAACAGCAAATCAGGGTTCCACAAAAGGGTGGTTCGTCGGTCGTTCACCGAATTGTTGTATTCTTTTTCGTATTTTGGAGAATAAAATGTAGCATTTCTTTCGTAACCTTTCATCATGAAAATTTTCAGATTGGGGAGCATTTCGGGAGCTTTTCCTTTACTCCTTCTTCCCATAGCTACCGACGCATTCCCATTTTGATCAATTACAATACTCCCACCGCGAGAAAGTCCGGAGAGAAATTCTGTAGGAATCGGCATTCCTCCCTCGGGATCCCCCCCGGGAATAGCATCGGTGATTGTTTTATAAGTACCTCTTATACGAATTTGGTTTCCAGCTACAAATGCTCCCGGACGAATACTTCTGCCAACGTTTACAGCTGCGGGAAGGTCGTCGTTTCGCTGACTATTGATCGGATATAGTAACGATTGTTCCCTTTTTGATCCTGTAATTACCGTCTCTTTTAGTATGATACTGCTGATTCCTCCCTCTTCATAGTAGGAGGCAAGGGCTTGATCAAGATAAGCCGAGTCGATGGCCGATTCTTTTGCAGAGTAGATTGGGGAATGGTAATTTAGTGGAGGTAGGGATAATGTGGTATCAATCTTCAAGATGGGTATGGTTATATTGTTTTTCTTTTCCGCTTGCATAACTACAAGTGTCGAGTCGGGGATATCAAGTCCTTCTATTCTAAAATATCCGGTTTTATCAGTTTTACCATTATAAAAGGAGTTGTTGTAAGGGAAAATTGTAATCAGGTCCGTTTCGATTCCTTTTCCCGTTCTATTTTCAACTCTTCCGGTGATTTGTTGTGATATTTCGGGAATATACTGTTTTATAGTCTCCTTATCCTCCCATGATTCTACGCTGAATCGCCTCCAACCATGCGTCATCATCAGCAGATCGGTGTGACGTTGGGTTTGCAGTGTGTTTTCGTTCAGATAGTAGTTTGGATTTTCAACATATCCTTTTAAATCAGAAGTAAGAAATAGATGACTTCGAATATTCGCGTTTATTGTATCGGGCTCTACCAGTGTGGCATCTGTGACACTCATCGCATACCAGCCATCTAAAGTGTGATATGGATCCATCTTTAGTACGAAGTTTAGCTCTGTACGGGGATTGAATGATCCGTGCAGCGAATTCATTTCTACATGTGGGGATCGGGAGGCGGAATAAAGAAGAGCCGTTCACTTATGGGCTTTTCTCCTTTGAGAAGAAGCAGATGAAGTATTCCTCCGGTCATCTCATCGGTTGGAATTGAGAGTGTGGTGTTTTTTGCAGGGAGTTTTTTTGAAAACCACAAATACCCCCGAGTGTGGACCAATAGAGTCAATGAATCCGAATCTTCATTTGTTATCTTCAAATCCAGTACCAAATTGTTCTTCAACTTTTTCACACAGATGGCAGCTCCTAATTTCTTCACCGCGGGCAGAGGGAACTGTTTTTGTATCCCGTTGCCCGAAACAAGTGCATGCAATGTTTCAATGGAGTCTCCATAGAGCAGGCAACTGCCCATCCCATCGTGTTCGGTATTTAGAAGACATATCGTATCGCCTTTCTGGTTTACTACCACCCCCTTAATCGGAAGAGAGGTGCCTCTATTGGATATCGCTTTAAATGCAACGGTTTGATGGACTCCATTCAGCCTGTCTCCCCCCTTCGGGATGGAATGATACATCAAAGTCAAAATCAGCGGGAGGGATAACAAACCTACGACTGAATTCTATTGCTGCATACTCAATTGTGCAATGAACCACTCGTTTTATACGATTGTCTGTATCATTTGGTAAGTCGTACACAAAGCCTCCC
>JBKEBB010000228.1:0-7418 GCA_047972845.1 Bacteroidales bacterium
ATTGATTTTTAACAATAGATAGGATTGGAAAGTCCTACGGCTGCGAAAGCGGCATTGAGACAGGTATTATTGCCTTTTGTGTTTTACATTTGAATGTAACCATTCACCAGCCGCGAAAGTGGCTTTGACTCTTAAGCGCGGAAACGCACTCCATTCAACAAGGAGAAAGAGAAAAATAGGGTTTTGTGCATACCCTCCTCAAGGAGAGTAAGACAAAACCCTTTATTAATAGGATCCGTTCCCCTAATTCCAATTCATGAAGGGGAGTTCTTTTGAAGAAACCAACAAACTAATTACGTGTTCCTACTCCGGCAGGTGGAAGTTCGGTAGCACCCCACTCTTTATTGGGAGTTTCACCCATATAAAATTCAAGTGTTCCTCCGTTTACCACCTCATCGTGGGTTATCCATGCCCGATTCAACTCTTTACCATTCAACTTAGCCCGCTGAATGTAGATATTCCGATCCGAATTATCGTACGCGATAACCGTAAATCGATCGCCCTTGTAGTATCTTTTGTCAAGTGCTATTTCTACTTTCGAGAATACCGGAGAAGTGAGGATATAGACATTGTCTCCGGGACAAACCGGATGCATTCCCATGGCTGCCAATACATACCAGGCTGACATTTGACCCTCGTCTTCGTTTCCAACCAATCCCATCACATCAGGACCATAGGCACGATCGCAGATGGCGCGGGTCCATTTTTGGGTTAAGTAGGTTTTTCCCGAATAGGCAAACATGAAAGGAACATGATGAACAGGCTCATTGGCATGGTTATAGTAGTCATTCCACAAAAAATCCTCGGGCACTTTGTCAAAAAACTCTTCCAATGTGCTATCAAATGATTCCTTTCCCTTTAATTGAATCAATCCATACACATCGTGAGGCACAAACCATCCTTGCTGCAGGGGATTGGATTCTACACAGTAAAGATCGTGATTCAACACGCCCTTCCATTCGCCCCATGTACCGTCGGCATTCCGTCCTGCAAACCATCCAATACTGTCGTTCCAATTGTTTTTATAGTTCAAACTTTTAGCTAGATAGGTATTGGCATCCTCGTTCTTACCCAACGTATCGGCCAACTGCCCCACGCACCAGTCGAAATAAGCATATTCGAGGGTATGAGAAATGGATCGAGGGGTGTATCCCAACTCTCCATTTCCAAATTTCTCCACACTATTAACCGCGGAACGATATCCTTTTTCGACGTCGTACGTACGAATTCCTTTCATATATGCATCGACAAGCACAGATACGGCCGGATTACCAATCATACATCCTGTATAAGAGTTCATCAACTCCCAACGGGGATAATACTCTTTACCGCTCTTCTCGGCCAGACTGATCAATGAGTTGATTTCATCGTTCACCATATCCGGATTGATAATGGTTTGGAGTGGAAACTGACTTCTGAATACATCCCATCCGCTGAACAGGGTACGATACACAAATCCATCCGCTTTATCTACCTTTCCGTCGCCGCCTATATAATTGCCATCCACATCAGAGGTTGTTCGAGGATCGATCAGTGAGTGGTAAAGCGCGGTATAAAATATGATCTTCTCTCTATCGGTAGCTCCCTCCACACGTACATTGCTCAACGCCTTTTCCCAAAGAGACTCATTTTGTTTCACAACTGCCTCGAAATCCCAATTTGGAATGTCGTTTTGCAAGTTGGCTTTTGCTCCTTCAATACTTACAAATGAGAAGCCACTCTTCAGCAACACTTGATCCCCCTCTTCAGTAGAAAATTCGGTGAAGAATCCAATATGTTTTCCCTCCGCTTCTGTTGGGTTTGGAGTAATAGTCGCTTCACGCACCCACTGCTGATAGGGCTCTGCAAATATCTGACGCATGCGTCGCACAGCCGTATCGGGAATCGCGGCACTCCATACTCCAGTGGTTGTCATCGGACGGGAAAGTTGGCAATAGAAATAGAGCGTATAGCCGACATTGCCGTCACCGCCACCCCAGCCGCCACATTCGGGGGTGCATTTCATCCATCCTTCAATGGTGGTGTCATCCACTTGACGAATATACTGATAATCGGAAGTTCCCCCAATGCGACGGGCAAGGTCTATCTGCACACGACTCTGCTCACTTTTTGGAAAAGTCATTCGGATCAATCCGGCACGAGGCATAGCGGTAAGTTCAACATTTACCCCATAGTCATCGAGCATAACGCTGTAATAGCCGGCACGGGCCTCTTCTCGATCATGCGAATAGCGTGAACGATATCCACCATCGGGATCTTCGTCATATCCGGGACTGGTTTTCAATGCACCTGTGGTTGGGGTAACGAGAAAATTACCAAACTCACCATACCAGCCCGTTCCACTCATATGGATAAAACTAAAACCTTCAATCGATTCGTGATGCCATGAATAACCGGGTGCATTGTCTCCTCCTGTTTTGGTATCAGGACTCAGTTGAATCATTCCGAATGGGGTACACGGTCCCGGAAATGTTTTGCCCAATCCGTGTAAGCTTTTCCCTGCCGTAGTGGAGGTGGAAGCCCCGATCATCGGATTGATGTACTTGATGACACTTTCCTGTTGTTTACATGCCGACATGATAGATAGTGCAGCAACAAAAAGAATCTTAACGATTAAATGATTCATGATTGATCGATTGTAGGTTTATATTTGAGCAAGATTAAGACAAGCTGCTTCAACGCAACTTGACATTATCGCCCGGTAAGTATTTTCTTAATTTCATTCAGTTTATTGAGGGCCTCAATGGGAGTGAGATTATTGATGTCCGCCTCAAGAATCTCGTCGCGTACCTGACTAAGAACAGGATCATCCAATTGAAAGAAACTCAACTGCATGGCTCCGGTATTGGCGGGGGAAACAGCAGGCATGGACTTTCTAGATTGCTTCTTCCCATTTTGAGGAGAAGAGGCCAAAGGGGTATCTCTTTTTGATTCAAGTTCACCCAAAATTTCGTTGGCACGGTTAACAATACTTGGAGGCATTCCCGCCATTTTGGCCACATGGATACCAAAGCTATGTTCGCTGCCACCACGCACCAACTTACGCATGAAGATCACCTTGTTGTTAACCTCCTTCACCGAAACATTGTAGTTTTTGATTCGTTCGAACGACTGTTCCATCTCATTCAACTCATGGTAGTGGGTGGCAAAAAGAGTCTTGGGATGAGCCTTTGGATGCTGATGCAGATACTCGACAATCGCCCAAGCAATGGAGATACCGTCATAGGTAGAGGTTCCTCTACCCAACTCGTCAAAAAGAATCAGGCTTCTGTCGCTGACATTATTCAGAATATCGGCTGCTTCATTCATCTCAACCATAAAGGTGGATTCTCCCACCGAAATATTATCGCTGGCACCCACACGGGTGAAGATCTTATCAACCATTCCAACCGAAGCTCCAGCTGCAGGGACAAATGACCCCATCTGCGCCATCAATACTATTAAGGCCGTTTGTCGCAACAAGGCCGACTTTCCCGCCATGTTGGGTCCGGTAATCATCAAAATCTGACAGGTGTCGCGATCGAGAAGCAGATCATTGGCAATGTAAGTCTCCCCGGGAGGAAGTTGCTTTTCGATTACCGGATGTCGTCCCTGACGTATATCAAGGGTATAATCGTCTGTGAGAGTCGGACGAACATATCTGTTTTCAATAGCTACTTTGGCAAATGAGAGCAAACAATCGACACGAGCGATCAACGTAGCATTCAATTGAATGGCTTGAATATAGTCGCTCAACGTACTGACAAGCTCCATAAAAAGGCGGGTCTCGATAGAGAGTATCTTCTCCTCGGCACCGAGAATCTTTTCTTCGTACTCCTTCAGCTCCTGGGTGATGTATCGTTCGGCATTGACAAGGGTTTGCTTACGTATCCACTGCGGAGGTACCTTCTCTTTATGCGTATTGCGCACCTCGATGTAGTATCCAAATACGTTATTAAAAGCAATCTTGAGGCTGGGAATACCTGTAGCCTCGCTTTCTCTCTGTTGCAATTGCAGCAGATAATCCTTTCCCGAATAGGCGATACGTCTAAGGTCGTCCAATTCGGCATCAATTCCGGGTTTTATTATCTCTCCTTTGTTAAGTAACATCGGAGGGTTGTTTTCTATCTCCCGTTCGATACGGTCAATCACCATCCGGCATGGGTTGAGCTGTTCGGCTATTGCCTGCAGGCTCCTCTCTCCGGTAGCTCCACAGAGTTGCTTCAGCTGCTCCACAGCAAGCAGAGAGACCTTCAGTTGTACCACCTCACGAGGGGTAACACGACCAACGGCCACTTTTGAAACGATTCGCTCCAAATCGCCCATCAAACCAAGCTGTTTCCCTATCTGATCTCTCAAGTCGCTGTCGCGAATAAAGGCATCGACGACATCAAGACGATCATTGACAGGTTTCAATTCCTTAAGTGGGAAAATCATCCAACGTCGAATCATTCGTCCACCCATGGGACAAACCGTTCGGTCGAGGATATTCAACAGACTTTTCCCTCCCTCGTTAATGGTAGAGAGCAATTCAAGGCTGCGAATCGTAAACCGATCCAATCGAACGTACTTATCTTCCTCAATGCGGGAAAGCTGTGATATATGGCTTATTTGGGTATGTTGAGTGGTATCCAGGTAATAAAGAATAGAGCCGGCTGCAATGATTGCATTGGGAAGAGACTCCACTCCAAAGCCTTTAAGACTTCGGGTATCAAACTGTTTGATTAATCTTTCTCTGGCGGTATCCAGCGTATAGATCCACTCATCCAATTCATAGGTGCAATAACGGGTACCGAATTGCTCCTGAAAATCGCGACGGCGATGGCGTTCATAGAGTATCTCTTTAGGAGAAAATCCTGAAATCAGCTTATCTACATACTCCATAGGTCCTTCAGCAGTGAGAAACTCTCCTGTAGAGATATCAAGGAAAGCCACTCCACACGCCTCTTTTCCGTAGTGGATAGCAGCGAGAAAATTATTCTCTTTGTTTTCAAGCAGATTGTCATTCAACGAAACTCCGGGAGTAACCAGTTCGGTGATTCCCCGTTTGACGAGCTTTTTAGTCATCTTGGGATCCTCAAGCTGTTCGCATATGGCCACTCTTCGTCCGGCACGTACTAACTTGGGTAAGTAGGTGTCGAGCGCATGATGAGGAAATCCGGCCAATTCAATGTATTGTGCCGCGCCATTGGCTCTACGAGTAAGGGTAATTCCTAAGATTTCCACCGCATCAATAGCATCGGTTGAGAATGTTTCATAGAAATCGCCCACACGAAACAACAGAATGGCATCGGGATGCTTTGCCTTCAGTTGAATATATTGTTTCATCAGTGGGGTCTCTACAATCTCTTTACTCATAGTATGAAATTTAATTTGCGGTGTAAAGATACGATTTATTGATGAATTGAATTTCCATATATACACCTTTTCGGTTTAGAATAGACTATTCAACTGTGAAAAAGGGACACATCTCATTTTGCATTGCGATGTGTCCCCTATTGGAAAAATATAATTCATACTATCAAAAACGGTCAATCAAGTGGAGAGAAGAGAAAAACAGATCATCTCCTTTTCACCACATTAACTTTACCAAAGAATGGCTAAAATGGTAAAGAGACTTTCAGTAACTCTTTCGATGAAAGGAAAATGTTTTTCACCGTAAATTGGAGCGGACCATCATTCGGATCAACTACAAAGCGTGCCGCGGAATTTGGTTTCAACCAGATATATTCTTTGGGTGCATTCTCCAGATGAAAAGGTATATCTGAATGGTTGGTTATCTCGTAAGTTTTCTTTCCATTCTTATCGGTCGAGATCTCTTTCAGCGAAACAGACGCTTTAAAAAGAGCTGTTACATACTCTTTTTTACCAAATAAGTTACCCCCAAAGAATCCGATGGTGCGACGAGCAATCAGCGCCTCCTTGATAGCATCGAGAGAGCGCTCTTTGGCCAACACCAACGTCATAGGGCGAATTGCTCCGCGATAGGAATGGTAGGTAGTGCCATGAACATCCGTTGCGGCAATGGTTGTAAGATTGTATTTTAAAATATCATCCATCGTTTTAGGATAATACTCTCCATCGTTAAACATCTCAACCCCTTGAACCCATCCTTTTTTAATAAACTCAATTTGATGAGGATGAAGGGTAGATTCGTTATCAGGCCAACCGGGATGGTTGATTACCACAAATGCTCCTTGGTTGACTGCCTCCTCAACCCCCTTGACGCAATTCTCGGGATGATTCTCTTTTCCTGGCTTTTGGGTTTTAAAGATCGCATCGGCATCTTTAATAAAGAACGCGTTTAAGTGGCCCGTAGGTTCGGAGTAGGTAAGCTCTGTAGAGCGAATTAACATCATACCAACTCGATCCGCATATGTTTTAGCAATGCCATACGAGGTGTTATCATCCATCTCTTTGAACGGACGAGAACCCAAGTGATCGGTTATGGCAATCGCGTCCAGTCCATCCATCCAAGCCTCCTCTACACGTGATCCGGGCAGTACATGACCATCAGAATAGATGGTGTGGGAATGGAACTCGCATTTAAGTGTTTGAAATCCGAGAATATCAGGAACTCGAATAATACGACGTTGGGACAGTATCTCGTAGTCATTCATACCAACGATGTCGTAATTGTTTTTTTGTGCCTGCAACGAAGTAACAATAAATAAAGCACTAAGTGCAAAGAGTGTTTTTTTCATGATGAAATGGTTTAATGGTTATTTTCGTTTATAAAGACTAAAGGTATAAGCATACGGATTGGATTCGTCCGAAAGATGGGTTTCTCTTTCACACTCAATCCATTCGTCGGGATTGATGCGCGGAAAGAATGTATCCGCATCCGGAAATTGATGATGCACATGGGTGACCAATAGTTGATTGGCAAGAGGAAGGAAGGTTTCATAAACGGTTCCTCCACCAATCACAAAGGCCTGTTTATCTGATGAGGCCTCTTCGACAGCTTCTTGAACAGAATGACACACAATTGCCTCTTCGAGTTTCAACTCCCTATTTTGAGAGAGCACAATGTTTTTACGTCCCGGCAGTGCTCCCTTCGGAAGTGATTCAAAAGTGCGTCGTCCCATAATAATAGGATGCCCCATGGTGATGGACTTAAATCGCTTAAGATCGCCCGGAAGGCGCCAAAGCAGATCGTTATCCTTCCCAATGGATTGATCATCGCCAATAGCTACTATAATTGAGAGTTGCATAATCAAGGTTCTTTCTTTGCTTACATTCTTATATAGTGGGTGCGAAAACTAAACTGCGACCTCACCTTTTATATGGGGATGAGGATCGTAATCACAAAGTTGAAAATCGTCATACTTAAAGGAAAATATATCCTTTACATCGGGATTCAACTTCATAACAGGCAGTGGACGGGGAGTTCTGGTTAATTGCAGTTTGACCTGCTCAATATGGTTGGTGTAGATATG
>JBKEBB010000256.1:0-4673 GCA_047972845.1 Bacteroidales bacterium
CGTCCACCACTCAATCCTTTGCCCAAATAGTCATTCGCATCGCCCTCGAGACGGAACGTGATCCCTGTAGAGAGGAATCCTCCGAACACCTGACCCGCAGATCCTTGGAAGGTGCAACGAATGGTATTGTCGGCCAATCCGGCGCTTCCGTATAGTCTGGTAACAGCTCCCGAAAGCATAGCTCCAACCGAACGATCGGTATTGCCAATCGTGTAGTGCACCTCAACAGGCTGCTGACTTTCCATGGCAAGAGTCGCGACTTTGATCAGCTTGCGATCGAGTACGGTATCAATTTCATGTATCTGCGGCTTGATTTTACGCAAGGCATTGTCTGTATCGAGTTTGGCTGTCAGACGTGAAAGATCGATGGTAGCAGCCTTTTCTACAGTTGTTCCGGACGGATTGTATTCGAGCAGATCGGTGCGACCAATGATCTCGTTCAACGATCGGAATCCCAACGCGGCCAGATGCTCACGAACCTCCTCGGCCAAGAAGTGGAAGAAATTAAGTAAATACTCTTCTCTTCCTTTAAAGCGCGCGCGGAGACGCTCGTCTTGCGTTGCCACGCCGACGGGACATTCGTTCGTATGACATTTACGCATCATCACACAGCCTAACACGATGAGAGCACTGGTTGCAAAACCGAATTCTTCGGCTCCCAACAAAGCGGCCATCACAATATCGCGACCTGTTTTCAACTGACCGTCCGATTGCAGGGTAACCTGTCCACGAAGGTTGTTGAGCACAAGTGTCTGTTGCGTTTCGGAAAGTCCGATCTCCATGGGCAATCCGGCGTATTTAATGGAGCTGAGAGGTGAAGCTCCTGTGCCTCCTTCAGCTCCTGAAATGATAATTCGGTCGGCCTTCGCTTTGGTGACGCCCGCGGCAATTGTACCAATTCCACTCTCGGAAACCAGTTTCACGCTTATTTCAGCTTGAGGGTTTACGTTTTTCAAGTCGAATATCAGTTGTGCCAAATCCTCGATTGAGTAGATGTCATGGTGCGGAGGAGGAGTGATAAGTGAGATACCGGGGATAGAGTGTCTTGTTTTTGCAATCACCTCATCCACTTTGAATCCAGGCAACTGTCCGCCTTCGCCGGGTTTTGCTCCCTGGGCAATCTTAATCTGGATTTCATCGGCATTTACCAGATATTCGGTCGTTACACCGAATCGTCCCGATGCAACCTGTTTGATCGCACTGCGGCGGCTTCCACCATCGGAGTCGCGCACAAAACGGGCTGCATCTTCTCCGCCTTCGCCAGTATTACTTTTTCCACCCAATTGATTCATCACGCGCGCCATCGCCTCATGTGCCTCCTTACTGATCGAACCAAAACTCATTGCTCCAGTTACAAATCGACGAGCGATGGATTCTTTTGGTTCTACCTCATCAAGAGATATAGGGTTTGGTTTGTAGCGAAGAAGATCGCGAAGGAAAAGCGCATCGCCTTTCTCATCCACCATCCGGCTATACTCTTTAAACTTGGTATATGATCCCAGACGGGTAGCGATCTGAAGGGCGGCTATGGTGTCAGGATTCCATGCGTGTTGTTCGCCATCCTTACGAAACGAATACTGCCCGTCATGCTTAAGTGCGATTGCTCCCGAAAGATTGGCAAGGGAAGGATCGAATGCTTCGCGGTGCAGACGTTCCTGCTCCTGCGCTATCTCAGTCATTCCGATACCACCGATCTTTGAGGTGGTTCCACCAAAATAGGAATGACTTAATTCTTCACTAAGTCCGATGGCTTCGAATATTCGGGCACCTCGGTAGGAACGAAGGGTGCTGATACCCATCTTTGACATGGTTTTCAACAATCCTTTATTGACAGACTTAATGTAATGTTTCTCGGCCGTTTCGTAGTCCAACCGGATATTACCGGCCTTTATCTCGTAATCCAAAACAGAGAAGGCCATATAGGGATTGACGGCACTTACTCCATATCCAAACAGTAGGGCAAAATGCATGACCTCACGGGGTTCTCCACTCTCAACAATCAAACCCACTTGAACGCGCTTACGTTCGGCAATGAGGTGATGGTGAACTGCTGATAAAGCCAAAAGTGAAGGTATGGCTACCTTCTCGGCATCTATTCCGCGGTCTGACAACACCACATAGTTATAACCTTCATTTACAGCGGCAATCGCATCAGTGCAAATACGCTGCAAAGCACTCTCCATTGTCTCCGACTGGGGAGAATAAAGCATGGGAAGGGTTTTACACTTGAACCCTTTATACTGAAGATGCAACAGCAAGTCAATCTCTCTATTGGTAAGAATCGGACTCTTGAGTTTGATCATCTTACACAGTTCTGGATCGGGTTCAAGGAGATTATGACTGATTGTACCAATATATCCGGACAGCGACATCACCAACTCCTCACGAATGGGGTCAATCGGTGGATTTGTCACTTGAGCGAACTGTTGACGAAAATATTTGTAAAGCAATTGAGGCTGACGCGACAATATAGCCAAAGGAGTATCATTTCCCATGGATCCGACGGGTTCCGCTCCACTGTTTGCCATTGGAGTGATAATCCGTTCGATCTCTTCCTTGGTATAGTTGAAGGCCCGAACCATTGGAAAATACTTATCAACACTGTGTTTCACAGCTCGACCACTGCTCAGGTTGCTTAAATAAATACGATTCTTGGCCAACCAGTCGCAATAGGGATGTGCCGAAGCAAGCTCCGCCTTGAGTTCATCGTTTCTATACAACTTGCCCTCTTCCACATCAAGCATCAATATTTTTCCTGGTTGAAGACGTCCTTTCTCCTTTATATTAGAAGCAGGAATGGGCAAAACTCCCGTTTCGGAAGCCATAACCAACAGATCATCTTTTGTAATCAGATATCGACATGGACGCAATCCGTTGCG
The DNA here is from genome assembly GCA_047972845.1 of Bacteroidales bacterium. Taxonomy (GTDB): domain Bacteria; phylum Bacteroidota; class Bacteroidia; order Bacteroidales; family JBKEBB01; genus JBKEBB01. The sequence goes on from JBKEBB010000256.1 coordinate 2,880, forward strand.
ATCAAGCATTCCACCCGCATACCGACCATCAGTAAATAACAAAGTAGCCGGTCCATCCCATGGCTCAAAGGCGATGGAATGATATTCGTAAAAGGCCTTTAATTCTGCAGTGATCGGATTTTTATCGTTCCAACTTTCAGGAATCAACATGGAGAGCGCATGAGGTAGGGATAATCCGCTACGAACAAAAAATTCAAGGACATTATCCAGCGATGCGGAGTCGCTCATTCCTTTTTGAACGATGGGGAAAAGAATGCTATCATCCACCGCTTTACCCCCATTCACTTTCAATGGGGGAAATTTAAGCACGCTTTCACGCGCGGTGGTCCATCCGCGGTTTCCTCGAATGGTATTGATCTCTCCATTATGACCTAACAAACGGAACGGTTGGGCCAAATCCCAGGTTGGGAAGGTATTGGTAGAAAAACGTGAATGCACCAAGGCGATTCCACTGGTAAAATGAGGGTTGAGCAGGTCCGGATAATAGTAGCGTAATTGAAGACTCGACAACATTCCTTTATATGTAATCATCCGAGAAGAGAGACTCACTACATACGCCTTACGCGGCTCTTGAGGAAACGCTTCAATGACGCGTGTCTCGATTCGTCTGCGACACACATACAAACAACGCTCCAAATCATCTCCCCCGCCAATAAACAACTGCATCATCTCGGGTTCGGATTCTCTAGCGGTTTCCCCAATCGCGTCACTATTTACAGGAACAATCCGAGTATTAAGCAACACAAGTCCTTCGGCTAAAATGGAGTCTTCGATAATCTCCATACACTTTTGTCGACTTGACGGCTCATTGGGTAGAAACACAATACCCGTACCATAACTTCCACGTTCAGGTACTGCGATTCCTTGCAGGAGTATAAATTCATGAGGTATTTGTACGGTAATTCCAGCTCCGTCACCCGTACGAGGATCAGCATTCTCTGCTCCACGGTGATTCATATTCTCTAACACCCGAAGAGCTTGTTCCACAATCTCGTGGCTTCTTTTGCCACGAAGATGTGCAATCAGTCCCACTCCACATGCATCGTGTTCGTAAGAGGGATCGTATAGCGTTCTGTTCTGTAGATCTTTCATTATTGGTCCTTTGAATTAGTGAATCAGCCACGTCTGACCGATTCAATCGAAATTAATATGCTTTTTCATGGACGCCTGCAATGGCTCGTCCACTAGGTTCATTCATTGCTTTGAATGCTTTATCCCATTCAAGAGCGGTAGAGGAGGAACATGCAACACTCGGTACGGATGGTACGGTGGCTGCTGCTCTCATGGAAGGAAAATGTTCTTCAAAGATGGTACGGTAACGATATTCCTCTTTGGATAATGGAGGGTTTACAGGAAACCGTTTGGCCGCATTTGTCATTTGATCATCAGTAACCAAACTCTCGGCTGTGGCACGTAGAGTATCAATCCATCCATACCCTACTCCATCTGAGAACTGTTCTTTTTGTCGCCAAGCAACCTCCGGGGGCAACAAATCTTCAAATGCCTTTCTCAATATCCACTTTTCAGGACGTTTAGCGCCATCGGCCGTGCGACAGAATTTATCCGCGGGATTGATTCGCATAGCAACATCCAAGAACTCTTTGTCTAAGAAGGGAACTCGGCCTTCCACTCCCCATGCTGCAAGACTTTTGTTTGATCGCAAGCAGTCATACAAGTGCAACTTGGATATCTTTCTGACTGTCTCTTTGTTAAACTCTTCAACCGTAGGTGACTTGTGAAAATATAGTTAACCACAAAATATATCATCGGATCCCTCACCGCTCAAAACCAACT
>JBKEBB010000276.1:0-6299 GCA_047972845.1 Bacteroidales bacterium
TCGTTGGTTTCCTTGGCGTGTATATGGAGTGGCCGAGAAAGAGCGTGATTTGTTAACCAATCAATTGGTCTATCTACTTGCGTCCCCTTGTAAGATTGAGGATGTGTCGTGGATAAAACCAGGGTGGGTAACCTTCGATTGGTGGGCGAAAGACGGAATATATGGAGTCGATTTCAAGTCAGGCATCAATACTGAGACGGCGAAATACATGATCGATTTCGCCGCTGAATATGGAATACGCTATTTCTTATTCGATGACGGATGGACCGCCGAGGAGAACCTGACAAAGGTAATTCCGGAATTGAATATGCCCGAAGTGGTAAAGCATGCTGCTGAGAAAGGGGTAGATGTGATGCTTTGGGTCACGGTCGACCTTTTTGACAGCCAAATGGAGGCTGCGTGTAAGCAGTTTAAGGAGTGGGGAATCAAGGGGGTGAAGATCGATTTTATCAATCGGTCGGATCAGGAAGCCTCTCGCTTCTTCCGAAAAGCGGCAGAGATGTGTGCCAAATATCAGATGGTGATTGATTTTCATGGATGTTATCGCCCCGATGGACTGCGCCGGGAGTATCCCAATGTGCTCACGCGTGAGGCTCTTATCGAGTTTGAATACAATGGGGTGTCGGAGCGGGATTCGCCCGATCATCATTGTTTCCTCCCCTTTATCCGCAACGTAGTGGGACCGATGGATTATATTCTGGCCACCACCAATAATGCCTCAAAAAAAGAGTTTCGTCAAGTGGGACATCGTCCGATGGGGCAGGGTACCCGTTCGCACGCGATGGCCATGGCTGTTATAGCAGAAAGCCCGATGCAGATGCTGCCCGACGGACCCTCCGATTATTACCGGGAGGACGAATGTACCCGGTTTATCACACAAATTCCGGTGGAGTGGGATGAAATGATTCCGATCGATGGACAATTGGGCGATTATGTGGTATTGGTTCGCCGTCAAGGAACCTCCTATTATGCCGCTGCAATCACCGATTGGGATGCTCGATCTCTTCAATTATCATTTGACTTTCTTCCGGCCGACAAAGAGTTCAACGTGGAGCTCTTTCGAGACGGAGCCAATGCGCACATCCGTGGAATTGATTATAAAAGGGAGATAAAAAGGGTAAAGAGAGGAGATAAGTGGACCCTCGACCTTGCCTCCGGAGGAGGATTTGTGGCTCGAATTTTCGAATAAAGAGCGACTTCTCGGTGTGGCTAATTGGATCAATGCAAATACCGATTCAATTTATTTTCTTGTTCTTGGAAAGAGGCTCTCTCGTGTGATTCAACCATCGAATAAGGAAGGTTCTATTGGCCGATAAAAAAGAGTTGGTGAAATGAGAAAAGTCATGTAGATTTGTAAAATAATAAACCGGATAATACCAAACACATTTAATACAAAAACAGTATGTTTCTATTAGGTTACGATATTGGCAGTTCGTCCGTAAAGGCCTCCTTACTGGATGCCGAAAGCGGGAAGTGCGTTGCGACAGATTATTTTCCCAAGAAGGAGATGGAGATTAAGGCCGTTCGAAAAGGATGGGCGGAACAAGATCCGGAGTTGTGGTGGGAATGCATTAAACTATGTACACAGTCGGTGATGACTCTCTCCGGTGTAGATGCGGCTGATATTAAGGCAATAGGAATCTCGTATCAAATGCACGGATTGGTGACGGTTGATAAAAATCGTCAACCGCTCCGCTCGTCAATCATATGGTGCGATAGCCGTGCGGTGCCATATGGACAAAAGGCATTCGATGCCATAGGAGAAGAAAAAAGTCTCTCCACATTGCTCAACTCTCCGGGTAACTTCACCGCGGCTAAACTGGCTTGGGTGAAAGAGAATGAACCGGATCTGTTTGGGAAGATAGATAAGATCATGCTTCCGGGCGATTTTATCGCCTTGAAAATGACAGGTGAAGCCGTTACTACTGTATCGGGATTGTCGGAAGGAATTTTCTGGAACTTCAAGGATAATTGCCTCTCTTCCGAGGTGATGAACTATTTTGGTTTTGATCAATCCATCATATCTACCATTCGTCCCACCTTCTCGAATCAGGGAGAGGTGACTGCCTCCGCGGCTGCCGAGTTGGGTTTGAGAGCCGGAATCCCCGTTACCTATCGTGCGGGCGATCAGCCGAACAATGCTCTTTCGTTGAATGTGTTCAATCCGGGCGAGGTGGCTTCCACTGCAGGAACATCGGGCGTGGTGTATGGGGTGAACGGACATGTGAACTACGACAAGCAGTCGAGGGTAAACACCTTTGCGCATGTGAATCACACGGACACCGACACCCGTTTAGGAGTGTTGCTTTGCATCAATGGTACCGGTATATTGAATTCATGGATCAAACATAACGCTACTCCCGAGGGAATGAGTTATAAGGAGATGGATGCCGAAGCGGGAAAGATCGCGATTGGCTCCGAAGGAATATCAATCCTGCCTTACGGAAATGGAGCGGAGCGAATGTTGAACAACCGCGAAGTAGGAGCTTCTATACATGGATTGAATTTCAATGTGCATTCCAATAGGCATCTGATGAGGGCTGCCCAAGAGGGAATTGTCTTCTCGTTTGTGTATGGAATGGAGATCATGCAGTCGATCGGAATAGACACCAAAGTGATTCGTGCGGGATTTGCCAATATGTTTATGAGTGATATCTTCCGTCAAACTCTCGCCGGAACAAGTGGAGCTACCATTGAATTGTATGACACCGATGGATCGATTGGAGCTGCCCGTGGAGCGGGAATAGGAGCTGGAATCTATAAAACTCCTACTGAAGCGTTTGCTTCGCTACAAAAAATAAAGGTAGTAGAGCCCGATAAGAGCAATGAGGCGGCTTACAAGGCGGCCTATGGACAATGGAAAGAGATACTCGAAAAATCACTCTCAAAATAAAGTGCTGATATAGGCGAAAGAAGTACTCGATAAGTCAACCTTTGGCTTTTGCTATCCGTGTGAGAGAGTACGAACTGATTCCTATTGACTGATAAAACAACAACTTAAATTTTATAGTATGTCACAAGACGATTTGGATTTTCTGTATGACGAAGATGAGGCCGTTGCCCATATTCGGAAATGTATCTCTCTGGACCTGAAAGAGAAGGTGTCAAACGACGACATCATCTATGTGGTTGATCTCCTTTATGACTATTACGAAGACTCAGGCTTGATTGAGAGTGGAAGCGAAGAGGTGGATATTGACGAGGACGATGTGGTAGGCTTTATTGTTGAAATGATGGCAAAAGACAAGGAGGCACCTAAACTGACCCGTGATGAAATCGTTGAGATTGTTCGGGGAGAGTTCGATTATTCGGAATCAATAGGACTGTTCGACTAATCCTTTCAGTTGAAAGGGTGAACAAACAAAAAGAGCGAATCCATTAGAGATTCGCTCTTTTTGTCTATTATATGTAGGGCTTAGAAGTTCACGCTTACTCCTCCCAAAGCGGTTACGCCTGGCATTGGAAAGCCATCCATAATGGAGTAGGCCTGATCAGTCAGGTTTTCTCCTTTTACATATAGAGAGATCCAACTCGTCGGTTTGTAAGTCACCTTGGCATTCAATTGATAGTAGCTTTCGGTTACCGGATTGTCTCCCAATCGAAGGTACAATTGGTCGATGTTCTGGTAGTGAAGGTTGAAAGTCACTTTTTGGATGGTATAATCGGCGGCAATAAACAGTTGGTGTTTGGGAGCTGCCAATATGGGTTTGTCCATGTGCAGGTAGCTGTAGTTGGCAGTAAGAGCCAAATTGCGGAGTATAGCCCAGTTCATCGAGAACTCCACTCCTTTATTATCGAATGAGCCGCTGTTGATGTTTTTTGGTTTTCCGTCAATCATGGCCGTTTGAATCAGATTAGACCCATTGGCGATGAATCCGGTCAACTCAAAACGAAGTCGGTTGTCGAGAAACGATTGTAAAATAGAAACGTCGTAATTGTTTACTCGCTCAGGCTTTAAATCCGGGTTGGCGGGCATAAACATATAGAGTTCTCGGATATTGGGACTTCTGAATCCTTTCGAATAGGAGGCCTTGAATGTAGTGTTTTGAAAGGGATGATAGGATAATCCCGCCTGAGGAATCCATTCGGAACCATATATCTGATTGTTTTCGAGTCTGACCCCGGCACTAAGGGATAGCTTGTCAAACAAACTCTGTTGCATCATCGCGTAAACCGCGGTTTCATTAATCGATTTGTCGATCAGTTGCTGATCCGGCTTGTCAAAGTTCTGATTCCAGGCGCGGCCTCCCCAATTTTTATAGTCCAATCCAATGGTAAAGTTGTTTCCCGGAAGAAGACGGACCGATTGGTATGCTACAACACCTGCCACGTGATCCTTGCTGCGGAATAGGTAATCCTTGGGGGGTTGCACGGCGGTATGTCCATCGTTGATCTCGTGATTTCCCATGTTGTAGTAGAGCTTAACGGCTCCGGAAGTACGTTCGTAGTTGTTTTCTACCGAGGCGGAGAAGGTGCCACGCAATACATCCACCCAGTTGTCGAGCATGGGAGATGAAACCGATCCCGGATTGTATGAGAAATATTTTGCGATGGTAATATCTCCGGTTGCTTTCCACGAGTCGTTGAATGTATAGGAGCCTTTGGCGTATCCGTTGGTGATCCAAAAACGGGAGTTGGGGCGATGGCCGTCTGTTCTATCGTGGTTCACGGAAGCGAAGAGGTTTAGTTTGTCTTGTTTGAATCCTCCGTTGATAAGGTACTTCTGTGTTCCGTATGATCCCGCCGAAACACGCGCCTGACCATGAAACCCCTCTCTGCTTTGGCTGCGGGTAATAATATTGATAACTCCTCCCATGGCATTTGATCCGTAAAGAAGAGATGCCGGACCTCTGATTACCTCTACACGTTCCACATCACTTGCCACATAGGTATCTGGCAGATGGTGACCGAATAGACCGGCCCATTGGGGTTGACCGTCAAACATGGTTAATACGCGTGTTCCCGATCCGATTCCGCGGATGTTGATTTGTCCTGCCGCTCCGGTGCTTACTCCAAATCCGGTCACTCCACGCTCTGTGACAAACACGCCCGGAACACGCTCTGATATTACCGGAAGTAGTGCCGATTCACTGCTGCTCTCTATCTCATCTCGTGTGATAACAGAGATTGTTTGTGGGAGATGGCTTCTGGAAACCTTTACCTGAGATCCTGTAACAACAACCTCGTGTAGATTAAAAGTTGTATCTATTTGGGCTCGGCCCGATGCAATACAACATGCGATTAGTGCAAATAAAATGAGTCTCTTTTTCATTGTTGAAATAGTGTTGATATGGTTAGTGTATTACCTTTTGTTTAAATCGTGTTACTTATGGGTCAAAAATAAATACCGAATAGGTCGGTATTATTCCTATATATAATATGTGTGTTTGGTTATTCGATCCGGCTCATAACAAGTTTTCCTCTTTTGATCCCTTTTACCGCGATAAGGATTTCACTTAATTCGGTCAATTTATACGAGGCGCCGCTTACAGCGATAATCTCCATACAAAGATCCTTTTCGGTGAAGAATTGCTGTACGGAGAGAATATCTTCTCTATTTTTTAGTATGATATCTGAAATCTTGACTTTAGTCTCCCGGTGGTTGGGATCATATACCAATATAATAGCTCCCGCGACAGTGTGGTTGCATTTCCATTTCTCTTCAACCAGATTCTTCTCAATTAAGAATCGGATCGCTTGTGATCGGTTGGGAAATTGGTTGTCGGAAACATATTTATCCAGTGCCTCCAGCAGCTCCTCTTCCAATGATATTCCAAAACGTGCTACAGCCATTGTGTTACGATTATTTGAATTCGTGCTACAAAGATAAAGGAATCTTTCTCTAATAATAATAGGTATAGACAAAAATAATAGGGGAATTATTCATTTTTCTCCCTTTTGTTGTCGAGATAAGTTGTATTTCATTCTATTTTGTGCAGAAAGAGCCATATTCGATCAGTAAACGAATCCACGGTTTTTTTTGATGTGTAGGCAATGTTCTTCGAAATTTATGAAAAAAAAGTTTCGTATTTAGTTTCCTTGTTTGTAGAGAGTTGCGGTTTTTGTGTCAAATTTCTTTGAAAATTATCACTGCTTTGTTTGGATTGTTGGAAAACATTCCCTTATCTTTGCACCCGCTTTCAGGGAAAACAACAACGGTTGATTTGAAACAGAAAGTAAGCGATCTTTGGAAAATTTTCATAGAACAAAGTAGTACAAGAGCGCCGAAAGACTTTTTGAAAAAGGGGTTGTTTCGGTGGGTAAAAAAAATAAACCGTCATTCTTTAATTTCCCGTGAC
>JBKEBB010000280.1:0-3847 GCA_047972845.1 Bacteroidales bacterium
GTGAATTTAATGACCGATTAAAATAGTTTGCCGCAAAAGTTAATTAATAATCATATCCGTTTTTATTGTTGGAAAAACATAAGAAATATAAAATAAACTATGAATAACGACCTAAAACTCATTAAAAAAACGACTGTTATTCTTGAAACTATCCTGCTAATATTCACAGGATGCAAGGGAGAAAAACAATCGACCGATGAATATTCCACTACACATATTACAGCATTTGAAACTAACGGAACATTATCTGCGAAAGTAAAAAAAATCCCAGCATCCATTGCAATTATTAGAGGTATGTTTATTTCGGGGGACTTTCTGTTTCTGTATAAACAAAAGGACACTACTTTTTTTGACCTTTTTAAACTTCCTGACTGTACTTATTTGGGAAGTTCAGGTAATGTTGGAAATGGACCTAATGACTTTATTTTCCCTGATCCACGAAGTTTTACCCCCATAGACAGCGGATTTACAGTATTGGAAGCCGGTTCACATCTTTTAAAAACGGTAAAAGTAAAAGAGAACAGATTAATAGTAACTAATATCGAAAAAACGGTAGAAAAGAAAGCTGCGACTAACGGATTCTATGCGTTATCAGATCAGAAATATTTATCATTTGGCAATATCGGAAGTGAAAACGAGTTCACTATCTTTGATAAAAAAAGAAATGAGAGTATCGAAATAGGAAAGTATCCAACGTGGGTCACAACCAATGAAAATAAACCGCACGAAAAGTTTGTAGCATATCTAAAAAACTGTGTGGTACACCCTGATGGTGAAAAATTCGTCGCATTCTATGTTCGCTTTAAACGTTTCCGAATCTTTAATGATTCGGGAGACATGCTACACGATATAAATGTTAAGATTGAGCCTTACTCCAATAATATTGAGAAAGAGTATAATGATCAATGGAGTTATTATGTAGGAACTCCTCAATGTGTTGGGAATTATATATATGCCTTATGTCTTAATCAAAAGGGAAAAGAAAAGACGAAAAATAATATGTGTGAATTACAAATATGGAGTTGGGATGGGAAACCTATTGCCTGTTACAAATTAGATAAGCATGTCTCCTTCTTTTCGATTAGCAATAAGCACAATACACTGTTTGCGTTTGATACCGACATGGAAAACGAAATATATTGGTACGAACTACCAACAATCAAATAAAATGAAACACAAAATTTGGGTATCTCTTTTCATCCTATTATTCAGTACATTCAACCAACTATTTAGTAGCCATGCGGGTGGAAAGATAATAGACAACGATCTATACACATTCACAGTACCTGAAACATGGGAGCCATACAACCAAAGAGGCGGTTACATTCCTTTCAAACGAACATCCGGTCCTTTTAATCTTCAATATTTAACTTGGACTACTCCGATACGGAGCATAGATGATATTCCCACTACCATACTATTGTTTATGGATAGTTATGAAAAGAAAGACAAATCTCCAATCACTATTCAAGATATTATCGATTTTGAGTTACAGATGGAAAGTAATAATAAGCTCCTTTCGACAAAGAGAACTAAGATAAGCAATAAGATGGAACAAATAACATACAAATATGAAGCCTTTGAATCAGGAAAGAAGATAATATACTGCAAAATTAATCAATATGTACTGAATCAAAGAATGGTTCACAGTTTGAGATTTTCATTGCAGGAAGATGTGTATAATAAAAGGGAGACTCAACGTGTGATAGAAATGATTAGAAAATCTTTTAAGGTTCACTCCCAAGCAAAATAAGTAATGATAGCAAAAAGGGATCACTAAGATTTAGGGTAATTGTCAAAAATGGTTGGTGAGTTTCATGAAAATAGTTTGTAACTTCAAGGAGAAACTGAAGAGGAGATGAACTCTGCTGGAGAGCAACTCATAAGCAATAGGTTTCAGAGCATACCGGAATGGAAGAAGGTGCGGCTCCTCCTTTTTCATTTCGGGAGTTCAAGTATGGCTAAAGAAAACTCAAGTATTTATATTTTGTAGGAGCTGTTTCTGACAGTATCCAGAAAACTGTTCTTTGAATTAAGCCATACACTTATTTCAATCTTGTTACTTTATAAATCACCGGATGTCTGGTAGTTATTGTTGTTATCATAGTAGATGCCTATATAGTAACTGTCAAGCATTGTATTATCCTTATGAATCATAAACCAGACCAAATTTGTCATCAAAACCTTTAGATACTCATCATAGAGTTCTGCCTTGAATACCTTAAACTGCTCTGCTGTTAGATTATTATTATCGCCCCAATCATCAGAATATTTCTTTCTAATATCTAAGACTATTTTTCATGTTCTTCATCTGACAACTTCTTTACATATTTTGCTACATATCGCTTATTACGAACAAGAATATTATAGCTAATATCCTCATCATCTGGTATTGTTTGAATAGAATCATGTGGCACATATTTGTCGCTTAAACTATTAAATTGTGCAACAAGATTATTAAATCTTATCTTGATCTCGGATTCACTTACTGATGGGCAAGCAACATATACACGCCATACTTTACCACGATAGTCATCAACAAACACTGAAACTTTGTCTCCATTAAATACTCCTTCATAGAATGGGGTACCATACGCATCATTCAACACGAACCCTTTTGATTTAAGAGCCTTAATCATCTCTGCTTTGGAACCATCAATAGGTGTCCCTAAGAATTTCAGTGGCTCAACAGAAGTTTGTGACTGACTGTAGATGCTACATAATAGAAGCAACATAGATATCAATATCTTCTTCATAGTCATTTGTTTATATTCTACTTGCAAATATAAACAGTTACTTTCAAACAACCAAAATGAGTGATGTAAATCGAATAAAATAGTCATCATAGAAATAAATAAATTCAAAAAAATGACTTGCCGAGAAATTAAACGAATATCTTTCTACCATCTCTTTGTAGTATTCAAATTCTTCCCTATTAAGTCAGGAGGCATTGACTGCCGTCGCAAAGATTTATGGAATATAGCTAACGACTTATAAGGGTCAGTTGATTGATGGGATTTAAAACAATTTGTATAAGAAACATTTTTCTGTCCCGTCAAAATAGCGATACAAAAAGGGGGTTGGCAAACGTACAAACGTTTATCAACCCCCTTTGGGTTTAATAGAGAAGAGCTTACAGCTCAGTAATCTTCAGATTCTTCCAATATACTTTATTGGCAATTTTATCGTGTATTTGCAGACAAATACGGCCTTTACCGGCTCCAATCTTTGCGTCGGTCAGATCAACCATCGACTCCCCATTGAGGAATGTTTGTACACGATCTCCCTGAACAAGGATACGAAGGGTATTCCAATCGTTTTCTTTCAAGATGGTCTCTTTCTCATCCGGAATCTGCACCAACCAACCTCTGCCATAGGATTCATAGATACCTCCTGTGTCATTGTTTTTAGGAGCTACCTCTACCTGCCAACCGTTGATAGTGGTTCCTTCGCAAGTGGAACGGATAAACACACCGCTATTGCCGCCAACTACTTGTTTGAAATCGACAGATAGATCAAAGTCTTGGTAATATTCGCGAGTACCTAAATATCCGTATCCAATATCAGGACCATTCACACAAACCAGAATGCTATCTTACTCGTACCATTTCTCAGCACCATAGTTGATCCAATTGTTCAGGTCTGTTCCGTTGAAAAGGTCCGACGTTTTCTCTTTACGGGGAAGAGACTTGATTTTTATGTTGCGTACCCATGTAACTGATCCATGATCCTGCAAACTGATTTTGCCCAATTTAGCCAATCCGTATTCAGGCATATTCTCCCACTTACCACTGTTTTTGAGTTCAAACCACTCATCAGACCACGCTTGAAATTCAAACAGCTTAAC
>JBKEBB010000288.1:0-5741 GCA_047972845.1 Bacteroidales bacterium
ACGGGTGTTTCAGCTACATTTCACCAACCATTTTTGGCATATATACCCTCAATAGAAAATAATCTATTGAGCGCATTCATTGTATTGTTGTGTATGATTTGAACACAAACACCCCACCTACCCTTCTTTCGGACGCTTAGGAAGAGAATAAAGATTTATCAATCAAAACTTCTTGGTATATATGTGGCAATAGGGTGTCTTTCCTGTTTTTACATAGTAATCCTGATGATACTCTTCGGCAGGATAAAATTCAGTCGCCTCGGTCACCTCCGTCACAACATCATATCCCTTATCCTTGAGTTGTTGAATCAATTTTTCAGCAATCTTCTTCTGTTCAGCAGAAGAATAGAAAACTCCAGACCGATATTGATGGCCTAAGTCGGGACCCTGTCCGTCAAGTTGTGTTGGATCATGAATCTCAAAAAAGAGTTTGGCCAAGGTTTCGTAATCTACCTTAGTCGGATCGTATATGATCCGTACCGCCTCGGCATGCCCTGTTCTTCCGGTACACACCTGTTGATAGGTAGGGTTAACAACAGTACCACCAATGTAGCCCGATTCAACTCCAATAACACCGTTTTGCTGTTGCATCAAATGCTCAACACCCCAAAAACATCCTCCGGCAAAAATCGCAGTCATTGTGGAAGGAATGAAATCCATTGATATGGAGTTGACACAATGGCGAGTCTCTTTTTCAGTAAAACCTTCGCCTGTAAAAACATGTCCCAAATGTCCTCCACATTTAGAACAAACAATCTCTGTGCGAAGCCCATCCGCATCGGGCACACGTTTCACCGCCCCCTTAATTTCATCATCGAAAGAGGGCCATCCACATCCCGCGTCGAATTTGTCTTCCGAGCGGTAAAGGGGAGCTCCACACTGCTTGCACACATATGTACCCGGTTCCTTGGTATCGGTATATTTTCCTGTAAAAGGACGTTCGGTTCCTTTGTCAATTATCACTCTTTTCTCCTCTGGCGTAAGCTCTTTCATATTCGATTGTTTATTTTGATTTTGTAAGACAGCTCCAATAGATGAGCCCAAAAATAGCAATAAAATTAGTGGTATAAAGTTTCTCATCTTTTTTATTTTAGAACAATCGAGTCGTAAAAAAAGATCATTCAGAGCAAAGAAAAGAGAATATAGGCGGAAAAACGCCTTATAGTAACTTTTCCGTTTAGAAACTCTTATATTTGGGGTAAATTTGAGGATTGATAACGAATAGTCAATTATTAAAACGAAACTATTATATAAAAATTTATTAAATACTTTCATGACTGTACTGCTGATGACATTTTTCATATGTCTGTTCATCATTCTCATGCAGTTTCTTTGGAAATATATTGATGAGATGGTAGGAAAAGGGATCGAATTGCATGTCCTTATAGAGCTATTCTTCTATGCAGCAATGACATTTGTACCAATGGCCTTACCATTAGCTGTATTGCTTGCCTCATTGATGACTTTCGGTAACTTGGGCGAACGGTTGGAACTACTGTCTATGAAAGCATCGGGGATATCTCTCTTTCAAATTATGCAACCTCTTATTGTGGTAATGGTGGTGGTATCGATCGGAGCTTTTTATTTTCAGAATATCGTTTCACCAATGGCTCAAGTGAAGTTATATTCGCTACTGTACTCGGTCAGACAAAAATCGCCTGAGTTAGACATTCCGGTAGGACAGTTTTATGATCAAATTAGCGGGTATAACATATATGTCAATCAGAAAAACACCGAGACCGGAGTATTGTATGATCTGATGCTATATGACTACTCGGGAGGTTTTGATAACGCAGCGATTATCCTCGCCGATTCGGGAACCATTAAGATGACAAATGACAAGAAAGCATTGTTCTTAACGCTTTACAGTGGTGAATCGTTTGCCAGTATGGAGAAACAACGAGATCGGGATGGTAATCAACGATTTCAGCGCGAGTCCTTTTCCTCCAAACAGTTTTTGATTGAGTTTGATGCCAACTTTAACCGAATGGATGAAGGTAGGATGCAGAATCAATACATTGGAAAGAACTTGGATGAGCTGAAATTGACCGTTGACTCTGTATCTAAAACTCTGGACAGCATCAATCTGATGAACGCTGCTGCCATCAGAAATAATGGATATCTGGGCAACGTCTCCATTAATAAGGACGATACACTACTCAAAAGAGCTCCGATTGACAGATTGATTAATATAAAATCCGTTGATATGGATAGTATATATCAACGATTGAAATCTGACAGAAGAGAGATTCTGGCAAATACGGCAAAAACGGCGGTCGATCGGATCAAGCAGGATTACGATTTTAGACTGTCGTCAATAGATAATCGACGAAAAGATATAAACAGACACGAACTGGAATGGCATAAGAAGTTCACACTCTCCTTTGCATGCATGATCTTCTTTTTTATTGGTGCGCCTCTGGGTGCTATAATAAGAAAAGGAGGAATCGGTATGCCTGCGGTTATCTCTGTATTTCTGTTTATCTGTTATTTCTTTATAGATAACTCAGGGTACAATATGGCACGTGAATTCGTAGTGCCACCGGTGGTTGGAATGTGGCTCAGTTCTGCGATATTACTCCCTCTGGGTATTTTCTTTACCTATAAGGCAGTAAACGACTCTGTGATAATGAACGCTGATACCTATTTGCTGTTCTTCAAGAATCTGACAACTAAACCGATTAGAAAAGTAGAACGCAACGAGATAAAAGGACATATCCCATCGGAAGACGAGATGTTTGAAACAGCTCTTACTTTATACAATCTCTGTGATGATTATATGAATGAACCTCGAATAGGAATTATCAGGGAGTATTATAACTATTGGAACAATGAATCATTGCTTCCCATCGAAATCAATCAACAGATGGAAGCCCGTGCAATTGAACTGATGAAAAACTCATCCGATAAACTGCTTATACTTAAATTAGCAGACTTCCCGGTATTGCAATTGGATCGATTTATGAATCCCTTTTCGCAACATCGCCGAATGGTAAGAAAAACGTTGTTCTATCTATTCCCACTTGGAGGAGTAATATTCCTCTTCTCGTTGTGGGGAAAAAATATATTTAATAAAGACGTTGCCAAAATAAGAACAGTCAGTCTGGAGATTATTCAACAACTAAAAAAGAAAACAAATAACGATCAATCATTGAATCAATAACTAACAAACAAGATATGAATACCTCTCAACTCAATACAATAGAAGATGCGATCGAAGCGATCCGTAACGGAGAACTGATCATAGTAGTGGACGATGAAGATCGTGAAAACGAAGGCGATTTCGTAGGAGCGGCAGAGAAAATGACCTCTGAACTTGTCAATTTCATGGCTCGTTACGGAAGAGGGCTTATTTGTGCTCCGCTGACCGAGGAACGCTGTACCGAGCTTGACTTGGAAATGATGGTTGCATCCAACACCTCGCTTCATTCAACTCCCTTCACCGTATCAGTGGATCTACTTACAAAAGGATGTACTACCGGAATATCAGCTGCTGACAGAGCAAAAACATTGGTAGCATTAGCTGATCCGACTACTCGTCCGGATGAATTAGGACGTCCGGGTCATATTTTCCCTCTTCGCGCAAGATCTCGCGGAGTGCTTCAGCGTGCCGGACATACTGAAGCGGTGGTTGATTTGACTCGATTGGCTGGACTTTATCCGGCGGGTGTATTGGTAGAGATAATGAATGAGGACGGAACGATGGCCAGACTCTCAGAATTGCTGGAGATCTCGAAAAAATTCAATATGAAGATTGTCTCAATTGAGGCATTAATTCAATATCGACTCAAATATGAATCTTTGGTAGAAAAAGGAGAAGAGGTGAATATGCCGACCGAATACGGAGATTTTCACCTAATACCCTTCAAACAAGTTTCAAACGGTTTGGAACACATTGCACTGATCAAGGGAACTTGGGAAGAAAATGAGCCCATACTTGTTCGTATGCACTCTTCGTGTATGACCGGAGATATATTCGGATCAAAACGTTGCGAATGTGGCGAGCAACTGCATAAAGCGATGCAAGCCATTGAAGAAGCCGGAAAAGGAGCGATTGTATATATGAATCAAGAAGGACGTGGGATCGGACTAATGAATAAGATTCGCGCGTACAAGTTGCAGGAAGAGGGATTGGATACAGTAGATGCCAATCTCCATTTAGGATTCAAGGCTGATGAAAGAGATTACGGTGTAGGAGCTCAAATACTTCGCGATTTAGGAGTGACAAAAATACGATTGATGACAAACAATCCAATTAAACGTATCGGATTGGAGGCATATGGACTATCTATTATTGAAAACATCCCCATCGAGATAACTCCCAATCCCTACAACGAGTATTACATGAAAACAAAAAAAGAACGCATGGGGCACACATTGCACCTGCATAAGAAATAGGAATTTTACTGTCAACAACTCGTATGCATGATTCTAAACGATCACATACGAGTTGTTGTGCAAAAAGTACCATTGAACAAACCATAAATCCTTAATTTACCATGAAACAATGCATTATGGCGTTGATCCTTTCAACGTTCACGATGGGTGGTCTCTATGCCACTCCTGACAACATCGCTCCATTGGCAAAGGCGAAGGCATCTTCGGAAAAAACATCGTTCCCCGCTTCGGGAATAAATGACGGTGTTGCCCGTATTATGAACACCTCCGAATGGGTTTCGGAAAGTGGGATGACCTATTGGGGACAAATAAACTATCCCTCTATCGAACTCACATGGGACTCACCCAAAACAATCAATCGAATTCTTCTTTACGATCGCCCCACGGAAGAGAGTCATGTTGCTGGTGGTACGATTCATTTTAGTGACGGGAGTAAAATCTTTGTCAACCAGATTCCGAACGACGGATCTCCACGTGCCGTGGATTTTCCAGCCCGAACAGTAACATCCATTCGATTTGAGGTTACCGATGCCGACGGACTAAACGTTGGATTATCCGAAATTGAAGTATTCCCCGATGTATGCGATTACAAAGATTATGTAGAAAAAGTAGATCCGTTTATTGAATCCGCTCGAGGTCGCTATATTTTCTTTCTTACCGGACAACAACCCTTTGGAATGATAAGCTCTGCTCCGCTAACACGCAACAAAAACCAATACGGTGGAGGCTATAACTATAATTCAAAAGAGATACTCGGATTCCCTCAAGTACATGGATGGATGAATGCCGGAATCGTTTTAATGCCCACAACAGGAGTTGTAGCGACTGAAAAAGGGGAACAAAGCTGGAAATCTCCCTTTTCTCACGATGGAGAGATTGCTCGCCCCGGTTATCATAAATTGTTCCTCGATCGATATAACCTTTGGTTTGAACAAACCGCCACCCACCGGGTTAGCTTCCATCGCTACACCTATTGCGACGATTCCCCTATTGCTGATGTCTTACTAAATCTTGGAGGGTATGTTTCAACCGCTACCATGACCGATGCGGATGTTCAAGTGATAAACGACACTGAAATTGTAGGTTCGGTAAATACAACCGGACGTCTATGGGGCGGTCCTGATAATATCCGAATATTCTTTATCATGCGATTCGATAAACCAGTAATCACTTACGACGGATGGGACGATCAGCAACAATACACCGATATCAAGACACTTAAAGGAACAGGAAAAATTACTCCACGAAACCATAAAGATGGCTATCAAAACGCTCCTTCAACAGGTGTAAGAGCACGATTCTCCGCTAAACGTGGAGAACAGCGACTTGTTAAAGTGGCTGTT
>JBKEBB010000357.1:0-3483 GCA_047972845.1 Bacteroidales bacterium
GCGGATAGTTTATTCAGATTATTCTCATCTAAATCAGTTTGGCTGACATCTGATAAGAAATTGCCTGAGTTCAAAATTCGAAACAACAATTTATCACCTTCTTCTCCATATTTACCAAGCAACGTAGAGAGCTGCTCCATTGCCGGAGTCTCAATTTGTTGATAGCCATGAAGGTGAAAAACGTCACGAATGGTATTGAAAATATAATTCCTCTTAGCCATTTCGGCTGGAGTAAAGTCACGTGTTCCTTTCGGAATAGATGGTTTCTGCATTGTCTGTTGTAATCGTCGAATAGAGAGAATGAACGGATTGATATGGAAGAAGAAAACTCTCCTTCCATCCAATTAATCGTCTCTTCTTCCCATAAAAATTAAAATATAATATACCAAGGTGGCCAACGAACCGAGAGCAGCGGCTACATAGGTGTAGGCAGCCCATTTAAGCGCGTCAACAGCTTTATCGTGGGTATATACGTTTGTAATTCCAGCTCTGTTAAGCCATGTCACAGCTCTATAGCTCGCGTTAATCTCAACCGGAAGGGTGATAAAGCTAAATAGGGTAGTGGCAGCAAACAGAATAATACCTCCAAGCATGATTTGGGGGAATGACTGAATGGTGAAAATACCCGCCAGCAGAACCCACTGCATCCACGTAGAGGCAAAACTTACGATAGGAACAAGCTGTGAACGCATGGTAAGGAAGGCATACGCGTTGGCATGCTGAATGGCATGTCCACATTCGTGAGCGGCTACAGCAGCGGCAGCAACACTGTTTGAATAATAGACGTCGTTACTTAGGTTTACAGTTTTGTTTTGAGGATTGTAATGGTCGGTCAGTTGTCCTTCTACAGAGATAACCCGAACATCGTAAATGCCATTCTCATGCAACATCTTTTCAGCTACCTGTTTTCCGGTCAGACCCGGACCAACAGGAACTTTGGAGTATTCTTCGAATTTACTTTTTAATCTCCATTGGATAAACCAACTGATAAGAGCCGTGGCAATAAAGATTACGTAAATCATGATTGTCTTTTTTTGGTTTGATTACTATTCATTTCAACACAAAGATACATACAAACTTTTTATCATTGTCATTTTTGACTTTTTATAAGACTATGGGACCTACAGGGTGGCTATTTAGTTTGGAATAATTTACATTTAATTCCCGAAGGGACATTCTTTTTTTACATTGTATAGAATGTTTGACTATCGGTTCAATTTGAAGATTCAACCTATATGACCTCCATTCTATTGTTTAGTTTAATATAATACGACCGTAGGGATAAGGTAATAGGTATAAATCTTTAGAGAAAAACGATTCTTCGTATTCGGATCGCGGTGTACACCGCAATTAATTCCGGTGTACACGGTAAAATGTTCCGATGTACACCATATATCTCATCTCAGTACACCAAACAGATTATCCCACGGCTTTGTTTAGTTGTATTGATTTGATCATTGGATCAATGTTACACATGGATTTAATTTATTCAACTGTAATGATTAGCAATTCAATGGAATAGATTATATGCTAAGTAAAAGGAGTACAAATTATTCGTTCAAACATTCGCGATGAAATCTTTTCCGGTAGTAGATACAATAAATTATGCTCTATTTTCTGTTGAATCTACATACATGAATACTTAGTAGGACAAGAGTCGGATGTTTTTGGAAAATAATTATCTTTGTCTTTTGATCCTTCCGAGTATCCATGATCCCGATGAATATATGATGAATTGGTCAATAGGGGAGGTTTATTGCATGAACATAATACAGATAAGCAGATGAATAGTTTTGGGAATATATTTAGATTGACCTCTTTTGGAGAGTCACATGGTGTTGCATTAGGGGGTGTAATTGATGGTTTTCCTGCCGGAATTGCGATTGATGTGGAGTACATAAATAAGGAGCTGGCACGTCGCCGTCCCGGACAATCGCGTTTGACAACAGCCAGAAAAGAGTCTGACGAGGTAGAAATCTTGTCGGGTGTATTCGAAGGGAAGTCAACCGGAACTCCTATCGGATTTATCATAAAGAACAGCGATCAGCGCCCGGGTGATTATAGTAAGATCAGTGAAGTATATCGTCCATCGCATGCTGATTATACGTATGATAAGAAATACGGATTCAGGGATCATCGTGGAGGTGGACGTAGTTCTGCCAGAGAAACAGCGTGTAGAGTGGTGGCAGGTGCATTCGCTAAACTTTTTTTGAAGGATTACGGGATTGAAATTACTGCTTTCTCATCACAAATTGGAGAGATTAAATTGGATAAATTATACGATCAATACGATCTGTCTTTGATTGAAGAGACTCCGGTGCGCTGTCCCGATTTGGATAAGGCGCAAGAGATGATCAAGCAGATTGAAGCGGTTAGAAAAACCGGAGATACTACCGGAGGAGTGGTGAGTGCGGTGATCAAAGGTGTTCCGGTAGGATTGGGTGAACCTGTTTTCGGAAAGTTACACGCTGCTTTGGCTGGTGCTATGATGAGTATCAATGCTACCAAGGGGTTTGAGTACGGAATGGGATTTGACGGTGTTTCGAAAAGAGGATCAGAGGTTAATGATATATTTATTCCGGTGAATGGGCAGATTAGAACCAGAACAAACAACTCAGGTGGAATACAAGGTGGAATCTCCAATGGTGAAGACATCTATTTCAGAGTAGCGTTTAAACCAGTAGCTACTGTGCTTCAGCCGATTGAAACGGTGGACAAAGAGGGAAATCCTATAACGTTTAAAGCAACCGGACGCCATGATCCGTGTGTGGTTCCCAGAGCAGTTGCCATCGTTGAAGCAATGGCTGCTATGGTGATTATGGACTATTTCTTATTGGCAAAGGCCAAATAATAAACCGAAGATTTATGAATTAGTTGATGCCTTGTAAATGGATTGACTAATTTAGTAATTATATATACTATTGATTATGAGTATAAAAGAATATATTAAGAATAATGAATCTCGTTTTTTAGATGAACTTTTTTCTTTGATTCGAATACCATCAGTTAGTGCAAATCCTGAGTATAAAGAGGATATGACTCGTTGCGCGGAGAGATGGAAGGAGTTGTTGCTGTCTTCAGGAGCAGATCGTGCGGATATATTCTCAACTTCTTTTAATCCGGTGGTTTACGGAGAGAAGATTGTTGATCCGTCCTATAAAACAGTATTGGTTTACGGGCATTATGATGTGATGCCTGTAGAACCCCTTGAGTTGTGGCACTCAGATCCATTTGAGCCAATAATAAAAGAGGGGCGAATTTGGGCAAGGGGAGCGGATGACGATAAGGGACAAGCGATGATTCAAGCCAAAGCATTCGAATATGCTGTAACCAATAATTTATTGAAGTGCAACGTGAAGTTTCTCTTGGAAGGAGGGGAAGAGGTAGGTTCTCCCGGAGTGGAGGAGTTTTGCATGAATAACAAGGAGTTACTGAAGGCAGATATAATATTAGTATCGGACACAAGTATGCTCGATACAAATC
>JBKEBB010000304.1:0-2315 GCA_047972845.1 Bacteroidales bacterium
GGCGACTCCGAACGTTTCCACTCTTGATCGAATCGATTTTCAAACACAATTGCCAGATCAATCTTACCTTCTTGAAATAATTGATTAATTTCACTTGTTGATCCAACGTTATGCGTTACGGTGAAATATTCACTCGAGGCTAATCGCTCTTTAAGTTGAAGAGTAGCTATATCATTCGATAAATCCATCACTGCTACTCGTCCGTTTTTTACCTCAGTCGTAATAGCAAATCCAAACAGAATTATTTGAACGATTGGAATCCCCAATAGAATCAACACCGTACGACTATCTCTTGATATGTGAAAAAACTCCTTTCTAACAAATACCAAGAACGGATATTTATTTAGTAAACTCATATATACGCGATATTACATTCTATTCAATCATCATTCTCCTCGGGTTGCTTTACGAGCCAGCTTATAAAACACATCTTCCATAGAAGAAGCTCTAAATATTTGTTTTAAATTAGCAGGAGTATCAAGGGCTTCTATTTTTCCATCTACCATGATCGACAATCGATCACAATATTCCGCCTCATCCATATAGTGAGTAGTAACAAATACGGTGATCCCCCGATTGGCAGCCTCATAGATTAGTTCCCAAAATTTTCTTCTTGTAGTAGGATCCACTCCTCCGGTAGGTTCATCTAAAAAAACGACATCAGGCGTATGAAAAATCGCAACCGAAAAAGCTAATTTCTGCTTCCACCCCAATGGAAGATCACTCACCCTGGTGTTTCGTTCGGATTCGAACCCAAGGGTGGAGAGAAGGTGATCAGCTTTCTCTTTAATATCATTACTACCTATCTTGTAAATACCTCCATACAGACGGATATTCTCACTAACAGTCAATTCATCGTATAACGAAAAGCGTTGACTCATGTATCCGATTCGTTTCTTGACCAATTCCGTTTGTGTAGATAAATCAAATCCGGCCACTTTTGCTATCCCACTGGTGGGTTTGCTGAGTCCGCACAACATACGCATTGCTGTTGTTTTCCCGGCACCGTTTGCTCCGAGAAATCCGAATATCTCACCCCTCTTCACATCAAATGTTATGGCATTAACAGCTGTAAACAAACCAAATTGTTTGGTCAGCCGATCTGCTTGAATGGCATATTCAATCATGTTGTTGGTTGATTAAAATGAAATAATCCTCAATAGATGCATGGATTGGCACAATTCGAAGCTCATTAAATCCTTTTTCGCAAAGCGTTGTTCTTAATTGTTCCGGATCAAAACGATCAGAGACTGTGATATGGTGATTATCACCAAAGGCATACGCGCTTTTGATATCATTCTCCTCTCTGAGAGCAGTGAGCAGTGCATACATTTTATTTCCAGAAACCGCATACAGTTTATTCGGGTACTTTTCACTGATACGCTGCGGTGTGTCGATATCTATTATTTCTCCTCTATTCATCAGTGCAATTCGGTCACATTGCAATGCTTCGTCCATATATGGGGTAGAAACTACAATCGTCAATCCATCTTCTTTCAAGCGAGCGAGCATATGCCAAAACTCTTTACGGCTTACCGGATCAACTCCGGTGGTTGGTTCATCTAAAAACAAGACAGTCGGTTTATGAATCAACGCGCACGAGAGGGCTAATTTTTGTTTCATCCCTCCACTTAATTTGCCAGCGCGGCGCGTCTTAAATGGCTCGATCTGACTGTAAATATCTCGAACCAAGTGATAATTCTCTTCAATGGTTGTGCCGAACAGAGTGGCGAAGAATGTAAGGTTCTCTTCCACCGTCAGGTCTTGATACAATGAAAACCGACCCGGCATATAGCCTACTGATGCTCGAATCTTTTTATAGTCGTCCACAACATTGAGCCATTGTCGCTGTTCGTTGCTATATTCTGCTATGTACGCACCACTACCAGGTTGCCTATCGGCATCGATAAGGGTTGTGAGAACGCGAAAGAGAGAGGTCTTTCCGGCCCCATCCGGTCCGATTAGACCAAACATTTCACCCTTTCTCACTTCAAACGACACCTTGTTAAGTGCACAAGTTGATGAGTAGTGTTTTGATATGTTTTCTACACGTATCATTCAACCACCTCCCCATACATGCCTATCTTCAAATAACCGTCGTTCTTAACCGCGATTTTGACGGCATACACCGAATTGGCCCGTTCATTGCGAGTTAAAACAGTTTTAGGAGTAAACTCCGATTTCCCTGCAATCCAAGTAACGATTCAATCATACAAACGTTCGCCCGCCTCATCCCAGTCTGCACGAATCTTTACATGTTGACAAATGGTAAGTTGAGTCACCTGATCGGCTGTTATGTAGGCACGTAAAAATAT
>JBKEBB010000053.1:0-7619 GCA_047972845.1 Bacteroidales bacterium
TAACTTGCCACTTTTTTTATTATTTATATTCGCAGACGTTTTTCCTTTTTCTTTCGACCACCCCTAATTACAAATCACACGAAGAAAAAAATAGGGCTGAACCAGAAGATCTGATTCAGCCCTTAATCGGTGGGTGGAGTCATAAAAACGAAAGGTTCGCTATGCTGCTTTCTGTTCTGTTTGGTTACTGCTCCCTTGATGATTCGTTTTAATGACGCTCTACTTTACACCGATTTTATATATACATACATGCTTGTATTCTTGTCCGGGTTCCAACAGGGTGGTTGGGAACGTGGGTTGGTTGGGACTGTCCGGGAAATGTTGTGTTTCCAACGCGAACGACTCCCTAAAGTTGTATGGTTTGTTCTCTTTGCCTACGGTTGAACCGTCGAAGAAGTTTCCTCCGTAGAATTGAATACCCGGCTCTGAGGTAAACACCTCCAAGAATCGACCCGATTGGGGTTCGTACACCGAAGCAGCCAATTCAACCTCGCTGGCCGACGCGCGTTTCAGTACCCAGCAATGATCGTATCCGTTTCCAAACTTCAATTGTTCAAACTCCTCGTTCACACGCGATCCAATTTCGGTAGGTTGTTGAAAGTCCATTGGAGTGCCTTCCACCGGCATAAGCTCTCCGGTAGGAATCAGCACATCGTTTACTGCCACCAATCGGTCGGTGTTCAACGTCAACACGTGGTCGTTGATGGTTCCGTTTCCGGCACCGTGAAGGTTAAAGAAGGAGTGATGAGTAAGATTTATCACTGTTTTTTTATCTGTAGTGGCGTGGTGGGTTACGATAAATTGATTGTCGTCGGTCAACTCATAGGTCATTTTAACGGTCAGGTTGCCGGGGAAGCCCTCTTCGCCATCGGGTGAAAGATAACTCAGCTCCAACAGTTGCGGAGAAACCTGTACGGCATCCCATACCACCATATCAAACGATTTGAGTCCTCCGTGCAGGCAGTTGGGACCGTTGTTGATGGCCAATTGATATTCGGTGCTGTCAATGGCAAATTTACCGTTGGCGATACGATTGCCGAAACGTCCGATGGTAGCACCCAAGAAACGTTCGCCCTTGTAGTTGACATACTTGTCAATGTGGTCGTGTCCCAAAACGATATCGACAAACTCGCCATTGCGATCGGGAGCAAAAAACTCTACGACACGGCCACCAAAATTGGTCACTGTAATCTCTATTCCGTTTTTGTTTTTCAATGTAAACAAATCGGTCTGCTTTCCGTCCACCTCGGCTTGGAAGTTCTCTTTCTTCATCTTCGAGTAATTGGCGGGTTGCTGCGCGCACGCGCCAAGCAGCACAACCAATACAATCAGTAAACTGTTTTTCATTTTTATCTATTTATTTGGGTTTAAGTCATTTTTTTCAATGGCTATTTCTCCCGAGGGACGAACCATTTGTCCTCTTCCTTGGGGCGGTCCGAAAAGGGGATTTCCGGCGGCATCGAAGATGAAACGTTGTAGATATACCTCGCGGTTGTCCCATCCTCCGTCGAGAGAGGCCTTCGAGTGGTAGTAGATCCAATACTCACTGTCGTCAGGCGAGGTGGTGATGCTGGCATGGCCTACGCCATGTACCGTGGCTGTTCCCTGAAACACGGGTTGCTCCGATTTGGTCCACGAACGGGGATCGAGCGGATCGCTTTGGGGCGATTGGAGACGAAGCTGTCCGAGTTTATAATGCTCACTCCACGATCCACGGGTGGAATAGAGAATAAACAGATCGTTGTCGTGGTGCAGAATCTGAGGGCCTTCAAGCAACATAATGTGATCGCCCTTCTCCCACTCCCTTTCGGGAACAGACAACAACACCCGCTTGCCCAGTGTCCACGGGTTGATCAATTCGGCTATGTAGAGATATTGATCCACGTCGTGATGATCGTGCAGGGCGCTCCATCCCGACCACACCGCGTAGCTTTTGCCTCCATGGTGCATCACGGTCATATCGATCGCCCAGCAATTGTCTTTTTTCTGTCCGGGATCGTCGCCCGTGTAAAGCATTCCTTTGTCCACGTATGGACCGAAGGGCGAATCGCTCTCGAGCACTCCGGTGCGTTGCGCGAAGAAGGGAGTGCCTTTGTGTACGGATGCCGCGTAGTAGATATACCATTTTCCGTTCCACGGATGAATTTCAGGAGCCCATAGATTAAAGCTATTCCATGTCCCCACGGGAGCTTTCCACACGGTCTCTTCCCGCTCAAAACGGGTTAGATAGCGCGACTCGGTGACGGTAAAGCCACCCTGCTTGCTGAAAATGGTGTAGTATTTACCTTGGTGTTTTACGACATAGGGATCGGCTCCTCTCCGCAACGGATTGGAGAAGGTGGTGGACACCTCTTTGTCCGATTTGACTTGTGCCGTCAATCCTCCATTGGTCCACGTTAATACCAACAGCACAGCCAAAGAAATAAGTCCTCTTTTTATTGTCATACTCTTTTTATCGGACACACCCGTAATCGACTTTTAAATCCACTCTCTTCTTTTCCTCGAAAAACAACTCCTCCAAAAAAGGAGCCGTTCTTTTGCTAAAAAGGTATATACCTTTTGATGAAAAGGAGCCGTCGTATTGTTTAAAAGGAATAGTCCTTTTTGTTTAAAGGACTATTCTTCACTCCAAAGATAGATTATTTTCACAAAAAAGAGCATTCATTCTCTCTTTTTTATAATTATCATGTTATAAATAAATCCACAAAACCAAATTAGAGATTGAATACCAAGAACTTGCAGTGTGTAAGAATATTCTCGATTCAATCCCTCCTTACATCGTTCAAATACACTTGGCAAAACGCTCAAGGAAGATGTCGGCCTCTGCCTTCGACAAACACAACGGAGGAAGCAGACGGATGACATGAGTACCGGTAACTCCGGTAAATACTTTTTCTTCAAACGAGAGTTTCTTACGAATGGGGGCAATCGGCTGCTCAAATTCGAGTCCGATCATCAAACCCAATCCGCGTACCTCTTTGATTTGAGGAAATTTCTTCAGCTCCGTCATCAGGTAGTTTCCTACCGTTTCGGCATTCTGCACGAGTTGCTCTTTCTCCATAATTTGGAGCACAGCATTGGCCGCGGCGCAAGCCAAGTGGTTTCCGCCAAAGGTGGTGCCAAGCATGCCATGAACAGGGGTAAACATCGGACTGATCAAAATTCCGCCTATCGGAAAACCGTTGCCCATACCCTTGGCTACCGAAATGATATCGGGACGAATGCCCGCGTACTGATGGGCGAAGAATCGGCCGCTACGACCGTATCCACTCTGTATCTCGTCCAGAATCAACACGGTGCCGGTGGCGGTACAGCGTTCGCGAACAGTTTGGAGATACTCGATCTCAGGTACACGAATGCCGCCTACTCCCTGTATGCCTTCGATCACAACGGCACACACATCGCCTTTGTCAATTTCGGCGACAATGGCCTCGGTGTCGTTCAGCGGAACGAATACCACATCCATATTGTTGTTGATCGGAGAGACAATTTTGGGGTTATCGGTTATCTTAACGGCGGCGGAGGTACGTCCGTGAAAACTGCTTTTGATAGATACCACCTTGCGTCTTCCGGTATGAAAAGAGGCCAGTTTGAGGGCATTTTCATTGGCCTCGGCGCCGGAATTGATTACAAACAGGGAGTAATCCTCGTACCCCGATGCTTTGCCCAATCGTTCGGCCAGCTCCTCTTGCAGCTTGTTGACCACCGAGTTGGAGTAGAATCCGAGTTTGAGGGATTGCTCCTGCAATGCCTTCACATAGTCGGGATGGCAGTGTCCGACCGAAATAACGGCGTGTCCGCCATACAGATCAAGGTACTTGTTTCCCTTGTCGTCGTAGGTGTAGCACCCTTCGCCTTTTACAATATTGATATCGAAAAGGGGATAGACATCAAAAAGGGTCATCCCATTTTTCACGGGTTGGGCTTCTGTTGTATTATTTTGTGAGCTCATAGTCATGTTCTCTTTATAAATTAGTTTTTCCACGCGTAACGCATAGGATGTATATCCGAACACTCGTTGACAGAGTGTCCGCGTCGCCTGATCAACAGGGATGGATTGAGGGGATTCGGGTTAAAACGCCAGCGGTTTGAGAGACAGTCCACACCTCTCGTCGAGACCGAAGAGAAGATTCATGTTGTGAACAGCCTGTCCCGATGCTCCTTTAAGCAGATTGTCGATCACGGAAATAACAAACACCTTCGATCCGTGTTTTTCGACATGAAGCAGGCATTTATTGGTGTTGATCACCTGCTTGAGATCGAGATTGGCATCAACCAAATGAGTGAAGGGATGATTAGCGTAGAAGTCAGCATACAACGCACGGATCTCTTCAATCGACAGCGCACACTCGGTGTAGGCAGTGGTAAAAATCCCACGGGCGAAGTTGCCACGAACGGGAATAAAGTTGACCGCTTTATCAAATCCGGGTTGCAACTGACGAAGGGATTGTCCGATCTCGCCAAGATGTTGGTGTTCGAACGCCTTATAAACGGATATGTTGTTGTTGCGCCAGCTGAAGTGAGAGGTGTCGGTGGGTTTCTGTCCCGCTCCCGTGCTTCCGGTAGTGGCGTTGATATGCACCTCGTCGGTGAGCAGTCCCGCGGCGGCAAGGGGGAGAAGAGCCAACTCGATAGAGGTGGCGAAGCAACCGGGATTGGCCACATGGAGAGCCTGTTTGATGGCGTCGCGATTGAGTTCGGGCAAGCCATATACGAAATCGTGATTGGGCGACTCCTTGCGATAATCGGTAGAGAGGTCGATGATCTTCAACTCGCAAGGAAGCGTGTGGCTTTCCATGAATTTCTTCGTATCGCCGTGGGCGGTGCAGAAAAACAGCAGATCAACCTGCTCAAACGGCAGTTGATCGGTGAAAACCAAGTCGGTTTCGCCATACAGTCCGCTATGGACGTCGGTGATTTTGTTTCCGGCATTGCTACCGCTGTTGACAAACACGATTTCCGCTTCGGGGTGGTTGATGAGCAGACGAAGCAGTTCGCCCGCCGTATATCCGGCACCTCCGATGATTCCAATTTTTATCATATCGTTGAATAAGCGATTGTCTCGACCGAAGGGAGATACCTTCACGATACTTCCCTCGATCCGACAACCTTTTATTGTTGTAGTTCTAACTCTTTTTGTTTTTGTTTTGTACGGCAAAGAAAATCTTAGTCTGGTTGCCCAATATCTTGGTAAATCCTTTGGCATCGTCGGCAGTCCAGGCCTTATTCATCTCACCGTATTCGCCGAAATCGGATTTCATCAGATCGAATGAACTATCCACTCCTACCAACACATAGCGGTACGGATGAAGCTGAACGGTCACCTTTCCGGTCACGTTTTGCTGGGTGCTTTGCAAGAACACCTCCATGTCGCGCATCACCGGCTCGAGGTACTGTGCTTCGTGAAGAAACATGCCGTACCATGTGCCAATCTGATCTTTCCAATATTGCTGATACTTGGTGAGCGTGTGCTTCTCGAGCATTTTGTGTGCGGCGATGATAACCATCGGCGCAGCCGCCTCGAAGCCTACGCGACCTTTGATACCGATAATGGTGTCGCCAATGTGCATGTCGCGACCAATGGCATATTTGGAAGCGATTGATTCTACCTTTTGAATGGCAGCCACCTTGTTGGTAAACTTCTCACCGTTCACCGCGGTAATCTCGCCCTGTTCAAACTCAAGTGTTAGGGTTTCTGATCCGGAGGCGGTGAGTTGCGAAGGATAGGCCTCCTCGGGAAGAGTTTGATCGCTCTTTAAGGTCTCTTTCCCACCGATACTTGTGCCCCACAGGCCTTTGTTGATGGAATATTCCATCTTGGTGAAGTCGGCCACGTAGCCATGTTGCTTGAGGTAGTTGATTTCGTATTCGCGTGTGAGAAGCATGTCGCGTGTAGGAGTGATAATTCCGATGTTTGGAGCAAGCACTTGGAAGGTAAGGTCGAAACGAACCTGATCGTTCCCGGCTCCGGTAGAACCGTGCGCCACGTAATCGGCTCCGATCTCTTTGGCGTAGTTGATGATGGCGATGGCTTGAAACACACGCTCCGAACTAACCGAGATGGGATATGTGCCGTTGCGCAGGATATTGCCGAACACCATGTATTTAATACTCTTCTCGTAATACTCTTGAGTGATGTCGATGGCTACGTGCTTCACTGCTCCAAGTGAGTAGGCACGCTCTTCGATGCGTTTCAGCTCGGCGTCGTCAAAACCACCTGTGTTGGCGATACACGTATATACGTCGTAGTTTTTCTCTACGGTTAAATATTTCAGACAAAAAGAGGTGTCCAACCCCCCGCTAAACGCTAAAACAACTTTTTCTTTCATATTCGTATGATTTTACCTAATAATTAGCTGTACACTGGTGAATAAAATTCTTTTTTCTTGTAGGGTTTTTATATCCTAAGTCCGGTGTGATTTGGTCCTCCGTTAGGTGTGATTTGCATCCGTCAGGTGTGATTTGCAATCCGACTCACTCCATCAAAACGAGTTCTATTTATCGCGGATTATAAATTCGTATAGTACATTTCGTGTGATTGCAAATCACACGAGACAGACGATTACACCCTATTCAATTTCAATCACTCCTTTATCCACCCCATCGAGGATGTCTTTCTTCTCCCATGCGGGATCGAACAGCATTCCGGTACACATGCAATACTTGCGGTTGGCCCGTTGCAATATGTCGTAGTTGACACAACTCTGGCATCCTTTCCAGAAGGCTTCGTCGTCAGTCAGTTCAGCAAAGGTGACGGGACGATACCCCAGCTCTGTATTGATCCGCATCACGGCGGCTCCGGTGGTTAATCCAAATACCTTGGCATCGGGAAACATCTCACGTGAGAGATCAAACGCTCTCTTCTTAATGGCTTTCGCCAAACCGATTCCACGGAATTTCTCTACAACAATTAATCCCGAGTTGGCCACAAACTTCTTATTGCCCCAGCTTTCGACATAACAAAAGCCGGCAAACTCGCCGTTCTCGGTAATGGCTATGATGGCTTTACCCTCCAACATTTTCTGTTCGATGTACTCGGGAGTACGTTTGGCGATACCTGTTCCGCGTACTTTCGCTGCTGCTTCAATTGTATCCAAAATGGTTTGCACATAAGGCAAATGGCTGACACTTGCTCTTACAACCCTGATCTTATCGCTCATTATATAATTACGTTTTCTTTTACGTTAGGAATAATCAATGTCAATGCGTCTAAAATATCCTCTCGTGAAATCCCTTCACGAAGGATAAGTAAAATGGTGTCGTCGCCGGCAAGGGTGCCTATGATCTCGTGTGAAACACGATTGTCGATGTCGGACGCTATGCTGCTGGCATACCCGGGACGGGTCTTGATTACTGCCAGGTTGTTGGCAAACTGAAGGGAGAGATACCCGGGACGAACTGAAGGATATTCGCCGACAGCGCCATACAGAGGTGGGGATTGGGGAAGGCGATAGACATAGGTTCCTTCGGCAGTGGGCGATTTAATGATATGAAGCTCCTTCATATCGCGCGATAAGGTAGCTTGAGTGGTCTCAATACCCATCTGACGAAGCAATGCGGCCAACTCCTCCTGATTACCGATCTTGTTGTCGGAAATCAGAGAAACAATCGTCTGCATT
>JBKEBB010000067.1:0-34095 GCA_047972845.1 Bacteroidales bacterium
TGTTCTGAAACCTATTGCTAATGAGTTGCTCTCCAGCAGAGCTCATCTCCTCTTTAGTTTCGCCTTGAAGTTACAAACTATTTTCAAGAACTTCACCAACCATTTTTGGCATCATTACCAATTATAATAGAAATCTAGATGATCACATATAATGGACACAATACTGCTTTCAATTAAACCTAACAAAAATCCCCCAAGCCGCATGGCCCGGGGGATTTTGTTTGTACTGCTGTATTGTACTTATTTCGCTTGCTCGATAGCTACAGCTACGGCTACGGTGGCTCCTACCATTGGGTTGTTACCCATACCGAGGAATCCCATCATCTCCACGTGAGCGGGTACTGATGAAGAACCTGCGAACTGAGCGTCGCCGTGCATACGTCCCATTGTGTCGGTCATACCGTAAGAAGCAGGACCGGCAGCCATGTTGTCAGGGTGCAATGTACGTCCTGTACCACCACCTGAAGCTACTGAGAAGTATTTTTTACCTTGTTCCATACACTCTTTTTTGTATGTTCCTGCAACCGGGTGCTGGAAGCGTGTAGGGTTGGTTGAGTTTCCTGTGATAGAAACATCCACTCCTTCTTTACGCATGATAGCCACCCCTTCGCGAACATCGTCCGCACCGTAGCATTTCACTTTGGCGCGAAGTCCGGTTGAATATGCTTTCTCTTTCACCACGTTTACAACTCCTGAAGCGTAGTCGAACTGAGTTTGTACGTATGTAAATCCGTTGATACGAGAAATGATCATCGCGGCATCTTTACCCAAACCGTTCAAGATTACACGCAAAGGTTCAGTACGTACCTTGTTTGCCATTTCGGCGATTTTGATAGCGCCTTCGGCGGCAGCATACGATTCGTGTCCGGCAAGAAACGCGAAACATTTAGTCTCTTCGCGAAGCAACATAGCAGCCAAGTTTCCATGACCGAGACCTCCTTGACGATCATCAGCCACCGAACCGGGAATACAAAACGCCTGCAAACCGATACCGATTGTTTCAGCCGCGTCAGCCGCGTTGGTAATTCCTTTCTTGATAGCGATGGCGGCACCTACTACGTAAGCCCACTTCGCATTCTCAAAACAGATACGTTGAGTTTCCTCACAGATCATGTAAGGGTCGATTCCTTTCGCGTCACAGATAGCTTTTGCCTCGTCGATATCCTTGATACCGTACTGATTCAACACAGCGTTGATCTGGTTGATCCTTCTGTCATAACTTTCAAATAAAGCCATTGTCTTTAGTATTATTATTTTGTTTTTTTCCTTTTGTAATGTAAATAATCAGCAAGCTCAGAAACGATGTAACAACCGTAACGGCATACGAAACATTAATCATCTCCGGCTTCAAAATATAGAGCACTATAGAACTCAACACTACCAGTGAGAGTATGATCACAATTATTTTATATACCATCGCTTTCATTGTATTCGGTTATTTCATGTTTTTTCTTGCCAGAAAGAGAGAAATAAGAAGATTAACGATCAAAATACCTCCGGCCATTGCCACAAACGTGCCCTTGAGTCCTCCGCAAGAAAAAAAGGCGGCAACCGAACCTACGGCAACGACAATGATAGCGTAGATGATGATACGTGTAAACTTCTCCTTACTCATGACGAGGATCAATATATTTAGCTGCTTCAGCGAAACGTCCGTATGTTCCTTTGGCTTTTTCCAACGCTTCGTTGGCGTCAGTTCCTTTTTTCACAAGGTCCATGAAGATACCCAAGTGGATAAACTCATAACCGATCACTTCATCGTCGGCATCCAATGCCATACGAGTGCAATAGCCTTCGGCCATTTCGAGGTAACGAGGACCTTTTGCCAATGTACCAAACATGGTACCTACCTGACTGCGGAGACCTTTACCCAAGTCTTCAAGTCCTGCTCCAATGGGCAGACCACCTTCTGAAAACGCAGATTGTGTACGTCCGTAAGCAATCTGAAGGAATAGTTCACGCATGGCGGTGTTGATAGCGTCGCAAACCAAGTCGGTATTGAGCGCTTCAAGGATTGTTTTACCGGGAAGAATTTCTGAAGCCATAGCAGCAGAGTGAGTCATACCTGAACATCCTACTGTTTCGACCAATGCCTCCTGGATGATACCATCCTTCACGTTAAGAGTCAGTTTGCAAGTACCTTGTTGAGGAGCACACCAGCCCACACCGTGGGTTAATCCTGAAATGTCTTTTACCTCTTTGGCACGAGTCCATTGACCCTCTTGTGGAATGGGAGCAGAAGCGTGGTTAGCTCCCTTTTTCACAACACACATGTGTTGAACTTCATGTGAATAAATCATTTTCGTTCTTATTTTAGAAATTAATGTGGATAATTCTATTCCAAACAGCCGACAAAGATAGAATATTTAGGCTACAGATAAAAATTTATTCCGTCGATTTATTCATTTATAAGACAGCGAATAGAGGGTGTTGCGCCCCACGCAACAAATGCTCGGATTGGATCGATAATCACTCCCTTATAATCAGACAGAAGAGTGCGCGTTTGCTATCCAAACAGCCACTCAGCCCCTTCCGAATCAACAAACACATCTCTTCAATCGAACGGTTCGCCTGTTGGAACAGCAGCTAAACAAAGAACGGGAAGATTTAAGACAAGCGAACTCTCCGATTGAGTAAAAGGACGGCTCGCTTTAAGCAAACCGACGGCTCCTCTTTGACCTGCGGTGTACACCGCGAACCGGTCCGGTGTACACCGCAGCCCACCGCCCTGTACACGGAAGTTGACCACTCGATAACTCCCTACAGAACTAACACCCGCCCTATCAACCCATAGATACAGTGATATGGATTATTGAGACCCATAACAATACAAACACTTACACTTAATCGCATAAAAAAAAGCCCATCCGACGTTTTACCGCCAAGGTGGGCTTTTAGCTATTCAGACAGTCAACTTTTATACGAACTGACTACTATGTGGATTATTACCAATCAGGATTTTGACCTAACGCGGGATTCTTGATCACGTCTGTTTCAGGTATCGGATAGAGATACTTCTTGGCAGGCCAATCACGAGGCGCTTTGTTCCAACGAACTTCGCCTTTGGTGTCTTCTGACAACGATGTTTTGTCGGCAGCGGTAGAAGAAACATCCACAAACACAGTGGCAGTCACACTGGGACGAGTGCCTTTATAGAACACCACATCCATGATTCCGTCTTCGTTTAAGTCCATCGGAACATTGAGTTCGGGTACATACATACCGTTGAATACGGTAGTAGCCAACAAACCTCCCATTCTCCAACGAATCAAATCGTCGCGACGCAATCCTTCAAATATCATTTCAACAGTACGCTCACGGATTACCTCCAACAGGATTGGATCGGTAGAGAAAGCTGTTCCGTCGTCCTTACGGTAGCATGATACCAAATATGGGTCGGCTACAGTTGGTAAAGTATTAGCCGCTGTAGGATCGATACCCGCACGAATGCGCAACAGACCAATGGTTGAAGCCCACGACGCGGCATCCATCTGACCAAGTTCGGCCAATGCTTCTGCTTTGTTCAACAACACCTCAGCCCAACGCATGATGATATGAGGATTTACGTTCATACTCTCATCGTCGAATGGGAAACGCTCATCGACTGTTAATTTGATGGGTTGATAACCTGTAATCGACTGATTGAAGTTAGGAGCGGCAACCACTGAAACTCCATTCTCGGTACGTCTGTAATCACCCATACGGATGGTTTGTTTCAAACGTCCGTCACGATTTTTCACCTCGTCTTTAAACTCTGTAGTCACATAGTTTGGATTATCGGTAAAACGAGTACCATCGGCATTCAAATAGTGGTTGATAAAACGACGGGTAAACGCAGGACGGTTTCCATAGGTAGGACTGATAAAACGGCGGTTAACCGAGCTATACACTTTCAACTCTCCGTTTTGAATAATAGCGAGGATCGTCTCGTTGGTCAACGGAGTATTTCCGATGAAAAGAGAGCGATAAGGAGTAGCACCTGCAGTATTCAATGAGAATCCTGTAATTTGACCCGCGGTGGTTACCACCTCTTGATACCAAGCAGCGGCAGTGGCTTGTTGTCCATAGCGGGTATGGTATTTTCTGATTGAGGCCTCATAAAGACAGATACGTGTTTTGTAGGCACGAACCACATTGGCGGTAATGAGTGAACGTCCGTTGTCGGCGGTGGTTGTGATGTTGCTGATCGCGAAATTCAGATCCTCCAACACTTTATCCATAACCGTAAAACGGCTGTCGCGAGGGGCATACAACTTCTCCTCATCTTTTACATCAATGGGTTTGTCTATCCAAGGCACATCGCCGTAACGTTGAACCATACCGAAATACCAATAGGCACGGAAGAAACGAGCCAAACCGATGTAGTGATTCTTCTCGGGAACAGTTGATTTCTCGGCATTCTCAATAAAGAAGTTGATATTACGAAGGTTTGACCACGACCAACCACTGGTGTTGGTTGGTCCCAACTGATTTGTTGCGATCATCGCATCAATTCCGTAACGGGCAACAAGGTCCGAGTTGTCATCATCTTGGAATACACCCACGTCATTGTTGGGTAACAACTCATAAAATGAGTTGGTGTAGAGTTCCAAGCCTTCCTTCGATCCGAAAACGGCCTGGCTTGAGCCCTGACTCACCGGCATCTCGGTAAGGCTACATGCGGTAAAGAAAAGGATTGACAATCCGATTAGAAATGATTGTAAAAATATTTTTTTCATGACTGGTTACTGATTTAGAAGTTAATAGTTACACCTGCCGAAATCGTCTTAAGCATAGGATAGTTATAACCATCGCCACTTGTTCCGCTATCACCCCAGTTGTCGTTTGATCCGTAAATATTGGTTACGTCAGTGTCTTTTTGCCACTTATACCAAGGGGAGAGTGTAAATAGATTTTCTGCAGAGAGATACACTTTTACGTTTTGTGCATAAAACTTTTGAGTGATATGTTTGGGAATAGTGTAACCGATCTGAAGATTTCTCAATCGAACATACGCTACATTTTGGAGATAGCGGTCGTTAGGAGTACTCAACTCACGATTTCCTCCTTGTGCAACGTATCCTTTATAGCGAGGCAAATATGCATCGAAGTTTCCAAGCTCTTCCTTATAGTAGTTACCAATGTGCCAATTAGGCAAATAGTTGTAAGGACGGTTGTATTGTCCCCAGAAACGAGCTTCACGTCCAGGATAGTAATCTTGTTTCATCACACCTTGGAAGAATGCGGAAAAGAAGAAACCATTCCAATCAGCACCCAAATTGAGACCAAACATAAAACGAGGTTCGGTGTTACCAATAATCACTTTATCACCCGAATTGCCTACACGGTTCAGTCCTTGCCAGATTACATTGTCGCCATCCATATTTACGAACTTAATATCCCCTGGATAATTCTTCTTTGTATTGGTTGCGGGAATATTTACCTGTGACGGAGAGCTTGCAATCTCTTCGGCGGTGCGGAAGAGTCCTGCAACACGATATCCCCAAAGCTCACCTATACGCATACCTTCGTAGTAGTCGGAGAGGTTTTTCTCAGGGTTATTGTACTTGGTAATTTCTGAGATGTAGTCAGATAAGATAAAGCGAACATCGTAGTTAAGAGGCTTACCGGCCACCATGAATTTATCAGCCCAGTTGATAGAAATCTCCCAACCTTGTGTGTACATGTCGGCATAGTTTCCTTTGGGTACTGTGGCACCAAATACGGCGGGCACACTTGGACCAACGGTAAACATATCGGTAGTCCAACGACGATACACGTCGCCGGTGAAACGTAAGCGGTTGTTGAATGCCGCGAAGTCCAAACCGATGTTGGCGGTTGTTGAAGTTTCCCATGTCAATTCGTTAGGAATAATACCCGGCTGAGAAGTTCTTTGCGGACGGATACCATTCAACACGCGACCTGATTGAGAGATCGAATAAGTTTCAATAAATGAATAGGGAGAGATATTACCATTACCCAAGGATCCGTAAGAGAGACGAACCTTCACATCGGATATCGCTTTTGGATTTACTTTCCAGAACTTTTCTTCAGACAATCTCCATCCAAAAGAGGCCGATGGGAAGAATCCCCATTGCTGGCTGGAAGGGAATTTAGAAGAACCGTCGTAGCGTCCGTTTACCTCGAGCAAATAGCGATCGCTGAAATTGTAGTTCACACGGAAGAATCCTCCGGCAATAGCCCATTTACTGAAACCTCCCGTCATTGTTTGAGTTTGTCCCAATGCCAAGCTTATATCTTCGGCATCCTCGAACACCAATCCGTTACGGGTAGCTGTAAGATTTTTGTATTGTGACTGTTCGTAGTTGAAACCACCGAGGAAATTGAAGTGATGCACATCGTTGAATGTTTTGGTATAATCGGCATATACGTTTGTCGCAATGTATTCGGTCAACATATTACGCTGAGTAAACTCTTCACGATTGGCTCCTACTTTACCATATTTTCCCTCGTAGCGGCTGTAAGGAACAGGAACACGCTTTTGACGACGTCCTTCATCGTTATTTTGATAGGTAAAGTCGGCACGAAGTACCAAACTTTTATCGTCCAACAGATCAGCTTTCGCAGAAATCTTGTCTTTCAATACGCGCTGATGCGATTTTATGTTGTTTTTACCATAATACATGTCACCCACTGTATAGGCAGCCGACATGGTAATAGTTCCGTCGGGGTTGGTCAATGGGGCGAGAGGGAAACCTTCGTCGGCCATATTACGCCACACACCTGAACCTTCACCTGCCAGATAAGGGAATACATAGTTCATGGATGAATATTCCATGTTGTTTTCAATTGACAACCATTCGGTCACCTTCAATGTTCCTTTGGCTCTCATATTGGCCATATCATACGTGTCGGGGCTATAACGGAACAATCCGTCATCCTTGTTGTAACGACCGGAGATATAGAACGTGGCAAGATCGTTTCCTCCGTTGATTGAGAAGTTGTGGTCTTGAGAGAAGTAGCTATCCTTATACAACTGTTTGTACCAGTCGGTGCTGTAATAGTACTTGTATTCACCAGTCTTCGGATCAACAGACATACGTGGAAGATCTGGATGTTCCCAACGATTCTTGATCTCAGCCAAATAGTCTTGAGAGAATGACATTGTTTTATTGATAGCGGTTGGGTAAGTTCCCACGTCTTGCCATTTCGACCACGCTTCGTTGAAGCCGGCTGCCCACGGATAAGACTCATTCATATTGTCGGGAACTGTTGTGGGCGATTTAGAGGCGAAGTTTCCGGAATAGGTAATACTAACCCGTCCTTTTGATGCCGCTTTGGTGGTGATCAATACCACACCATATGCCGCGCGAGCTCCATAAATAGAGGCTGACGCCGCGTCTTTCAACACTGATACCGATTCGATATCATTCGGGTTAAGCATCTTTGGATCACCTTCCACACCGTCGATAAGAATCAACGCGCTTCCCTTTTGTCCGATTGAAGTAGTACCACGAATGTTGAACTGAGGGGATTGGTTTGGTTTACCGTCCATCATTTTAATGTTCAAGTTGGGTACAGCACCCACAAGACCTTGTGAAATGTTGGTAACAGGACGGTTTTCGAATACCTCCGATGTTACTTGGTCAACAGCACCAGTAAGGTTTACCCTTTTTTGAGTACCATAACCTACCACAATTACTTCAGAAAGCATCTTGGTATCCTCCACAATGGTCACATTGTAGATAGACTGAGATGTAACGGGAATTTCTCTTGATTGATAACCTACGTAGGTAATCGAAAGAATTTGTCCGTTTGTGGCATTCACAACGAAGTTACCATCCATATCGGAAATCGCGCCTGTACCTGTTCCCTTAACAGCTATGTTTGCTCCAATAACAGGCTCTCCTTTCTCATCTACAATCTTACCGGTGATTTGTCTGATTTGCTGGGCAGCAGTCGGGGCTGACTTTTTGCTTAACACAATCTGACGATTGTTGATGGTGTAGGAAATGTCGGTTCCTTTAGTAACCTCAGCCAGAATCTCATCCACTTTTTTGTTGCTGGCAACGATGGTTACTTTTCGTTCTACATCCACCTGCGATTTGTTGTAGAGAAACCGGAATTCGGATTGTTTTTCAATCGCATCGAGAACCTTCTCCATTGGCTCGTCTTTCACAGCAATGTTCAGCACGGCTGTTTGCGAATAGACTTCGGCAAAGACCGGCACAGAACTCAAGGCGATACAAATAATTAAAACGTTTTTCAGCACGAACGTCCATCCCCGGGACAATCCGTTGCGTTTCGGAATAATTTTTGAATTCATGTTTTTAATTGATTTTTGGTTATTATATAGGGAAAATTGGTCTGCTTTCGTATCGCCCTTTCTCTTGCTATTGTCAAACGCAAAAAACGAGTTGGGGATTTCATATCTTTCCTCAACTACGGCTCTCGCATTTGTCCGCATATAAAATAAAGACGGTTTAAAAGAGAACAACCACATATATTTATGAATATTTTTTTGCATGCGCATATACTTTTTTTATTTACAAATACAAAAAGTCTCCATTGAGAGCATTCACACGAATTGATTCATCTCCTATTCGATTTAATTCATAATATAAATCTCAATAATGATAAACTAATGAGATCTCAAAGAAACAAATCAAGTCGGACTATTTTCGATAAATAACAATAATATCCTCGCTCCCTATCTCGAAAAAGGAGTCATAATCGTCTCATCCGAAAACACGACATCAGGCATACAAACGCCCAACAATAAGGGGATAAAGAGCGATTAAAAGAAATAATTGAAATCGGAGATAGAGAATCAATCGGACAAACAATCTCTCGCATTAGGAAGTAAATTATGCTGGCACTTCTCTGTATCACCCTCCACTTCGGATGTCCAAAGGGATAGAATGAAAGGGATGCGACGCACACGACAGTATGATATGATATCTGGTTTCACTCACTAATGGTATTCAATTTCATGGCACAAAACTATCTCTTTGGTATTACAAAAATGTGTTTAAGATGTTTCATTCCTATTAAAACTACATTTTAACCCAAAGAAATGAAGTATCATACCCGAAAAAACAGGTTGTCGACCCCTTTTCATGGCTCTTAACAGAGAAAAAGAGGAAGATGTACTAAAAGATATTTGATTTGACCGCTATCTGAAACGATAATCGGTGGAAATAGAGAGATAACATATTTTTTCATACAGGTTGACAAACAAAACCACGAATCGCAGTTGAATCATTGAATTGAGAAGAGAAACGACCTTTTGTGAAAGCACATAAACGGATGACCCCTTACCCATATCCCCTCACACAACCAGAAAAAAACTGTATATACTTAATAAGAGAAACAGTCGTATTCACTCACAATTCAACGATTCAACGATTCACAAAGGAAGACCACTCATTACACATTTTTATTTTAGGAAAACTTCAATTTTTTGTTTTGAATAGGCATAATCTGATCCTACCTCACGGGGTAGATATTTAAAACTGATCGGAGTAGAAAGCTCAAGCAAACGGATGATTTCACTCAGCGACTCCTCTTCGAACGTAGCTCGATAGATATAACCGCCTATCGGACGATCTTTCACTTTAAACTTCACGTTGTAATGTCTTTCCAAACGGGCAAACACGGCGTTAAGAGGATCATTGCGGAACACCATAATACCATCTTTCCATGCACATAACTTGTACATATCGTCAGCAGCGTAGCTTGTCTTGGTTGATTTTCTATTATAGGCGAATTTCTTTCCCGCATCCATCACCAACGCTTCTGTTGAAGTGGGCACAGTCACTTGCACCTTACCTTCCACCAATGCTACCCATGCAATCGAGTCTCGTCCGCACGCGTTCACATTAAAGGCCGTTCCTGTTGCTCTTACCTTCAACGAGGAGGTAGTCACTGTAAAAGGAGATAGCTCATTGGATTCCACCTTAAAATAGGCCTCTCCATTCAACTCCACATTCCGTTCTTGACTGTTGAATGATTGTGGATAACGAAGCGTTGCTCCCGCGTTCAACCACACCTTCGATTGATCCGGCAAAGTAATCTGTGTTTGCGATCCGTAGGGTGCTTTCACCTCAATCATCGCCGGAGAATTAAACACTGCAAGAGTCTTTTCCGGCTCCTGTATAAACTGATAGATGGAGAATGCCAAAATTGGAATAACAAGAACAGCCGCCACTCGTTGCCATAGGTCGAACGCGCGGCGTAATACCCTTTGAGTTGACGAGCGACCAATCTTCGAAAGTGTTGATCTCAATGCTTTCTCAACATCTACTTCATTCGGATCTACTCCCAATGAGATCTCACGCCAAAGTTTGGCCATCTGACGGTACTCTTCGGCGAATTCAGAATCTTTTGTTAATCGTTCAGCGAATATTTTTCGTTCGTCAGAAGACAATTCTCCATTCAACTCTCGGATTATCTGTGTATAGATTTCACTCATTTTTTCACTTGTTTCATGCAAAAAGGGAACACGAGCAAAGTTCTCTTCTTAATAATATGACGGATTAGACTGGATTTGCCACATTCAACAATAGAAATATAGTAATAAATTCTTTCAACAACTGGCGTAAAATCTTCAACGACTTGGACAATCTATCCTCCACTGTTCGCTCACTTATCTCAAGTTTAGCCGATATCTCACGATGTTTCAACCCTTTAAAACGACTCAACGTAAACACTTCACGCAAGGGTTCGGGCAGTTGCATCAACGCTTTCTCAATATGAGTATTCAAATCAGAATATAATATATAGGAGTCGAATTCGTCTTCGGGAGCTTTATGAGAGAGAATAACCCATTCGTGATGTTCGTTGAGAACCTGACGATGTCTCAATTCATCCAAACAACCATTACGCACCGCGCGTATCAGATAACCCTTCAGCGAGCTCTCCACTCGCAAAGTTTCTCTATCAGCCCACAGCTTAACAAATACATTTTGAACAATATCTTCGCATACACTCCTATCACAAAGAATTGAGGCCGCGTAGAGGGTCAAATCCTTGTAATATTTGGTAAAAAGAGACGAAAAACAGTGATGATCTCCTTCCACCATTCCGGTAAGCAAAGTATAATCGTTTTCCATTGCAACTCTATTAAGGGATTTCATAGCTTTTAGTCATATATGTTCTTGCTTCAGAAGCCATTCTTTGTACCGAAATACGGCCACTTCAAATTCAGAACTGCACATGTGTATCCCTTACAAGTGTGGTATTAATCTAAAACCGAACCATAGGTGGGTTGTTGATACACATCTTTAAAGCAAACCGTTCTGTCTTCAACAATCAAACAACCCTATCCTGTAAATACAACACTTCCGCAAAGATAGAATAATAAGTGAATAGATAAAATTTTTCACTATCCAATCCACTGTAAATTTTCTATTTAATTGGTATTTGGTACATTCTATTTCTTCACGATCGTCCAAGGTATCTCTTTGTACTTCTCCTTCTTTAATTCTTAATCAACCTCAGGTCTCAACCATTAATCACATTCGAAAACCGCTCAATTCTACAACCGTTTCTCACTAATTCATCAATCTACACCAATCATCTGTTTGTAATCCGAATAAATGTGGCGTAAATTTGTGGCCTAACCATAAATTAAACAGACAATGAAACATTTTTTGGCAACAGTCGCGGCGACTCTCATCACCCTTCTTCCGATTGTCGGTCAGACGGAATCTATAGATCTATCCGTAGCCAATAAACTCAAACTTATGGAGATGAAACACTCCTTGATCGATACCCTCGTATATCAGATGGTCGATTTAGCGGGTCCGCGCTTAGCAGGCTCAGACGGCATGGAGCGAGGTCATCGCATCGCCGAGAAACTGATGAAAGAATTCAATCTCTCCCATGTGCGTACCGAATATGCCACCTCGTGGGAACGCGGAGGGTGGGATCTCGAGAAAGCATACGCCGCCATGAATGCCCCTTACTACTACCCCATTTATCCCGCCCCCGTTGGTTGGACAGGCTCTACCAAGGGGTTAGTCAAATCAGAAGTAGTATTAATCGACGCCAACAGTAAGGAAGATCTCCTTAGATATAAAGGAAAGCTGAAAGGTAAAATCGTACTGATGCCCTCCACTTCCGAGTATCAGATCAACTTCAAGCCTCTCGGCTCACGCCACACCGAAGAGTCGCTGCGCGCGACAGTGGACTATCCCATGCCTCTACCCGCTCCCCCTCGCCGATCCAATCGTCCCGACATGTCTCCTTCCGAGCTTCTTCTTTTCATTCGTGGCGAGGAACCGGCAGTAATTGTAAACGAGAGTGGCGATTTCAACGTACCTGGAATTCACTTCTCTAAATATCGTGACGGTGAAAAAGAGCCACCCTGCGAAATAAATATTACCCTCGAAGCGCATGGACTGATGGAACGATTGATCCGTTCCGGTGAAAAGGTAACGATGGAGGTAGATGTAAAAACACGCTTCACTCCCAAGCGTGACATTATGAATGTTATTGGAGAGATTGAAGGAACCGACTTGAAAGAGGAGATTGTGCTCATCGGTGCCCACCTCGACAGTTATCACATTACCGCGGGAGCTGGCGACGATGCCGCGGGATGCATTGTGATGCTCGAAGCCATGCGCCTGCTTAAAGAATCCGGCGTAAAACCACGTCGAACCATACGTATCGCCCTTTGGGGAGGCGAAGAGATGGGATTGCTCGGATCATCGGGCTACATCAATCGCTATGTGTATGATCGTGCACAACAACAACCCAAAGAGGAGTTCGAAAAAATATCCGCTT
Organism: Bacteroidales bacterium; assembly: GCA_047972845.1. Classification (GTDB taxonomy): domain Bacteria; phylum Bacteroidota; class Bacteroidia; order Bacteroidales; family JBKEBB01; genus JBKEBB01. Next base: position 12,730 of record JBKEBB010000067.1, read on the forward strand.
ACTTCAACTCAGACTACGGCCCAGGTAAATTCAGAGGAATCTACACGCAAGACAATCTCGAAGCAAATCCCATTTTTACCGCTTGGGCAAAACCGTTCAACGACATGGGCTTTACAACTGTCTCCAACAAAAGTGTGGGTAGCACCGATCACATCTCTTTCGACCGCATTGGCATTCCCGGCTTCCAGTTCATCACCGACGAGCTGGAATGGGGACGTGGATCTCACCGAGTCATGGACACCTCCGACCGACTCCACCGTGCCGACCTCAGACACAATGCCGTCGTTGCAGCTTGGTTTGCCTATTGTGCCGCCATGCGCGACAATCCGATTCCACGAAAACCTATTTTTGGCAATTAATCGATCCCCACTTCTTACTCATCTCTTTTTTTGAACCGATTATCTTCTAAAAATATTATTTGTCGCATTTTCTCATCAAAAACAGTGTTTACCGCACTGTTTTTTTATTTCCGACTCAATTATTTATAGGCAAATTGAGAGTACTTCAGCGCCATTAACGAATTATTTTAACATAAAAGGGGTATCTCGGGGGGTATTTAGATGATTTTTTCAATGTCCAAGTGTAAATTTTGCAAATCGAGTGTTAGGTAACATATTTATATCTACATTTGCATATCAAATTAAAACATTGATTAACTCTTTAAAGCAAGAAAAGAAATGAAAAAGATTGGTTTTCAACTCATTGCCGTTATCGCAATGGCCGTTGCATTTGTTGCGTGTGGTCCTAACCCCGCATTGGTAGAAGCTAAAGCTGCTCTTGCAGCTGCTGATTCAACTGTAAAAGTAGCTGCAACTCTCGAAGAGGTTAGCGCTGCTGTATCTGCTGCTGATGCTGCTGTATCTGCTGCAAAAGAAACTTTGAACGAGACTGAATTGGCTGAATTGGCTGGCCTTCAAGCTGCTTTGACTACCGCTGCTGACTCAGTAAACGGTGTTATCAACGCTAAATTGCAAGCTGAAGCTGAAGCTGCTGCTCTAGCTGCTGCTGAAGCTGCTGCTGCTGAAGAAGCTGCTGCTAAAACTACCAAAGGTAAAAAATAACAGCTCCCGTCCTTAAACAACGAAAACTCGTTACATCACTTATGCAACGAGTTTTTTTATTTTCTTTTCTCGTCAATCCGTTCCTCAACCAAGCAGCCTTTCAATCAATCCACTACTGTGGTTCCACCGCTCTCAAGTAGTCGAACGCCTCAAACACACACTCTTTGGTCAGTGTCTGATCAATCGCCACATCGCCAATATCGGCGAGAAGTGTAAAACTGATCTCACTTCCCCTATTCTTCTTATCGTGTGTCATCTTCAAATAGAGTGATTCATAGTCGCTCCGCTCGAAGGCAAACGGTCCGTAATGTTCGATGATAAAACGGGTTGTCCGAGTCAACTTCTCTTCGGGGAAACCGCATGCACGAACCGACAGATACAATTCACACACCATTCCCCATGCCACCGCATACCCATGCAGCACAGGAGAACCCTTCTCAAGAGCCATGCTCTCAAACGCGTGTCCTATGGTATGCCCCAGATTCAACGCCTTTCTCAACCCCTTTTCATACGGATCCTGTTCCACCACCTTTCGTTTGATCTGAATGGAGTCGCTCACCATGGCATTCAGCAGAGTGTAATTCAACGTGTCAAAATCAAACTCCAAGTGCTGAATCCAGCAACTGTCACTCTCCAGCAAGGAGTGTTTCAACATTTCGGCATAGCCAGATATCAGATTATCTCCTCCCAGTGTTTTGAAAAATGCGGTATCAACAAACACCCCCACAGCGGGGTAAAACGAACCTATCTCATTTTTAAATCCATCAAAATCAACTCCTGTCTTCCCTCCTACCGAGGCATCGACAGCCGCCAACAAGGTAGTAGGAATGTTTATACAACGAATCCCCCTTTTATAGGTGGCCGCGGCGAATCCTCCCATGTCGGTAATCACTCCTCCTCCCATGTTCAACATCAACGAGTGACGCGTTGCTCCGCGAACAACCAACTCATGCCAGATCGACACGGTAGTTTCAATGGTTTTGCTCTCCTCCCCCGATGGCACCTCTATCACCACTGGCATAAAACGGGTAAGTGCCTCCTCAAGCAGAGGCCAGCAGTGCATCCGCGTATTGCTATCCACCAACACGAACACCTTATCGGCATTCAATTCAGCGATATAATCGATCAGCGCGGGGGCAATGGGTGTTGATACTTGTATGGTTTGTGGCTGCATAGTAGTCTAAAGATTGGATATACAATTATCCGATATCGTGAATATCGTATGGGGTCTCTTGATATACAAAATAGTTCAACCAATTGGTGAACAACAAATTGGCATGACTCCTCCATCGCACAACCACTCCTTTGTCCGGATCATCCTCCTTGTAGTAGTTGATTGGCAAGTCGATGGGCAGTCCCTTCGACAGATCGCGTCTGTATTCCGTATCAAGAGTCATGGGTGAATACTCCGAGTGGCCCGTGATAAAGAAATCCCGTCCACCTCTCGACATCGCGATATAGAGTCCCGCTTCCGGCGATTCTGACAAGATTGTCAATTCGCTCACCTTCGCCACATCTTCGCTCCTCACCTCGGTATGACGACTATGCGGCACATAGAATCGATCGTCAAATCCTCTGAAAAGAGGAAACTTCGAATCGCTCATCGTATGTTCAAACACACCGAACATCTTCTTTCCGAGGTCATATTTCGGCACACCGTGAAAATGGTACAATCCAGCCTGAGCCGCCCAACAGATATAGAGAGTAGAGGTGACATGACGAGTCGCCCAATCAAAGATGGAGGTAATCTCGTGCCAATAGGTCACCTCTTCGAAATCGATCTGTTCAACCGGAGCTCCGGTGATAATCATTCCGTCGAAGTTCTCCCCCTTTATCTCATCAAACTCCTTATAGAATTGGAGCATGTGTTCTATCGGTGTATTCTTGGGATTATGATCTTTAATTTTCAGCAGAGTCAACTCAATTTGTAACGGAGAGTTCGACAGCAATCGCACCAAGTCCGTCTCCGTAGTAATCTTAAGCGGCATCAGATTCAACACCACCAACTTCAACGGACGAATATCCTGCATCGACGCGCGATCCACATCCATCACAAATATGTTTTCCTCTTTCAGAATATCTATGGCGGGAAGTCCGCCGGGTAAATTCAATGGCATAACTATACTCTGATTAATTGAATCACAAAGGTAACGATTTATTGTAATCAGACAATATCAACCATCAACGACCCTCAACAGTAGTCGGACGATTCGTTTGTGTGTAAATATTATAAAAGCGACTTCAATTCACATAAATAAGACCATTTGAATCCCTTAATTTCACCACACGAAAGGGTTCTCCCAAAAGGTATATTCCTTTTCAACAAAAGGAGCAGTCCTTTACAGCAAAAGGAGCAGACGTATTAATGAAAACGTCTGCTCCTTTTTTGAGAGGGGTATTTAATGAGTGAAAACGGGGAACGATGTGAAATGGTTACTCCATGGTGCCTGCCACACTCAAGATAGTAGTGGCATTGGCTTTCATGCCATCGTGAATGGTGCGGGGAGAGGCAGCTTTCCAATAGCGGTCGGCCACTTTCCATCCAAGAAAGAGTCCGAGGCGGTCGGGAGCATCGGGAGCCAAGAAGGTGGAAGAGGGTGCTTCGTTCATATAACGCACAATGGTATTGGGATCTTGGTTGATCCATAGGTTTTTCTTATTGAAATAGTCCCACAGATTTTTCACGTTGTTGTTGGCCCAAGCCCATTCGTGTTCATCATATCCCAACATAACGGGCCACTGCTCTTCGGGGAATATTTTGGACATCACAACCAAGATACGTCCTTCATAAAGCATATACTCTCGCAAACTCTTATCGCGCGCGGTGAATGGATATTCGGTGTATAGCCACGCCCGAATGCAATCGGACACAATCTTTCGGGGTACCATCTGACGACTTTGATATTCGGGAAGGTATCGTTTGTACATTGGGAAATCGGCTCCCAAGTATTTATCGATGCTGATGGATATGAATCCATCGCCCACCACAATGGATTGGTTCATGCCCGACACATGCATGTACACCTTAGGAATAACGGAAGTCCCACCTATGGCTTTTAAGCTGTCGAACGCGGCGAAGATTGATTGCTCCAACTCGCTCACGTCGGTGAATTTATTAAGCGCGTCCGAATAGAGGGTGCGAAGAAATTTATTGGAGAAGAAGTTGAGCAACAATTGGGGCGACCTATTCACCACTCCATCGCAATATATCTTCATATACTGAGGATAGCGGCTGCCCAGCTTAGCCACAGAATCATTCGACTCGGCTTCGATGGCTTGAAACAACTGTTGGTCAAACCGGATAATCTTTCTGCCGGCAGCTTCCGATGCCGACTGTCCGAAAAGAGAGGCGGAGGGAGCTTGAGTAAGAATGAACAGAGTCAAAATTGTCAAACGAAGTGTAGGTGCCATAGTTAATAGATGGTTAGAAAGGAAAGGTATGTTGTCATATCACTTAAACGTCGGGATTCGGGTCATTAGTATATCTCCCTACCTATTTTTCACGTTTCACGGCAACCAAACGAGTATATCCGATTCGTCGCCCAAAAGCAAGCCCTATTTCAGGCTCGTTTTCAACACGACACCCGAAAGGGCAGGAACCACAACGGATATAGGAGCTTCGGGCGAAAGCGGCTGTTGGGTCGTTTCGTCCGTGAGCAGGTCTGTCCACTCGGCACATTCGGAGGGAGACACACCCAACCATTCAAACGCATGGGCGGGCAACACAACCGAAGCAGGAAGAGGTTCATCGTTAAAGTTGGCAACCACCAATGCCAACGCGTCGTCTGTTTTTCGGAGGAACGCGAACAGTCTGTGTACGTCGAAGTAGTGATTTTCGTAGTTGGCAAACATCACATCATACATCTGCCCCTCTCCAAACAGGGGTGTGGAGGCTATCCGCGCAAGAACCTTGGTATAGAAGTCGCGCAAGTCGCGTTCGGCCAATGTCAGACGTAGTTTATTGAATTTTCCACCATTATTCCATCTTCGTATCGTATCCACCGACCAGTAGTCGTAAATAGAGGTACGTCCGTCTCTACCGCTGAAGCCCTCTTCGTCCATGCCTCGTTCGCCCAGCTCTTGTCCGAAATAGAGCATAAAAGGAGAGCGACTCATCAACGCTGAGATCAAAAGCGCGGGGCGCCCCTTTTCGGGGGTGCCTGCAAAAAAGTCGGAAGCGATACGCTGCTCATCGTGATTCTCGAGAAAATTAAGCATTCGGGGTTGCAAATCGCCCAACGACTGCCAGCATCGGGTGATGGAAGAGGCGGATTGACGTCCGCACATCACTTCGCGCAGTGTGTCGTAGAGTCCCACTTTGTCATAAAGATAGTCAAACTTCCCGTTAATGGTGTAGTTGTGGTATTGGTTGGGATTGTACACCTCGGCAATAAAGAGAATAGAGGGATAGTGGCTCTTCACACGAGGGATGACCCATCCCCAGAAAGCACACGGAACCATCTCGGCCATGTCGCACCGAAAAGCGTCGATCCCCTTCGAAGCCCAAAAGAGAAGTATCTGCTCCATCTTTGTCCATGTGTCGGGAATCGGGTTGAAATAGGTCATCCGATCACCTAAATAATCGACTCCATAGTTGAGCTTGACGGTTTCATACCAATCGCGCGCATCGGGAAAGGGAGAGAAACAGTCGTTTCCGGTGGCCTTGGCGGGCGACTCCACATAACGCCTATCTCCTTCGCCCGCATAGAAACGGGGATTGAGCTCGTTGCCCGGAAAGTAGTAGAAGTTGTTCATGGGAGAAAACATCAACTTGGTGTTATCGTTGGACCCAAAATCGGCCACTCCTTCGGGTTTGGCATCGGAATGGTAGCGGCGTGCCACATGATTGGGTACAAAATCGACAATTACCTTCAGTCCCTGTTGATGGGTACGCTCTACGAGCGACTCAAATTCAGCCATCCGATTGGGTACCTCATCGGCAAAGTCGGGACACACATCGTAATAATCTTTGATGGCATAGGGACTTCCGGCCTTTCCTTTGACCACATAGGGATTATCCAATGGAATACCGCAGGCGGTGTGGTCGGTCTGGGTAGCATGTTCGATCACTCCGGTAAACCAAACGTGGGTACATCCCAGATCACGAATGGCCTTGAGAGCCTTAGATGTAAAAGAGGAGAACTTCCCCACGCCATTGTCAGACATAGGTGCATCGGGGTGACAATCGGACGTTTCATTCCCGAACAGGCGAGGAAGAAGTTGGTATATGATCATTTTATTCATGGATATGATGGTTATATGTGGGCTTATTAATAGCAAGTAAATGGACGGCTTCCCTCGCTTGGAAAGCGACTGAAAGAGTTAACACTCTCGTTCGCTGATCTCGATCAACTCGCGCACCCGACTGCTGAATGTGTTGGCAGCAATGAGTTGCTCAAGGGAGAGATGCATGCGATAACGCCAATAGTGGCGGGGATTGGACGGGATATTGATACGTTCGTTTTCGTAGTCGGGCGTTCTCATTTTCGCATCGATGGAGAGCCAATCCTGCAATGGCAGAATAGTTAGCATCGAAGGCGACTGTAGATGACGAACCACGATCTGCGTACATATCTCGGGAGTGCACTCTACAGGAGCAACCCCTTTTTGTCTCAACACACCATTGTAGTACTGTTGGCTGAGCGCACGATCTTCCATCCACCACTGACGGATGGTGGACATGTCGTGGGTGGAAGTGGTACAGACCGAAAGATAAGGATATCCGGCGACATTTGCAAATTGACGGTCGGATTCCTTAGGCATGCGCTCCACCTCAAGACTATGAATCTGTAAGGTTCGCAACACATCAGGCACACATGAAGGGATCATCCCTAAATCTTCGGCACAAGCCATCATGCGAGTGGCATAGATAAGAGTAGGGAGTTTTTCGTAGGCTTTGTATCGCCAGAAATCGGTGTGGCGATGGAAATAGTAATCGTAATATATACGGTCGAAGATCTCTTTCAGATGAGGAGCAAGGGAACGATACACCACACTCTCTTGCGCGGCGATACGAGGATGAAAACGTTGCGGACGATAGAGATCGGGAACAAACAATACATTATTTATCAACGCGTACAGACCCTCACGAATACGATGGCATTTAGAATCGGATTGTCCCGCGAAAAATACCTCTACCTTACGTTGGGTGTCAAATTCCGGTTTTAAACGATAAACGGTTGGCTCGGGACGATCGATAAATCGGTTCAACACTTCGGGGGTGTACTCACCAAACAACTCATCGAGATACCAACGTCGGATGTACGGTTGCATGGTGGTGTACTCAATAGGGAATCCGGTCTGCTCGATCTCGGTCAAAGCAAGAGGGAGGGAGGGATTAAAACATCCCAATAGCCCCTGAACGGAATGAAGAGGAATCTCCCAAATACGGAAGAATCCAAGAATGTGATCGATCCGATAGGCATCGAAATAGTCGGTCATCTTAACGAACCGCTTTTTCCACCATAAAAACCCATCCTTGGCCATCTCTTCCCAATTGTAGGTAGGGAAGCCCCAGTTTTGTCCGGTGGTGGAGAAGGGATCGGGAGGAGCTCCCGCCTGACTGTCGAGACGAAAGAGGCGGGGTTCGGTCCACGCCTCTACGCTGGTTCGACTGATGCCTATAGGTATGTCGCCTTTGAAGATCACACCCGAGGTACGCGCGTAGTTGCTTGCCTGCGACAACTGAATATGGAGGTGATATTGGAGAAATAGATGGATGGCCACATCGGCATACGAGGGAGAAGTTGGATCAAACAGTGATTCAATCGTGGAAACGTTGTATTCGGAATAGTCGCCCCAGAGATGAAAATCGGGGGTGTCATATTTATCGCGCAAATAGCAAAAGGCGGCATAAGGAATCAGCCACTCACGATTTTGAGCGATAAACTGTTTGCACGATTCGCTATTGAGCGTAGCTTCGCCCTCTTGATCGTACATATCGCGGAAATAGCTCCATTTTAATTCGGAAACGGCCTCGTAATCGACCTCGGGCAACTGATTCAAGAGCATTCCCCGATGGTGATAGTCATCTCGCTTACTCTCATTGTGAAGGGTCCCCATTGCATCAAGATTGATATAAAGGGGATGAAGCGCGTAGTTGGAGTTGGTGTTGTAGGGATAAGAATCGCGCCATGTGTGGGTCATGGTGGTGTCGTTGACAGGCAGTAGCTGTACGACCTTGAGTCCTGACTGCACAGCCCAATCGACAAGTGGAATCAAATCGGTAAAATCGCCAATGCCACTGCTCGTTTCGGATCGGAGCGAAAAAACGGGAATAGAGATTCCTGCGGCACGCCAATTGAAATCATTGAGTCGAAAATGCAATCCGCTCAATGTGTAGTGGCGATTGGAGGGGAGTGATTCGTGGTTGAACACGCGGTCTTCCCCCTGTTCCCACTGAACCACTTCGCGGTCAGTGGCAGAGACGATGACGAACTTATATTTAAAAGGACGGGGAAAATTGGAAGAAGAGAATCGGATCTCCCATTCGGGAAACGAAGAGCAGCTCATACGGGGAGCAGCAAGGGGATTCCACTCACCCAACTCCTCCTCTTCGCCACAAAAGACGAGGTATTCATCAGACTTAACCGTGGGACACCACACTCGAACGGTAATGTTCCCATCCATTGGGGAGGGAATGAGCTTCATTGCCTCATCCCGTCTGAAAAAGGTATCTGTAAAAGCGGATGTATAAAAAGGAGCCCCCGCTGGGAGGTCTTGCCAGTAATCATCGATGATCATCTCCTCGTACAAAGGGTCACAAAATAGAGAGCGGCGACTGCCCCATTCGGCACGAAGGGTTTCCTCTCTATTTTTGAGTACATAGCGGTATTCGAGGGTTTGCCCCAACGGTTCGATCGCGACATCAAACTCCCACCGTCCTTCCCCCTTGTATTGCATTTCGCAAGAAAACGAGGTGGAATTGCCCTCCGACGAGCGGATGACTCCTTCTATAAAGAGAGACTCCCCTGGCTGGGTGTGAAAACTGATTCTAAAATGCAAATTCATAGCCGCTATAATTTTTCATTACGAGAAACGGACAAGAGATCTATTATTCCTATCAAAAAGAGGTATCGGCAGTTAACACAAACTGATCAACCGACAAATGGATAGTGGGCGATCAAATTCCGAAGGATATCGAGTCACCGAGATACAAATGTATTGCATTTCAATTGAAAAACAACCGAGAAGGAGAATTTAAGGATGGATCAAACCACTCCACGCTCTTTTACCTCCTTTTCGTAGCGATCCACATAGCAGGTGTAGTGGTGGTGTATCCAATTGTCGGGCAACTCTTTGTTGGGATGAGTATGTACGCTTCGGTTCACACAGGCGATGGTGTTGGCATAGGCGAGCACAGAGGTGATATCGTGAGAAACCATCAGAATGGTGGTCTCCTTATTAATACGAACCAAGATTTCATACATCTTGTCTTCGAAGAGACGATCCACATAGGAGCTCGGTTCGTCGAGAATCAACACATCGGGCGCAGAAACCATCGCTCTACCCAAGAGGGTACGCTGCAACTGTCCTCCGGAAAGTTGTCCGATCGGACGTCGTTCCAATCCCGTCAATCCCATCTCCTCAACCATACGATCGACCTGTTCTCGGATGGCAGCACTTATTTTGCCTATTATAGGAAGAGATCCAAGCAGTCCGGAGAGAATCACTTCGTACACAGTAATGGGATAATCCTTGTCTATCTGATTTTGTTGGGGGAGATAACCGATGGACGGTTTGGCGGAGGTAGGTACTCCATTATGATAATAGATCACAGCCCCCGAAGAGGGTTGATGCAGACCCATTAATACTTTGATAAGGGTGGTTTTTCCGCTTCCGTTAGGACCAATTATTCCAATAAAGTCACCATGGTGAACGGAAAAGTTTACTCCTGTGAGGACCTCTTTCTTATCGTAACCGGCATTCACCCCTTTCAATTCGACAAACAACTCTTTTCGCATACTTTATTATGATGGTTACAATTGGATTTATATCCGTTGAATTTGAATCATACAGATGGATCTAACTATTACTCGCCCGCTATCGCGGAAGCCATTCGAATCAACTCTTCGCCCCACTCGATGCTGAGCGGATTGATCTGAATCAACTTACTGTTTGACTCTTTCGCCAGCAATTCTCCATTTTTCTGATCAAACTCCTGCTGCACAAAGACCACTTTCACACCTTTATCCTTCATCTGCTTGGAAAGAGAGGCAAGGTGTTGCACGGATGGTTCCTTCCCTTCGTGCTCAAAACTGATCTGTTCGAGTCCGTAATCACGGGCAAAGTAAGCCAACGCGGGATGATAGATGGCAAAGGTGCGAGACTGAACAGGGGCAAGAATCTCTTTCAAACGAGAATCGAGACTGTCAATTTCAACCATCAATTGGTCGAAGTTGGTGCGATAATAGGATTCGTTCTCCTTATCTAAAGAGACAAACGCGTCCAACATGTTGCGGGCGATAACACGCGAGGTCGAAGGTGCGGACCATGTGTGGGGATCAACTCCTCCCTCATGATCGTGACCGTGATCGTCCTCGTGATGATGTGCGGGATCTGAGCAGACATGAGTTCCATATATCAGATCTACCCCTACGGAAGTGTCGAAAATAGACATCCCAGGATTCATTGAGGCGATTTTATCCATCCAAGAGAGTTCAAAGCCCATGTAGCCAATTTTAAAATAAGCCATGCTTTTGCTCAGCTTCATCAGTTCGGCCGGAGTGGGATCATAACTCTCAGGACTCGATCCACGGGGTACCATGCAGTGAACTTCAAACTTATTTCCTGCAATACGTTCCGCAAAGAACTGCTGCGGTAATACAGTAACTGTGACAATTCGTTCACGATTTCCCCCCTTCTGATTGCACGAAGAAAGCAAACCCAACGAAATGGAAATCAAAGCGATATTAAATAGAAAACTTCTCATAATTAAACCCTTTTCACCTTAGAATAGAAAACACAAAGATATACAATAAGATCGATGATATTCATCAGACATACCCTTTTTCTGGGTATAAAGCTACAATAAACGAACAAAAAGACACTCATAAAGTTCAATGTATTTAAAAGCGTAAAGCAACAAATCGAAACAATAAAGGCAGAAAAAGTAGCGTAAACTTAAATATTTGAACTATTCATTTTAGTGTTAAATCCCCTTTCTACAGGTTTATTATCGACAACATTATGCTATCGAACATAGTTTTGTCCAACACTTTTTGAGCCATTACATACTTTACCTGGGGAAATAATTCATTCAGAAAGCGTACAAAATCAAACAAAAAGCTATCTTTTTAATGCCAAAATCATATTTTATTATCAAAATGACATTATATCGCATTGATAATAGAAATTATTGCTATCTTTAGGTAGTGAAACGGGGTAATAATTACCTCCTATTTATTAGTTCAAATGTTAAACAGAAAAGGCATTTATGAAAAAGTTTACGTTATTGTTAATTTGCTTAGCAATGAGCACATGGGTAGCTTTTGCACAGAAAACCGTAACCGGAGTGGTTATCTCCGCGGAAGACGGTCAGCCTGTGTTAGGAGCTTCTGTAGTGGTAAAAGGATCAAATCCCATTATCGGGGTAGTAACTGATCTGGATGGAAATTTTGAAATCACGGTACCTCAGAACGCTACCGATCTTGAAATTTCTTATGTAGGCTTTAATACGGTTACGCAACCGATTAAAACCGTTATGAAAATCACTCTCTCGCCTGCCGCTTTCAACATTGACGAGGTAGTGGTTACTGCATTGGGTGTATCAAGGGAGAAAAAAGCCTTGGGTTATTCAGTTTCGGAAGTAAAAGGTTCTGAAATGTTGAAATCTCGTGGTGGTGTTTCCAACCCAATTAATTCACTTACCGGTAAAGTTGCCGGTCTTCAAATCACCGGTGGTGCCGGACAAATGGGTGGATCTTCGAAGATCTTGATCCGCGGTGCCACTTCAATCTCTGGTAATAACCAACCTCTTTTCGTGATCGACGGTGTACCTGTTGAAGGAACTGACTTCAACACAACTGATGCTGCTCGCGGTGCGGGAGGTTATGACTATGGTAACTTGATTCAAGACATCAACCCTGATGACATCGACAACATTTCGGTTTTGAAAGGCCCCAATGCATCTGCATTGTACGGTTCTCGCGCATCGAACGGTGTTATCATGATTACAACTAAAAAAGGAACTAAAGAAGGTGGAATCGGAGGATTCGGTGTTACATTCAATACGTCTGTCGGTTTTGAGACAGTTAACAAACTGCCTAAAATGCAAAACGAATACGGTGGAGGTTACGGTCCTTTTGGTTCCGCAACCATCAACGGAAAGACGTATCAAACCGTTGACTACGCTACCGATGAAAGCTGGGGTCCTAAATACGACGGCACACCTACCCTTTCATGGTATGATCTTGCGAAATGGGAACAGGGAGGAAAAATAGGTAATCCTACTACCACTCCGTGGCAAGCTTCCAAAAACGACATCGGTTCATTCTTCAATACCGGAGTTAACTTCACAAATAACATTGCGATTACTCAAGCAACAGAAAATGTGAGCTTCCGTATGTCTTACACGAACAGTGCACTTACAGGTTATATGCCTAACAGTAAGCTGGACAAAAATGTATTCAACGTTTCTGGTACAATTCGTCCAAACAAATATCTAGAAGTCTTCACCAACGTTACCTATCTTAACCAGGCTGCTACAGGTCGTCCTGAAACAGGTTACGGAGACAACAACGTGATGCAAAAATTCATCCAATGGGGACAACGTCAGTTGGACATGAAGGAGCTAAAGGAAATGTACAAACTATCGGACGGAACACAAGGAGGTTGGAACCGTACTTCTTGGAGTAATCCTCGTCTGAAGTATTCTAACAATCCCTATTGGTCACGTTATATGAACTACCAGAACGACACCCGTGATCGTCTGTACGGTAACATCGGTACAAAAATCACTGTAACCGACTATCTAAAACTACAATACAAATTGAACCTTGACTATTTCAACGACAAGCAATATGAGCGCAACGCGGTTTATAGCCAAGAACAGTCGGGATACTACGAAGCACAACGTCAACAACACGAAATCAACCACGAGTTCATGGCTACATTCACAAAACGTTTCAATGATTTCTCTGTTGATGGCAATTTAGGTGCTAACTTGATGTACCGTGAATACCGTCGTTTGGAGGGTGAGTCTGTTGGTGGATTAACTATTCCTGAGTTCTACAACTTTGACAACTCAAAATTCCCTGCTAGAACAAAGAATTTCTTAACCAAGAAATCAATCAATTCAGTATTTGCAAGTGCGACTATCGGATACAAAAACTTTGCATACCTTGATTTGTCAGTACGTAACGACTGGTCTTCATCACTTCCTAAAGGAAACAACTCGTACCTTTACCCATCTGTTACCGGAAGCTTCCTGTTTGGCGAATTCCTACCAAACAAAGACTTGATTTCTTTCGGTAAAGTTCGTTTAGGTTGGGCTGAAGTAGGTAACGACACCGATCCATATCGTATTATGGAAACTTATTCATACTACGCTAATCAAGACGGAAACATTGCATACGTTCTACCAAACACATTGAACAATGCCAACCTAAAACCGGAAAGAACCTCTTCTTTCGAGGTTGGTTTGGAAATGGCATTCTTGAAAAACCGTGCTAATTTGGAGGTTACTTACTATTCAAGCAAAACTAGAGACCAAATCATTCCGTTGGCTCTTTCTGGAGCAACCGGTTACAACTATCAAATCATCAATGCCGGTTCTATCTCGAACGAAGGTATTGAAGTTGCATTGGGCGGAAGTGTAATTCAAAATAAAGATTTCGAATGGAATGTTCGCGGAACCTTCTCTTCAAATAAAAACACTGTAAACTCGCTTATAGACGGAGTTGACTACTATCGTATTGCAACCGGTTCATTCAAAGTAGAAGTAGGTGCTTATTCCGGTTCTCAATACGGCAAATTACCTTACGGACAAATCATGGGTACCGACTATGTACGCGATGCAAAAGGTCAACTAATTGTTGACGCGAATGGTCGCTACAGACAAACCAATGGTAACGTACCTCTCGGAAAAGTATATCCTGACATGATCGCTGGTATCACTAACTCATTCCGTTACAAAAATTTTGATTTCAGTTTCCTATTCGACGGACAGTGGGGATCAAAATTCTTCTCAACCACATACATGTGGGGTATGTACTCTGGTATGTTGGAAGAATCTGCCGGTTTGAACGAATTGGGCAAACCGAAGCGTGATCCGGTTGCCAATGGTGGTGGTGTATTATTAAATGGTGTCCTTGCCGATGGATCTCCAAACACAAAACGAATTTCTGCTTCAAGATGGGCTTCTGACATGTACTCTCGCGCTGCTGCCCAAAGTGTAATGAGTGGAGACTTCATCAAACTGCGTGAGGTAACTATTGGTTACACAGTACCCCTCAGTCCAAATTGTCCTATCAAAGGTTTGAAAATTACTGCTTATGGCCGAAATCTGTTGATGTTTGGACCTGCAACCAAACATTTTGACCCAGAAATGGCAACCACAAGTTCAGGCAACACACAAGGTGTAGAGGGTGGTATGCTGCCTTCAGTAGCCTCTTATGGATTAAACGTTGGTGTTAAATTTTAATTGATTATTGATAATGAAAAAAATAATATATTGTACAATTCTTGCCGTGGCAACCTTATTTCCTGCCTGTAAAGACCTGCAGGAGGTAAACCAAGACCCGAACAATCCTGCTGAAACGGCAACTCCCACCTTGGTAACAGGTGCGCAAAAAAAGATGATGGACTATGTATTCGACGCGTGGGCCGGAGGCCGTCAAACGCTTGTTTACGCCCAATACTGGTCACAAAACAACTATACAGAAGAGGATCGCTATCAAATCCGTGAGTCTGTAAATAACTCCTACTTTAACCAATATTACATGGTTCTTGGAACATTGAACGATATCATTAAATTGAATACCGATCCCGCAACAAAGGGAAAAATGGCCAACTACGGAGACAATGCAAACCAGATCGCCGCTGCCCGCATTATGAAGGTATGGCTTTACCAGTATGTTGCAGACACTTGGGGTGATGTTCCTTACACTGAAGCGTTAAAATTGAAAGAAGGAATCATCACTCCTAAATACGATGATCTCACCTCTATCTACACTGACCTGATTAAGGAACTTACTGAAGCATCAGCACAAATTGATGTAACAAAAAAAGCGTTTACTTCAGGAGATATCGTTTGCGGTGGAAATGCTGCCAAATGGAAAAAACTAGCTAACTCTCTGAAAGCTCGTTTAGCTATCCGTGTTTCAAAAGTTGACACCAACTGGAAACAGTATATTGATGAAGCAATTGCTGCAGGTGTAATGACCAGCAACGACGACAATGCCGTGTACAAATACTCTACCACTTCTCCTAACGAGTGCTACTTCTATCGTTCATGGCAAGTAGATGGTCGCGATGACTTCTTCGCATGTAAAACCATCATCGACATCATGAAAGGTCAACCTGATACGCTTAACGCTAAGAGCCATCCTTGGGAAGGAGTTGAAGACCCCCGCTTGAAAATATATTCAGTACCTACTGAAGACGGTGAATATTTTGGATGGGCCTATGGTATGCAGAGTGGTACGCAACCGGATCTCCTATTCGAACAATGTCCTTCTTGGTATGATTACCCTCCGGTAATTCTGAATGCTGATTTCTCAGTTCAAATGATGACTTATCCTGAATTGTGCTTCATTCTGTCAGAGCGCTATGATTTTGACGCTGATTGGTATGAAAAAGGTATTCGTGCGTCAATTGAATACTGGAATGGTATCAACTCCAAACCATTGATAACTGACGCTGAGAAAGAGGCTTACATTGAAGATGTACTTGATGCTGCTCCGGCTAATGCTGAGACTGTTGCATTGCAAAAATACATCCATCTTTATACCAATGGAGCTGAAGCATGGTCGGAATATCGCCGTACAGGTTACCCCGAACAAATCCTTCGCCCGGGAGAAAATGCTTATTTCGATGGTGCTGACGACTATATCTTCGAACCACTTGAAGAAACTAAAGGTGATCTTCCCGCTCGCGTGAAATATCCTACCAACGAAAGTACCGTTAACAAAAAAAGCTTTGACGCGGCTGTGGCAAAACTTCAAGACGGAACAAACAACTACTACTCGAAGATGTTCTGGGACGTACGCACAGGTCCATATTCACATCCAGCTAACAAATAATTCGACACACCGAATTAAAGGAAAATTCCAAAAGAGCCCGATCCGCTTGATTGCCGGTCGGGCTTTTCCTTTTATAGAAATCTCTATACAGATGGTTGAAACAAATCATTTGATCAAAATATTCGATCCTAACCGTAAATCTATGCAACCAACCCAATTTACCATATTGAATAGGTTGCATATGCTCTAATACAATTTATATAGGGGCTGTATAGGGCAAAAAAAAGCGTACACCCGAAGATGTACGCTCCCAAAAATCAAGGGTAATTATTTATACTCAGACCATGATTTTATCTGTATCTGTTCCTGATCGATATGGCAAAACGCATGAATAAAGTTTGAAGCCAAGCGATCGTTGGTTATCAACGGAATGTTGTAATCGATTGCAGCACGACGCACTTTGTATCCTTTGCTTAGTTCAGGAGTGGTTAAATTCTTAGGTATATTCACTACAAACTCCACCTTCTTCTCTCTCAATAGATCGATCGCTTGAGGTGTTCCTTCATCACCGGGCCAGAAACAGTGTTTCGCCGGGACTCCATTCTCACGGAGGTAAGCATAGGTACCATCGGTGGCATAAATCACATATCCCTTTTTAGCCAGAAGTTGCGCACTCGACAACAATGCTGCTTTTTGACGTGGATCTCCCGAAGAGATAAGTACTGTCTTTTTGGGTATCCGATATCCTACTGACAACATCGATTTAAGAATCGCCTCGTATGTATCATCCCCAATACAACCTACTTCACCCGTCGAGGCCATATCCACACCCAACACCGGGTCGGCCTTTTGCAGACGACTGAAGGAGAACTGTGAGGCTTTAATACCTACGTAATCCAGATCAAACGCACTCTTCGAAGGAATCTCGTAGGGTATTCCCATCATCACCTTAGTAGCCAATTCAATGAAATTGATCTTAAGCACCTTTGAGACGAATGGGAAAGAGCGGCTGGCACGAAGATTACACTCTATCACTTTGATGTCGTTGTCTTTTGCCAAAAACTGAATATTGAAAGGTCCGCTGATCTGAAGCTCTGAAGCAATCTGACGGGCTATCTTCTTAATCCTACGCATTGTCTCCACGTACAGCTTCTGGGGAGGAAACTGAATAGTAGCATCGCCGGAGTGAACTCCGGCATATTCTATATGTTCGGAGATGGCGTAAATAACCAACTCTCCTTTATCAGCCACCGCATCCATTTCAATCTCCTTCGCATTCTGGATGAACTCACTCACCACCACCGGATGTTTCTTCGACACATTGGCAGCCAGCTGCAGAAATTGTTCCAATTCCGAGGCATTCGAGCATACATTCATCGCAGCTCCGGATAGCACGTACGAAGGACGAACCAACACCGGGTATCCCACCTCTTTATCCACAAACGCGTGTACATCGCTCATAGAGCTAAGCTCTTTCCATCTGGGTTGGTCGATACCGAGACGATCAAGCATAGATGAAAACTTGTGACGATCTTCAGCCCCATCAATGCTCTGAGCCGTTGTTCCGAGAATATTCACTCCCGCGCCATCCAAACGCATTGCCAGATTGTTGGGAATCTGTCCACCTACCGAAAGAATCACTCCATGGGGATTCTCCAACTCAATGATATCCATCACCCGTTCATAGGTAAGTTCATCAAAATAGAGTCGGTCGCACATGTCGTAGTCGGTCGATACGGTCTCAGGGTTGTAGTTTATCATTACCGAACGCCATCCCTCTTTACGCACCGACAGAAGAGCATTCACCGAACACCAGTCAAACTCAACCGACGATCCGATCCGGTAAGCTCCCGAACCCAAAACAATCACCGAACGGTGATCGCCCAGGTATTTCATATCATTGGCAGTCCCATGATAGGTGATGTAGAGATAGTTTGTCTGCGCTGGATACTCTGCTGCAAGAGTATCGATCTGTTTCACTACGGGTGTAATGCCAAGACTCTTACGGTAGTTGCGCACTTTCAATGAGGCCAACTCCGTGTCTATACTGTCTTTAAGCGTTAACCGTCCAATTTGGAAGTCCGAGAAACCTTGCATTTTCGCATGCTTCACCAGATTGGCGGGCAACGATTCAATTTCATTATACCCGTTTTCAATCTCATTCGCTGTTTCAACAATGTTGTACAGTTTACGCAGGAACCATTTATCTATTCGGGTCAATTCATGTATGCGATCAATGGTATATCCTTGACGGAAGGCCTTTGAGATGACGAAAATCCGTTTATCCGTCGGTTCTCTCAACGCCTTATCAATGTCTTCTATCACCAACTCTTTGTTTGCCACAAAGCCGTGCATTCCTTGACCAATCATACGGAGTCCTTTCTGGATCGCCTCTTCGAATGAGCGTCCGATAGCCATCACCTCACCAACCGATTTCATCGATGAGCCGATCTCTTTGTCCACTCCGTGGACCTTGGCAAGGTCCCAACGAGGACTCTTACATACAATATAGTCCAATGCGGGTTCAAAGAGGGCGGTAGTGGATTTTGTCACTGAGTTTTTCAGATCAAACAGTCCGTATCCCAGACCCAATTTGGCGGCCACGAAGGCAAGCGGATAACCTGTTGCCTTGGAAGCAAGGGCAGACGAACGACTCAGACGGGCGTTTACCTCGATCACTCGATAGTCTTCCGAATATGGGTCGAACGCGTACTGTACGTTACACTCTCCCACAATACCGATATGGCGGATGATACGGATAGCCAGTTCACGTAGCTTATGATATTCACTATTGGTAAGCGTTTGCGAAGGAGCAACCACTATCGACTCTCCGGTATGAATTCCCAGTGGGTCGAAGTTCTCCATGTTACAAACCGTGATACAGTTGTCAAAACGGTCGCGCACTACCTCGTATTCGATCTCTTTCCATCCCTTGAGCGATTTCTCTACCAAAATCTGAGGAGAGAAAGACAATGCTTTTTCTCCCAAACGATCGAGTTCCTCTTCGTTGTCGCAAAATCCGGAACCTAATCCACCCAGCGCATATGCCGCACGGATAATAATGGGATAGCCCAGGTCGGCTGCCGCTTTACGAGCATCTTTAAGATTATCAACCGCCACACTCTTGATGGTCTTAACCTCAATTTCATCCAGTTTCCTCACAAACAGTTCCCTGTCTTCGGTTTCCATGATTGCCTGAACCGGAGTACCGAGCACCTCGAGATTGTATTTTTCCAACACTCCCGATTTGAAGAGCTCCACACCGCAGTTCAACGCCGTCTGTCCTCCAAATGCGAGGAGAATACCATCGGGACGTTCCTTCTCGATTACTTTCTCAACAAAGAAAGGGGTAACAGGAAGAAAATAGATTTGATCGGCTACCCCTTCAGAGGTCTGAACAGTAGCGATGTTGGGATTGATCAGTACGGTATATACCCCCTCTTCTCTCAAGGCTTTCAGCGCTTGCGAACCGGAGTAGTCAAACTCTCCCGCTTCACCGATCTTGAGTGCACCCGAACCAAGTATAAGGGCTTTCTTTATATTTTTCTTGTTTTCGCTCATTGTTATCTGCTGATTAATTGAAGAAAATCGTCGAATAGGAATGCTGTGTCTGTTGGACACTTGCCGCTTCGGGGTGAAACTGGCAAGAGAAGTAGGGACGGCTTTTATGACGAATTCCTTCGTTGGTATCGTCATTCATATTTATAAAGAGTGGTTCCCAGTCTGCACCAAGTGTACGGTTGTCCACAGCGAAACCGTGATTTTGGCTGGTTACAAAACAGCGATTGGTTCCAACCATCCGCACGGGTTGGTTGTGCGAGCGATGACCATATTTCAACTTATAGGTTGAAGCGCCTCCGGCCATCGACAACAACTGATTGCCCATACAGATTCCGAAGATCGGCTTTCCTGTTTCCATAAACCGACGGATATTATCGACCGTCACCCCACACATATCAGGGTCACCGGGTCCGTTTGAGATAAACAGTCCATCGAATTCGAGTGTATTGAAGTCATAATCCCAGGGTACTCGAATGATGGTTGTATCGCGCTGAAGAAGATGGCGGATGATATTGTGTTTCACTCCACAATCCACCAAGCAAATCCGCTTACTTCCGTTTCCGTAGGTGATCACCTCGCTGCAAGAAGCAATAGCCACCTGATTCTCTTTGTTCGGATCATGGAATGGGATATCCTCCTCGCCATCAAAAACAATCTTACCCAACATGGCTCCCGTTTCGCGCAACACTTTGGTCAACTCACGGGTGTCAATGCCATACACTCCTACCACCTTTTCTTCAATTAACCATTCCGAAAGACTTTTGACCGCGTTCCAGTGACTGTAGTCAAAGGAATATTCAGATACAATAAAGCCTTTTACGTGAACTTTTTCTGACTCGTAAAAGGCTGACAACTGATTTTCGGTAGAATCGGCAGGAACACCGTAATTGCCTATCAGTGGAAAGGTGGCAACTAAAATCTGACCGGAATAAGATGGATCGGTGAGGCTTTCCGGATACCCGACCATGGCGGTATTGAAAACCACCTCCCCGGCCGTCGGGGATTCATACCCGAACGAAAAACCATGAAAAACCGACCCATTTTCCAGTATTAATGAAACAGGTTTGGATTGATACATACGCAATATTAATTGAAGATTATCAGTAGACGGTTTACGTAATTCCCCACGTAAAACCGGACAAAGGTACAAAACATAGATCAATTCCAAAAAGGAATTAACAAATAAATTCACTTATTCCAATCACATAATAGTTAATCCACACATTCTCAATAAAGAATAGATATGACTACTATTTTACATAGCAAACGATAAAACAATCCCAAAAATAAAGTGTGAAACGAGGACTAACATAATCCATCTTTAGATTCATCCTCTCAATCTGTCATTTGTTCAACGATAAACGCGGTAATCTTTGAACGAATGTCTTCCATCTGAGTTGAGTAATAAATGTTACAGCTTCACGATCAATCAGCGGTCTATCACCCCCCTATTCTATATAAGCGTCGATAGGACTATTTTTTACTTTGTTCTTATTGTTTGTCCGATTCCTACCTGCTATCGCTATTGCTGAGGTGAAGCTATTATTGAAAAAATCAAGTTT
>JBKEBB010000076.1:0-5531 GCA_047972845.1 Bacteroidales bacterium
TCAAATTTATCGGCTGTTTCTGTAGCAAGTTGTCCAAGGGGTGTAGCGCCTGAATATCCTTCAATAATATAACCTTTTCCCAGACCAAAAGTGTCCGATGTACGTACGAAAATAACGTCACCTGACATTTTACTTGGGTAGGCAAAGAAGAGAAATGCGCGTGTGATCAATGCTACATTAAAGATATTCATACCTGTACCTCCGAAAATCTCTTTGGCGAAAATTACTGCGAAAGCAGTCGCCACGGCAACTTGCCAAAGTGGAGTATCGATGGGTACAATTAAGGGAATCAACATCCCGGATACAAGAAAACCTTCCTGAATTTCGTGCTTACGCCATTGCGCAACCACAAATTCAATACCTAGACCTACACCGTAAGATACTACAATGAGGGGAAGAACTGCTAAAAATCCAAATAAGAATGTTGAGATAAAGTCGGTAGATCCTTGTCCGATAGCAAGGTAATGTTGATAACCTACATTATACATGCCAAACAAGAGGGCGGGGATAAGCGCGATTACCACCATGATCATGGTTCGTTTTGAGTCGGTAGCGTCGTGGATGTGTACGCCGGTTTTCGATGTGTGATTGGGTGTAAACAAAAATGTTTCAAACCCATCGAAAACCGAGTGAAACATACCCCACTTGCCGCCCTCTTCAAAATTGGGCTTAATCGAGTCGAGATATTTCCGTAATGTTTTCATTTATTTTGGTGATTCGTTTATTCGTTGATTTCTGTTGTCGCTTACAATATTTCAATTACGACATCAGTTCATCTCTTTCATTAATTTAATTAATCCTTCACGGAAGATATGTTGCAATTTCATCTTCGATGTATCAACAAATTCGCACAGCGCAAAATCTTCCGGAGCAACTTCGTAGATGCCTAAATTCTCCATCTTGTCAATATCAAAGGCGATAATCGCTTTTAAAAGAAATTCGGGATAGATATCCATCGGGAATACTTTGTCATATTCTCCTGACATGATCATCGCTCTTTCTCCTCCTTTAATACGAGCATCGATCGTATATTCTTTTTTTGCTAAAAAGCCCGAAAGGAAAAGGCGAGATGCACTGTATTTACCAATACCTGGCATTCCCCAGCCTAAAAATTCATGCACTTCAGTACCTTCAGGAATGATAGTCACTTGAGTGGCATAGGTAGTCAGAAATCCATTTTTTCCTACGTTAGCACCTGTCAACACATTCCCGCTGATATAACGAAGAGTTTTTCCCATTACCACATTCCCTCCAACGATGCTTTCCATCGACGCGCCGATCAGCGCTTTCGTATAAGAAGGTTTCACCACTTCCGAACCGGTGATGGCTAATGTGCGAGTTAAATCAACTACTCCTTTATTAAAGAGACGACCAATGAACAATACGTCGGCCGCTTGAACGGTCCAAACTGTTTCTCCTTTATTTACAGGAGCAGTAAAATGAATCTGTGTTCCAACGTTTCCGGCAGGATGTTTTCCTGAGAATGATTTTACAACCACATTTTTAGGTACCGGTACAGATGATCCTTCTTTTACTCCGACATAGAGTTTTCCGGTAGTCATTTTGCTTAAAGCGATCAATCCTGTTTCAAAATTCTTCTCTTCTCCTTTGAGAACGAATCCAAAATCTGGAGCCAAAGGTGCGGAGTCAAACGCCGAAACAAAAATGTCGCGTGGAGCAACTCCCGGGTTGGCTATCACATCGTATGGACGCTGCTTGATAAACGGCCACAATCCGGCTGTGAGTAATGCCTGTTTGATCTCTTCACCCGACATTGATTCGGGATTCTTAGTACCGAATAATTCTGAATCAGATTTGCCGTCAGACTTAACCTCAATGCTTAATACTTTACGTCTTTCGCCGCGGTTAACAGACAACACTTCTCCACTTACCGACGATACAAACCCTACTTCAGGATTATTTTTGTCTGTCATAAGTACAGTCCCGGCTTTTACTTTGTCACCGGCCTTTACAATAACTTTGGGAGTCAAACCCGCAAAATCGTCAGGAGAAAAGCTATAAACGTCGCTTTTCCCTGCATCGATCAAACGTGTTTCGGGTTTCCCCTTCAGCTTGATATCCAAGCCTTTTTTGATTTTGATCACATCTGCCATATTGTTATCAAATTGGATTTCTTTTTTTGAAGGCGCAAAGGTAGTAATTAATTAGGAATTGAAAGACAGTTTGTGTGTTATAATTTAGGGTATAAAAACCTCATAAGTATTAAATAAAATGAGGAAATCTACCGATTCCGCTCTTTTGCTCCGGCCTTCAATCTTATATCAATATATTACTTCTCGATTTTCTTATAAAAAACCGATTTTACTTGAAATGACTATTGCATTTGCCTGATACGAACCTCTATTGAGGTCTCTTTCAGTTCCTCTTTTATATTCTCCACCTTAGAATTTCCATAATGGTAGGGATAGAGAATTCGCGGACGAATCAATCTGGCAGCTCTAACTGCTTGTTCGATCGACATTGTGTAGGGTTGGTTAACCGGAATAATAGCGATCTCGACGTTCTTAAGGTGATCCATTTCTGGAATATCTTCGGTGTCTCCTGCAATATACACAAGGGTGCCATCTATATCAATTACATAGCCGTTATCCCGTCCTTGCGGATGATAATTTTCTTTTCCTGGGGAGTTATTATAGGCCGGAACCGCATCCACTTTAAGCCAATCGGTCAATTGATGTGTCAGCCCATTTTTAAGTGCTACCCCCTTACCTAATTCTTTTACTGCAACCTCGTTGCCAATAATGACAGTCTCATTCTTTTCAGTGGCCGCAAGGGCCTTTTTGTCGAAATGGTCGTGGTGGGTATGGGTAATGAGTATTAAATCAGCTTTCGGTAGGGTTGCATAGTCCGCATATTGTGTCAGCGGATCTATGTGGATCGTGTATTCACCTATGTTAAACATCAATGTTCCATGCTTAATGAATGTGATTGTAAATTCTTTGCCTCCTTTGGATGTGAAGGTGTCTTTTTCAAATTCGGCAGCGGTAGATTGTGCTACCAAGCATGTGAGTAGAATGATTGATATAAGTGTAGTTTTCATCTTTTTGGGAGTTTAATGGAGAACGTATAACTTCCTGATCCGATTTCTTTTGTACCGGCCGGAAGAACCACTTTTGCGGATGATCCGGCAGGAATCAAGACATTCAGGTTGACGCCTTCGTCTGTTCGTTTCCAATCGACAGCGACCTTACCTCTGATCGATTGATGAGAAGCTTCAACGAAATCAAGTCCATCCACAAAGGAAGGCTTTATCTCAATTCGTTCGAAAGCGGTGGTTCCCTCTTCAATGTTTATTCCTGCTAAAGACTTCATCATCCATGCATTAATTCCACCCATAGAGGGGTGGTTGAGTGATGCGTCGCCTATGTTTCGTTTGATGTCCCATGTTTCGTACAATGAAGTGGCTCCCATCTCTTTGATCCAATATCCCCACGATGGTAAGGTTGTTTTAGTAGCCATTTTATACATGATATCGTTGTAGCCATAATCCGATAGCACTTGAGGAACGATCACGCTTCCGATAAATCCGAAATCGAGACTGCAATCGTTTTCCCTAATTATGTTGGCAAGATTGTCAGCTACCTTTTTTTTATACACTTTGGGCACAATGTCCAAATAGAGTGGAAGCGCGTAGGCCAGCTGCGTGCCGTTGGCATATGAGGCGCTGTCTTTATTGAAAAACGTCTTGTTGATAAGATTTTTTAGCTCATCCGCCTTCTTTTTATACACCTTCTCTTCTCCAGTCCCTAACAATGTCGCCATTTTTGCCATGGTCATGCAATCCTGGTAGTAGAAGCAGGTTGCCAAGAATGGTATCGGGGTAATAGCCTTGTAATAGAGCCAGTCTCCAAGACCATGAGCAACCAACCCCTTTTCATTCCGGGTTTCTTCAAGATAGTCAAGGTAGCGTTTCGCTGAGGGATAAATCGCTTCATAGGCGCGAGTGTCTCCATAATAGGTGTAGAGTAGGTCGGGTACGATGAAAATAGCCGCGTCCCACAATGGCCCTGCCCAGTTTGAGTCCCATCTCCAGGATGTAGGGACAATACCCGCTACATTCCCGTTTTCCTCTTGAGCGTCGATCATGTCATTTACCCATTTGGCATAAATATTTCTACTGTCGTAATTGAGCATTCCTGCTTCCATGACCATATATCCATCGGCCATCCATCCATTTTTTTCTCTGTGAGGACAATCGGTCGGAATTCCGTATAGATTGCTCAGATAGGAACGTTTAGAGTTCTCGTACAACGTGTTGAGGAGTTCGTTAGAGCAGTGGAACGATCCGATTGAATCAACCAACGAGTGCATGGCTAAACCCGAAAGGCTTTCGGTAGAGAGTTGGATCGGCTTGTCGCTCGACACTTCGACATATTGGAATCCATGGTAAGTGAATGGAGGAGTATACACTTCTTCTCCCTCTCCTTTCATTATATACACATCGGTTTGGATGGTTTCGTATGGATATGTAGGACGTAGGTGCATATTGATATTCGACTGATCGAGCCGTCCCTGACTGTTTAACAACTCTCCATGACGTATGGTTATCCGTGTACCTTTACTGCCTTGAGCTTTGAGTTGTACCACTCCGGCGAAGTTTTCACCTAAGTTAAACAGATAGGTATTTTCAGCTACCTGTTTCATATCCCTTGCCTTTATTTCACGACCCACTCCGATGGCTGCCATTTGCTGCGACTGAATTAGCGGAGCAGGCGATTCTACCTCTTTTGCATCTTTCCATTTAGAATCGTTGAAAGCGATGGTATTCCATCCGGATTCCTCTTTTTGGGCGTCGTATATCGACCCTACATAGAGATTGTCGTATTGCAGTGCCCCTGTTGATGTTTTCCAACTTTTGTCGGTAAAGATAATATCTTTTGTGTTGTCCGGATAATAGAGATGTAGCTCGCACAGCAATTGAGGACGTTGTCTCCATGGGGCTAAGTTAAACTTCCATACAGTCGGTGTTTGATTGTTGAACCATCCGTTGCCAAGTTCGGCAGCAACCACATTTTCTCCTTCTGAAAGATGATCGGTCAGATCGTAGGTCATGTATAAAACTCGTTTTGAATAGTCTGTAAAGCCGGGATCGAGTTCTCCTGTACCTATTTTTGAACCATTGATATATAGATGACAATATCCTAATCCTGATACATACGCTCTTGCCGAGATCGGTTTTTGTTTTAATTTAAATGATTTTCTAAATAGTGGGGCGGGTCGATATTCTTTGTCGTTTTCATCGCTGATCCATTGCCCGATCCATCCCTCTTTTCCCGCGAGTTTAGCTGTTTCAAACCATGCGGGTTCGGAGATAGCGCATGAGCGTCCCCATCGATCCCATATTTGCACATCCCAATAATAGCGGGTGTAGGATCGCAAACAGTCGGATGAGAGGGTTGCCGATAGATTTTCGGAACTTTGCTTTTCTGAATCGTACACATCAAAATAATTGTTTTTAAGTTTTTCGATGGAGGTGTCGATTCTAAATCGGTATGCTATTGATTTAAAAT
>JBKEBB010000081.1:0-1790 GCA_047972845.1 Bacteroidales bacterium
ATTGATGTGATCTCACTGGCCACTCCCAACCATTGGCATGCTCTTCAGACCGTTTACGCTTGCCAAGCAGGTAAAGATGTGTATGTGGAGAAACCTGCCACTCACAATATCGCCGAAGGTAAAAAGATCATCGAAGCATCCTACAAGTACGATCGAATCGTACAGCATGGTGTGCAGTTGCGCAGTGCTCCCGCCATTCGCGAAGCCATTCAGCACCTACGCAACGGTGTGATCGGCAATGTCTATATGGCGCGTGGATTGGTGTTTCGCTGGCGTCCCGATATAGGCGTTAAGCCCAACGAACCGGTACCAGCCGGACTCGATTACGACTTGTGGTGTGGCCCAGCCCGTATGAAACCCTTCTCTCGCAATCATGTGCACTACAACTGGCACTGGACCTACGAGTATGGAAACGGTGATACAGGCAATCAGGGAATACACGAAACCGACCTCTGTATGTGGGGACTCGGAGTTGACAAACTCCCCGAACGGATCACCTCAATGGGAGGAAAATTCTTGTGGAACGATGCCAAGGAGCATCCCGAGGTACAAACCTCTCTCTATCACTATCCCACCGAGAAGAAGATGATTCAGTTTGAAGTGCGCCACTGGTGTACCAATCTTGAAGACGGTGCCGGAGTGGGTAATATCTTTTATGGCGACAAAGGGTATATGGTCATTCGCGGATACGATGAGTATGAAACCTTCTTGGGCGAAAAGCGCGAACCGGGACCTAAAGGAAAACAGGGCGGTGATCACTACCATTTCGAGAATTTCATTGAGGCGGTACGCAAGCACGATCGCACCATTCAAAACGGTTCCGTTGAGAGTGGGCACCTCTCCTCCGCCTTGGCACATCTTGGCTCAATCTCGTGCAAGCTGAACCGCGTACTCAATTTCGATAACAATCAGGAGCAGTTTATCGGTGACCAGGAGGCCAACACCTATCTCACTCGCAAATACCGTGCACCATACTTGATGCCTGACAAAATTTAACAGGAAAGGATTCGAGTCACTTTGTTCGACTTTTTTCTACTAATTATCAAACCGGAATGCTTCTCCTGTGGAGTGTTCCGGTTTCTTTTTATCGCGTTTGCCATTGAAACGATCCGAATAAACCGCTCCGATTCCTCATTGATATAGCTTCCCTTAACTCTTTCGTCCCACCCCTTTATTCGATCCAACCCTTCACCTTCCCATTGCGGTGTACACCGCAGCCTACTGCCCTGTACACTGTACCTCAAAAACGAGCATACCTTTTTGGTAAAAGGAGCCGTCCGTTGTATCAATACAAGCGATTCTTTTGGAGTATAGGTATAGACGTTTTTATACATTGCTAATTTCTATGAATAGTAGTGATTTGAAATGTTTCTATTGATTAGGATTCGTGTTCCGGTTTTCATCCTGTTGTTGAGTCTTCAATCATGCTTTTACTGCTATCAGGAAGTTAAGGGATTGGTTTTTTTAATTTCTACTACTGCTTGATTAACTGTATGTTATATAATAGGGGAAGGGTTGTTTTATGTAGTATGATAGCTTCATTCTAATTGTTCTGAATGAGATAATAGGTACGTGAATACTATTGTCGTGGTGGCAAAATAATTAAATAGTTGTTTTATAATTAGAATGTATTTTAATATAGTGGAAAATAATTAATTTGATCGTAAAAATCAATCCTTATTTGTAGTAATAGATATTAATTTAAATGATTATCCGCAATACTTCCTAAAAAGAATTGGCCAAAAAAAGTTGTAAAATAGTCCACAAAAAATTGCATATATCACTGATTT
>JBKEBB010000158.1:0-10478 GCA_047972845.1 Bacteroidales bacterium
TTTAATTCGGATGGAATAGGCCTGCTCGACAAGTTGGTGCCTCACGTGCTGTTTAAAAAGTTCGCGCAAAGCTGTTGGTCTGAGTTGTGTGAGATCTATGGAATACCTCCCCGGGTGATGAAAACAGAAACCCGTGATCAGAGTATGCTTGATCGAGCGGAAAAGATGATGCGTGAGGTGGGTTCGGCGGCATGGTTTATCATCGACAATACCGAAGAGTTTGAGTTCGCCAACGCCGCGGAGACAAAGGGGGACGTGTATAGCAACCTGATCAACCTGTGCAACAACGAGATCTCTATGTTGGTATCCGGTGCGATCATCGGACAAGACACACGCAACGGGAATGAATCCAAGGAAAAGGTCAGCATGTCGCTGCTGGATCGATTGGTCGATGCGGACAAACGAATGGCTGAAACCTACATGAACACGGTAGTGATACCGTCATGGATACGAATTGGTTGGATTCCGGCTACTACGTCTCGATTCCGATTCAAGGCCGTAGAAGATACCGACAAGCTGTGGACATACACGAAGGATCTGCTTCAACACAAAGAGGTGGACAATGGATTTATTCTTGAAAAGTTTGGCATCAAAGTAGAAAATAAAGAGAGCAAAGCCCCTTTTCAATAGGTGCAAAGGCAGTGTCATCACCCCATAAACTGTCACTGCACGATCTGTATAACTGCGATTGTCCGGACTGTCGAGATCAATCGGCCGATACGATACGTCTGTCCATCTCCGACACCGAAGAGGAGGCTATCCAACGGGCCTTTAATAAAGTGGCAAGGTGGATGTACAAACGCAAGACGTTCACACCGTCCGATATCTCCGAGCAGGTGGTACAACCGCTGATCAACAGCATCAACGAGTCACTGCAGGATGGTTTAAGGAGAGGACTGGAGCACGTGGTCCCCTATACGCTTCAGCGCAATCTTTCCGAAAATGTATTTCTATTCTCCGGAGCTAAAACCTATTCGGAACTCAAGACCATGAGCGAGTTGCTGATGGAAGCAGATGGATCGATCAAACCCTTCAACAAGTTTTGGCAGGAAGTTAGCGCGGTCCATAAAGATTATAACCGCAATTACCTGCAAGCGGAGTATATATTCGCCACGCAATCGGCTCAGATGGCGTCCAAATGGTCGGAGATCGAAGAGGACGGCGATCGATACAATTTGCAATACCGAACGGCGGCCGATGACCGGGTGCGCGATTCACACTGGGTACTCCATAATACAACACTTCCGCCGTCTGATCCCTTTTGGGATAAGTTTTACCCACCCAACGGATGGCGATGCAGGTGTACGGCCGTACAGGTGCGCAAATCGAAATACACTGAATCGGATCCATCTCAGGCATTCCGATTAGGTGAGTCGGCCACACCCGACAAAGAGGAGATATTCCGTTTTAATCCGGGTAAAGAACAAGTGATCTTCCCCAAGCATCACCCCTATTTCGAGGAGTTGTCAAAGAGTACCGAAAAGCAGATTAAACGAATCTATCGACAAAACGAAACGTTTACCGATCTGCCAACTGAGCGCGGACGGGTAATCATCAGCTCCAACCATGGAACCAACGAGGCGCGCGAAAACATCGAAATAGCCACCTACTTGGCCAATCGATACAATTACGACATCAAACTATTGGGTAAAATGAATGAAAAGAAGACGGCCGACTCGTTAAACAAGTCACTCAACATTACTCAAGAGTATAAGATAAATAAAAAGGCTTCAATGTCGGCCATCGACAACGAGGTGCGAAGCGCGGCTAAGCAGTCGGACAACATCGTGCTATATATTAAGAGTGAGATAGCGGAAGGAGATTTGAGAGATACGATACAGAATAGAGTGCGAAGAGCGGAGAATGTTAAGACAATAACAATCATTCGCGACAACAAAGACAAAACCTATTCGCGGGAGGAAATCACCCGAAAGGACTGGCGATTGTAAAATAAAACAGGCGATAACCTGTTTTACCAAATTACCGCCTGAGTCAGGGTAAGGAGATTTTATTCCCCAAACCGTCACAAAGATATATACTATATATTCAATTATGCAAACATATCGACAATTATTTTACAGGCTGATCAAAAATATTAAAATAGAGCTGGATGATGAGTTCGATCGCAACTTTGAGCGGAAGGCTTTTTTTACCACTGCGTGGCCTCCTGCCAAGCACGACACCATCGGATCATTAATGATGCGAACCGCTGCGCTTCGCAAGTCCATCCGATCCGACATCATGGGATCATCCATTCGCTGGCAGTCCTCTTTGCCGTATGCCTCCATCCACAACGAGGGGGGAAAGATTACCGTCACCCCTAAGATGAAGGGGTTCTTTTGGTATCGTTTCCGAATGGCAACCGGGGGAAACAATAAAAACCTCAATCCGGAGGCTCTTTTTTGGAAATCGATGGCGCTCAAACCGGTTGGGTCGGTCGTAACAATACCCAAGCGACAGTTTATAGGCGATCACCCGATAGTCGATAGGAGTGTGCGTGAGGTGACAAACGAATGGGTTAACAAAGACTTGAAAGCATTTATAGATACACAACTCACTAATATGATTAAATAAATGGAAGAGATTATTCAAAACATCCAAAACCGATTGGTGGCCAACGTGCCTGCCTTGAAATACATTGATCAGGATTGGGGACAAATGGATTTCTACCCAAACCATCCGGTGAAATACCCCTGTGCGCTGATCGACATCCAGTCAGCACAATACACTGATATCGGGCGACTCATCCAGGAGGGAGTGGCCACGGTGGTGATCAACATCTACGATCTGCGCCTGAGCAACAGTTCGCAGGCAGCACCTCAAACTCAAAAGGACAACGCGATGAAGATATGGGCATTGGTTAAAGAGATAAACAAAGCCATCCATG
Organism: Bacteroidales bacterium; assembly: GCA_047972845.1. Lineage (GTDB taxonomy): Bacteria > Bacteroidota > Bacteroidia > Bacteroidales > JBKEBB01 > JBKEBB01. The sequence goes on from JBKEBB010000158.1 coordinate 2,888, forward strand.
GACAGAACATTCTCAATGATCACGGCATTCCAATGCGACAACGAATGCGCCGAACCAAACGAAACGATGGCATCTACCTCACCGAGTTGATATACACCATCCAGTTTACCGACGACTCGTGCCAACCCCAAACATCACCGATCACTGCCACCCCAACCATCCACACCGTAGGACTCCTCCGATAAACAAAAAAAGCCGTCTTTCAACGGCTTTTAAATTTCAATTAAGTACAGGTTAATCAGCATTGATCCCAAAGGCTTCTGAGTAATTAAATCTTTTAGGTGTAATTGTAATCTTCGAAGTTTTTACGCTTAATCTTGTAAGCGAGATCCGGTCACCCATCACATTATAATTCGCCAGCTCCCCAATTTTATTATCTTCCGCATTTAATCTGTAATTCCAATAAGATAAAAATAAATTTAGTATTAACTCGGGAGTTCCTGTTATCTCAACCTTTTTAATCAATTTCACTTTCCCATCAAGTGATGTATTATAAAACCCCTTGTATTTGGATGTGCGCTCTAACTGATATTTTACAATTATATATTCCGTCTTTGTTGATACTCGAGGAATGAATTTAATGGATAATTCTGTTTCTGTACTAACCCGATGGGAATCATCTGTTGTCAGAGCAAGCCTATCATCTTGAAGAAAACGGGAAAATCGAGAATTGGCAAATTCAACATCAAGATTACAAAAAACAGTAAAGCGCCCATAAGAATTGGAAATCCCGTCTAAATTCAAACTAAGCCTTCCGTAAGGTGTTGACCTTATATCTTCACCTTTTGGGGATGACGCGTTACTAATACTGTCTCTTTTTTTATTCTCTAATTCAAACTGCTTTTTTCTTTCTTTTAATAGTTTTTCGTGGGATTCTATCTCATCGATTCCTTTCTTAAGGAGTCTTCCCTTTTGGTCAAGATACTCAGAAACATAGCAATCTAAACAGATATCCTTATATAGTTTAGGATTTTCAGCAATCCTATCTTTTACGGCATCTATATAACCGTTTGGATCTTTTAGTGCTGGATGTTTGCTATTCATCAAGGACTTCTCATTCTCATCTAAACTTAATTCGATCATTAAAATGTGAGAATCTCCATTTTTCAACAATTCTCTCTTTTGCTTAGCATCAACCCGAAATTTAGTATATTCCTGTGCGAAAGAATAGGTGGAGATAATAAATAATAAGAGCAGCAATTTGATTTTCATAACGTTCAATTTTTGAACAAAGTAACAAAAAAGCCCTGTGATCCACAAGGCCTATTATTTTATCCTCAAAATTCAAGCTTCAACTGGCGAGCATCTTCTTTTTTTGAAGTCTCTTTGTCAATATCGGCGTTCACATAACGCCAAAAAGTACGTTCCGACATGGGATAGATATCCATAACATGCCGTCTGAAAGCCTGCAACTTGCACTTGTTTTGGTTGCCCGGCTCATAATTCTCTTCGACAATGCGTTGAACATTCTCTATTCGTTTGATCAGATTTTCCTTTCTGGCGTCCATAATTATTGTTTTAAGTTAGCACCCCCTCTCCATCATCCACTCCCGGAATAAATGGATCGATTGACATCTCTATCTTCTTTTGGATCTTCACCCGTCCACTCCCTCGACACTGGAGACACTCATCCGCTCGTTGCTCGTGTCGATCCTCATCCCATCCATACACCTTCCCAATCCCATTGCACCTCCTGCAGATACACACCCCCGGATGCACATAACTAATTTTCTTCATCTTGATTTGTTTTATCGTTAGACAGCCCCAAAATCTCCTCTCCTAAAACCTCATGGAGAGTGAGAACCATCTCCTCAGACTTCATCAACTCTTTTATCATTGCCTTGCGCTGAGCACCTGTCGCGAGACAATGAAAATACGAAGCTGTTCTATCATCTGCAATGACAATTAAACCGCCCTCTTTGGTCTCCAGCAATCGCTCCGATATTTTCTCTGCATACGACTCAACATCCTGAATAAACTGACTTTTCTTTCCCATTTCTTTTGATTCTTATTATTAACTCATTAATGCACTTAAACACTTTAACCTCCTTACTGACCTTACCCTTTTCTACCCCCCCCCATCAATCACCCACTGAACACCATAACCAAGGCTCACAAGCCTCTCCACCACCGCCTGTGCTCGGGGAGGAATTTCCTCCCCGTAGGCCACTTCCACGGTCCTCGTCTTAGCGTCCACTCGCACACCTAACTTGCGCAGGCGATAGTGAAGCCTGTATCTAAGGTTGTTCTTTGTTTTTTCCATTGAGAAAAAAGCTAAAACTCACCTTATTAACATCGACCACCTTCACTTCCATGCTGCTATCAATTTCATCAAACACTTTTTTCTCAACAATTTGTCGGGCAAAATCACCCGCCTTTTCCTTGCTGTACTTTTCATCCAACACAAACCACGAAATGGTTTTTGATTTAAAACCCGGTTTAGACAATCTCAACTTTACATGATACAATTTACTTGCCATAACTGTATTAATTTAATTTACTACTTACATTTTATAAACGATTCACCGATTACACGATTAAACCTTTCCTCACCCCTCACTCTCCCCCCCCCCCCCCTTTATCTCTAATACTCATCTTTAGCGATCCATTCAAGATGGCGTACAATTTCCCATACGCAACGGTATCGATTGGAGTACGTGAAACCATGAACGAATACGACTTACCTGCAACTCCTATACTCTCATCGATTAGCTCCTTAATTCCGTTGTTTGCTGTATATAGGGTTTTATTGTCAGTATGATAGCGAAGTCGTGATCCGCTCGGTAAGTTCCTCCCTATGTACCAATTCTTAGGATTGTCTTGATCTTGGATAAACGACAACAAATCATCCGGCTCAAGCTCCATCAGTTCGCATAGCAATACGTTTGCACATATAATTCCTTTCGCATGAAAAGCGATTGCCGCCTTCAGCTTTCGTTTTTTTCTCGTGTGCTTCGCTTCAACAATTTTCAGCTTCATCTTTTTACCTCCTTCTTTTTTGACAATTCTTCATTCATCCATTTAGCAGCTTCTAAAGCCTCCTCGTAAGAGTTGTGACCGCTAATGACGGCTCCTCTCCTGTTGTACACAAAAAAACCGCGCCTTCTTGGTTGTACTCTATATTCCATTTCCTTGTTTACCATACTAGCTCTCCGTCATTCCGAGGGGGATGTTTACCCACGCTCCATGTTCATTCTTAATTTCAGCTCTGACGTATTGTTTTGTCACGGTAGGCTGATAGGCCTCTGTAATAATATTAACTCCCTCGATAAAGCGTTCATTTCCGCTCTCATCCGCCATCTTTCTGAGTTGGATCACACGGGATGCTTTCAATGTACCCTTCGCGTCACGAGCCAATAGTTTCATTACTGCACCTACAAGCTCTTTACTCTTTCGATCAGTCGCCAAGCTTTGTAGGTACTCTTTCACTATCTCGATTCCATCCTCCGCGGTGTCACGGTAGGCATCGGCGGTATATACACCAAGCGTGATCCGTTTATCACCGTCAAGGTTGGTGAATGTGTGCGATCGCTGTTTGTCGTTTTTCAATCCGAACAACTCAGCTTTCATTTCAATTACCGATCGGAAGTTAGCCTGTACAGCCTCTTTGCTTTTTTTGATCAGTTCACTGGTTTTCAGCAAAGAGGGTATACTTTCTTCGATCATCGAATTGACCAGATCCTTGTACTCTTCTCTCTGCTTCTCGGCCATCGCTTTGGCCTCTTTTGCCTTTTCAGCAGCAATAAAAGCCTCATAACGGGCTTTTTCTTCCGCTGTCATTTCAACGATTTCTTTCTTTTCCATTCTTACAAATTTTAAATTGGTTATTATTAATGACTTTAATCTCCTTAAACCCCTTATTTTCCTTCTAAACGATTCCACGATTCCACGATTCCACCTCTCCCAATCACTCACCACTCACTTTTCACTTTTCAATTCACCCCAAACACCACCCCCGGCTTTCCTACCGAGTTTTTCTTGCGGAGGTCATTATACATTCGCTCCAGTTTGGAGATGGGTATTTTATCGATGTCTCGACAGTTGGATGCTCTTCTCATATACCCGAATACATATTCGATTCGTTGGTGTCTCTCCATTCCGATCAAACTGGCGGCGAAATACTCACAAGCAGCTGCTATCACTCGCTTCACATGTTTGTTTCGCTCCGTTTCGTAGTAATCGCTCTTGGCGGTGGAGAATGCGTTTGATCCGCATCCTTGGCGTTTTGGTCTCTCCGGATAGGCCACACGGGCTTTCAGGTCGTCGATCATCTTGGAGTACTCGTCGGGGTATTTCTCGTACAACTCCGACAGGCTCTCCGTTTTGCCTCCGCTGGCTTCGTGTACGATCTCTTCGCGGATCACCTCGGCATATCGCTTGTCGTAGCCTTCCAGTTGGCTCACAAGGCGGAAAAACATGCCATGTTTGTGTGTTTTAATTGTTTTTATCATTGTTGTTATCCCCAAAATAGTTCGCTCTTTGTCTCATCTATCACAATCTCTCCACCTGCCGAGAACCTCGATGTCACGAATGCCTTCAATCCTTGCACGTGGAAAATCACCTTGGCCATCTTTTTGGCCATCCGTGCGATGGCCGGATAGGCGTCTCTCCGCTCTTCATGTGCTACGAAAATGATCAACTTGTTGGGCAACGCGTCAAGCAGCTTCTTCTTAACCTCCGTCGGCTTCATCTCATCCGAATACATGGTCAGGTTGTCGATCACGATCACATTGGCCGATCGTTGCCTCCGAAACTTATAAATGATATCATCGATCGACAGATACTCATCCCACAGGATGTTGTCGGCGGTGGTGATACCTGCCCTCCGTACCGCGTCTGTGAAACTGTCGTCCAACCCCTCTTCAGCGGAGATATAGGCCACCGCCTCACTCCGGGCGATCTCTTTCGCCAGCTTCAGCGTAAACCACGTCTTGCCATTCTTCTCGCAGCCATACACTATCCAACATCCCTTTCTCTCAGGCACGCCTATCGCCGTGCGAAACACCGGGTGAGACAACTCTACCGGAGCGTTTTTCTTCTTCTCAAACAGGTTGGACGTTGTCTTACTTCGAGTCATACTCGCTATGCGTTATGCAGCAACAACAACGATTCAGCACGGCGCAAACCCGAAATAGCGCCATTGATGTTTACCAAACTTTTCAACACCAACTCATCGAGCATTCCGGTGTCGTTGATGTTAGCCGACAGCACATCGCGGATCAGCTTCTTGTAAAAAGCGTACTTGTCGCTCTTTTCGGTAGGCACAATGGAACTGATATTCTCAGAAAAACGGCTAAACAGTTCAGCGAAATATTCCTTGTCATTCGACACTCCTTTGAGTATCTTATTTCGGAACGCGTTTCCACCAATCATATACCATCCGACAAATCCTTCGGTGGCATTCCAATACTCCTGCACAAGCCCCAACGCCTCTTTATCAAGCGCTGCCGATTCGTCTATGACAATAATAGGTCGGTCAAGCATCGACAGATAGTATTTTGTATTCTCTTTAATCTCTATAATCTTTCCTTTCACCTCCACACCCACAGTGCGTGCAAGCATTTTGATAAACTCATTCTTGCGGTTGCACTGGGTACAATCGATGTAGAAGCAGTTTTTCAATGTTTTGGAGAGGTGTTTCGCGGTAACCGTCTTGCCGATACCGCAGTTATCCGCAAATATTCTACTTTTGGAAAATTCCTTGCAGAATAACACCTCTTCGCGTATCTGCACAAACACATCGGTCTCCACGATTTTCAATTTTCGTTTATTGGCACTCACGCCTATTTCACGCCCAAGTCGCAACCACGTGGTATTGGGTAGCAGCTTTTCACGCTCTCCATTTTTCAATCGATTGAAAACGGATGGATTGATATCCATCGAACGGGCGAACGCGGCATCGCTACCCCCGTAGTTTTCTCGTAGTTTCAGTAACTCGGAAACAACTTGTACTCTGAATTGATCTGTGATTTCCATATCCTATAGTTTTATAAAGTGATTAATTAAAACGTGTGTGCCAATGATCGGTTAAACGATGTTTTATTGCCGTTTAAATACTCCTCATACACCTCGTCGCTGATGGCGGGAGTAAGTACCTTGGCGGGCTCGGACGGGATGTATGGGGTTGGCTGGTGTCCGTTGCGATCGAACACTTGGAATGAATTGCCGATAGTAACCGGACGGTTGTCGGTCACGGTCAACTTGTTCAATCCGCTCTTCTGACGTTTTCCGAAGCTTTCAATGGTATTGACATATTTCGACATCAGCTCCCGGTTCACCATATCTTCTTTGGTCTGCTCAATGCGTGCACGGTTGTATCCCGGTTGTGGCACCGCTTCGCACACGTAGCGATTATCGATGTAAATATGGGCTTTCAGCACTTTGCCCTGATTGTCGTCCAGGTAGTAGATGCTGACAGGCTTGCCTTCCACCTGCATCATCATTTTGATGAGCAAATCGCCGGTGCAGATCACGCCATCCATGCCAAGCAGGAATTTATCATTGCGGAAACGGATGATACCGGCGTTTACCGAGGTCTCCTCCCTGTATCCAAGGTACGGCAGAATTCCGTGCCAGTTGATCGGTCGCAACTTGGGGTTTTGCATTGCCAGGAATACATCCCAGCGTGACATTCCTTTAATCTTGCTGTGTTCGGTATTGTTCCAGTTCTGTATGTCGTTCAGACATCCGCTCACGATCTCCTCATAGGGAATGATCGTTTTCTTCTCGGTGCGTGCCTGATTGGTTTCATCGAGTGCGAACGGACGCGCCAACCATCCCTCGCGTTTCTTTTCGTATCGGTATCTCAACGGACGGTAATATTGTTCAATCCGCTTGCCTCGTGCGTTGTTGGCTTCAATCCGCACATACTGAAACATATTTCCCTCCTGAAGGAAGGTATCTTTAAAACTGGCGTTCAGGTTCAACTCTCCCTCCAGCTCGGCAGGAAGTGGAAGCCCCCACATCGCATAGTTGCGCACCATCTGACGGTAAAACTCAAGGATGATACCGGCTTTCTCGGTACCGTAAACCCAACAGGTGAATGCTTCGCTGCCAAGGTCGATCCCGTTATAAAACCACATCCGCTTACCCATTTCGTATTCAAACACAGGGTTGCGGTCATCCACCGAAATGATCGATCCCGCGTATTCGGGTTGCAGCAGCTTATGGTAGGGTTTAAACAGTGCCATATACTTCTGTCTGTCTCCACTTCGTGAAGCATAGGTTCCTATCTTGTTTTTCCATTTCGACAGGTGATTATATACAGTGGCCACGCTCAACCGCTGAAACTCCTTTGGATCATAAACCTCTCCGGTACTCTCATTGATCACCTCCACGTATCCACTCAAAAAGCCTTCGTATATCTGTGCGGTCTCCGCGTAGCTTGGCTTGTGATCCAATCCGGAGAATAGATTATTCAACATCTCTTCGTGGTGATCATCCACCTTCAGGGCGTTTACCTTACCGTGTAGTTTGTGGATCAGCTCCTTATATCCGTTCTTTTTGTAAGCGTTGTACTTCTCTCTCAAACGGCGTTCGTTTTCCGGGAGATTGTGACCGATGGACTCTTTCAACCGGTTCGATTCGGTAG
>JBKEBB010000215.1:0-2235 GCA_047972845.1 Bacteroidales bacterium
CGCTACGGCGCAACGCACCTATGCCAACTCTCCCCACCGCTTTGTGGACAAATGGGACACTCCCATCCTGATCACTCACGGTGAGCTCGACTACCGTATCCTTGCCTCTCAAGGAATGGCCGCCTTCAATGCTGCCAAACTGCGTGGCATTCCGACCGAAATGCTCATCTATCCCGATGAGAACCACTGGATCTCTCGTCCGCAAAACAGCATTCTCTTCCACCGTGTCTTCCTCGGTTGGTTGGATAAACACTTGAAATAATTTCCCTCCCTTGTGGAGAACCATAGCGGGAGATTCTCTCTTTACGCCCCAACAGGGCGAAAGGAAAGAATCTCCCGCCAACATACAACAACGACACTAAAACCGCTATCTTTCTTGCCATGTTTCTCTCCAAACTCCACATACTCAACTACCGGAACATCACCGAGGCCTCGTTGCTGTTCTCGCCCAAGCTCAACTGCCTATTGGGCAATAACGGTATGGGGAAAACCAACCTGCTCGATGCCATCTACTACCTCTCGTTTTGTAAAAGTGCCTTGCAGAGCATCGATACGCTCAACATACGGCACGACAAGGAGTTCTTCATGATTCAGGGAATGTATGAGAAAGAGGGAGGCACCGAAGAGGTCTCCTGCGGACTGAAAAAGCGTCAACGTAAACAGTTCAAACGCAATAAAAAGGAGTACGAACGGCTTTCCGATCATATCGGACTCTTTCCATTAGTGATGATTGCTCCGTCTGACAACTCCTTGATAGTAGGAGGAAGCGACGAACGCCGTAAATTTGTGGACATGGTGCTGTCGCAATACGACCGCCCCTATCTCAACGCCCTCATCCAATACAACAACGCCCTCCTACAACGCAACACCCTGCTTAAAACGGCTCAAATGCTCGAAGGAAACGAGATTATCAGCATCTATGAAGAGCAGATGAGTAGCTGGGCCAACACGATTTATACCGGACGAAACGATTTCCTGACACGCTTTCTTCCGGTCTTCCAACAGTTCTACAACATCATCTCCGACGAGCACGAACCGGTCTATATCTCCTACCAGTCTCATCTCGAGATGGGAGAGCTCTCTCCTCAGTTGGAACACTCGCGCCAGCGCGATTTGATTCTCGGCTTCACATCCAAGGGTATCCACAAAGACGACTTCGAATTTATCATGTCCGGACATCCGCTCAAAAAGGTAGGATCACAGGGACAGTGCAAAAGTTTCTTGGTGGCGTTGAAGCTTGCCCAGTTCATGTTTCTCAGCCATATTTCGGGTGTCAAACCGATTCTACTGCTCGACGATGTGTTCGATCGTCTCGATGCCAAACGTGTCGAGCAGATTGTCTCTATCGTTACCGGTGAGGAGTTCGGTCAGATCTTCCTGACCGACACCAACCGCAACCACCTCGATTCGATCATTCAACAACAACCCTCCGACTACTCTCTCTTTGAAGTGGTCGAAGGAGAGATCAAAGCCCTCGACCGATGAGACGTAAGAAAATGCAACCCATAGCGGAGGTACTGAAAGAGTATCTCGCGACCGTCAATCTGGAGCAGGGACTCAATGAGACCCGCCTGATCGAGGCATGGAACGAGATTCTCGGTCAGACCATCCGACAATATACATCCGATCTACATATCCGCAACCACAAACTGTACGTGCATCTCACCTCCCCTGCTCTCCGCAGTGAGCTCTCCCTCTGCCGCCAGCGACTGATTGACCGACTCAACGAACACGTCGGTGCCGAAGTCATCACCGATATTATTTTTAGATAGAACAGTAATGGTGAATCGTGTAAGAGATTGTTGAGTTGTTAATTCGTTGAGGCGTTGAGGCGGGCAGAAAACGTATAATTGTTTAATCGCTGAATTGCGTAGGGGCGCATAGTTGCGCCCGGAGATGGCACCAACTGATGATGTCGAACAAACAGCATCAATGGCCCAATCTCGGTAGAGACGATCGGTCGATCGTCTAAAGGACTAAACGGGTTCATTTTATTGAACCACGGATTTGCATGGATGAACACGGATAGGGAAATATCAGAAGAAAGTAAGTGGTGAATGGTAAGAAGTAATGTGTGATGGGTAACGGGTGATGGGTGATGGGTAACGAGTGAAGAAATCTTAATGCCTGAATGGCGTTGACCGTTTTGTTACTTATTTTGACTTTCTTCTTTGTATTGAATATAACAACAATGAGGATGATGATGTGCCATTGTTGATTACGGGTAATAACTTT
>JBKEBB010000218.1:0-5288 GCA_047972845.1 Bacteroidales bacterium
CTTCTTTATCCAGATTGAGCAGTACCCCGCCCAAGTCGAAAAGTAATGTTTTTATCATTGTCAGTAGTTGAATGCCAATATGTAGCCCGTTTTATTCGGTTTTATTGTCGGCTTGTTTGCGAATACAAAGATATTAATTATCGCTCGTTTACGCAATTAGCTATTTTCCGCAAAAATAGTTGTACCTTTGTGCCCGAATTCGACTATTGGTGAACAAATAACTATTCATCCGTTTGCCAATTACCCGATTCGCATATATACATAACAGATGAAATCATTCGAAGAATTAGGTGTAGCTCCCGAGCTGTTGAAAGCTGTCGGAGAGTTGGGATTTGAAGCACCGATGCCCGTTCAGGAGGCAGTAATCCCCTATCTACTAACCGAAAAAAGTGACATTGTAGCACTTGCACAAACAGGAACCGGAAAAACAGCCGCCTTTGGTATTCCTGTCATTCAAAAGATCGACATTTCTCAGCGGCAACCCCAAGCCCTTATACTTAGCCCTACGCGCGAGTTGTGTTTGCAGATTGCAAGCGATTTGGCCGATTTTTCTAAATATGTGAAAGGACTCAAAGTCCTTCCCGTTTATGGGGGATCAAGCATTGAAAGTCAAATACGCTCGCTGCGTGACGGAGTGCATATTATTGTTGCAACTCCAGGCCGTTTGATCGACTTGATCAATCGTGGTACCGTTAAGTTGGACAAAGTACGTCAATTAATACTTGACGAAGCCGACGAGATGCTTAATATGGGTTTTACCGAAAGTATTGATGAGATTCTTAAGAGTGTTCCTGAAGAACGTTCAACCCTGCTTTTCTCTGCAACTATGCCGGCAGAAATTGCTCGCATAGCAAAAAAATACATGAAAGAGGCGAAGGAGATTACTATTGGAAACAAAAACGAATCTTCTGCCAGTGTTCGCCATACCTATTTTATGGTTCATGCCAAAGATAAATATTTGGCGCTAAAACGTATTGCCGACTATTATCCACAGATTTACGGTATTGTCTTCTGTCGTACCCGTAAGGAGACACAAGAAATTGCCGATGCTCTTATCAAAGATGGCTACAATGCCGACTCATTGCATGGAGAGCTGTCACAACAGCAGCGCGACTATGTAATGCAGAAGTTCCGTATCCGCAATCTCCAACTACTTGTAGCTACCGATGTGGCTGCCCGTGGATTGGATGTGTCCGACCTTACCCACGTTATCAATTACGGATTGCCCGATGATATTGAAACCTATACTCACCGTAGCGGACGTACCGGAAGAGCGGGAAAAACAGGTCAATCGATTGCAATTATACATGTTCGTGAAAAGGGAAAACTGAAATCGATTGAGAAAATCATCAATAAAACGTTTGAAAAGGCAGAAGTGCCCAACGCCGTAAGAATTACCGAGAAACAGCTTTTCAACTTGGTTGATAAACTCGAAAAGGTAGCGGTTAACGAGTCGGAGATTGCTCCATATTTGGAGTCGGTTTATCGTCGTCTCGATTGGTTGTCGAAAGAAGATGTGATCAAACGATTGGTCTCACTCGAATTCAACCGAATGATCGAATACTACCGTGACGCCGGAGAGATCGAAGTGGTGTCTGAAGGTCGTCAGTCGGGCGAATCCAGAGACCGCGACCGTGACCGTGATAAATCCAACCGTCAGTCCCAAGAGGGATTTACCCGTATGTTCATCAATGTCGGAAAGACAGACGGACTTTTCCCTAACGTATTGATCGAAATGATTAATCGCAATGTGGGAGGTCGTGTTGAGATAGGAAAAATAGATCTGATGAAAAGCTTTTCTTTCTTCGATGTGGAGAACCGTGAAGTGAAAGAGGTTATTCGTGGATTGAGCGGATATAAATTCAAAGGAAGAGTAATTGCCGTTGATGTTGCTACAGAAGGACAAACCGCCGTAAGTCGGAGTTTCAAAAACGACGACAGACGTAAGGATGGTGAATCCGGACGAAAAAAAGAGGGTGAATCGGGTAGGAGAGAACGACCCGACCGACCTGACCGCAACGATCGTAAAGATCGTGGTAGTTTCGCGTCACGTCGTTCCGAAAGCAGCGCGCAATCAGGTTTACCCAACCGTGCCGAGCGACGCAAAGCTCGTTTTACGGAGAAAGACGAAGCTGCATCGTTTGAACGTTTCATGGGAGAACCTTCCAAAAACGATTGGAAATCCCTGATCGATGATTACAATTCAGGCGAACGTCCCGCTAAAAAGGGAAAGAAGTAATCCGATACAGATTGTGGCGATATGTTGGTTTTATTACAAACAACCCACATTCTGAACCATTTTTAACTTTTAACGTTCCGTTTGTAATTGAAAAGTTTGTACTTTTGCAGTCCAAAACCGTTACATTCTTTCGATTACCACCGAAGCAATAACAAAAAAGACAGATATAACAATGAAAAAGGAGATCCATCCAGCTAATTATCGTCCCGTTGTTTTTAAGGACATGTCGAATGGCGACACATTTATTTCTCGTTCTACAGCGGCGTCAAAAGAAACTATCGAATTTGAAGGTGCCGAATATCCTGTAATCAAACTGGAGATTTCAAACACATCTCACCCATTCTACACCGGTAAATCGAAATTGGTTGACACCGCAGGTCGTGTGGACAAGTTCATGAACCGTTACAAAAAACACATCGACAACAAAACCAAGTAATTCTCTTGGATATAGAAATACAAATTAGGCGTGCCATTTATTATGGTGCGCCTTTTTTATTGTAGTTTCAGCCCGATTTGTCTGCGTTCGTTCATCTTGACATGACCCGTATCTATTCCGTTTGATGATTGTTCCCTATGTCTGCTCCTGTTTTTTTGTATTGACTGGATGATAATGTTGTAACTTTCATTTTTTAGGGAGAATAAATTTGTAGTCTCGAAAATTTCCCATAGTTTTGCTACAGGGTTCGATCCATACATTTCTATTCCCGGATCCAAATTGTGCGCTGTATCAGTGATTGTAAAGCCTCTTTTGTTGATGTGATCTGAAAGAAGTCTGGATTTTTTTGTTTAATGTACTAAACCATTTAATATAGATTCAATTCATGCGAGCTATTAAAAATAGATTGCTGATACAGCAAATCGAACGTTTCTTTGGTAATGAAAAGAATATTCCTTCTCACATGTTGGAATTTTTTTATGTAGTTGATGAAACATATTGTGGCTACGATCGTGATATTGAAGAAAAAATAGCCGGCGAAATCTTACTGCGTAAGTTTTCGCAAGCAGTTCAACAGACCTCAGCAAGTGTGGTAATCACCAATACAAAAGGAGAAATTGAGTTTGTTAATCCTCGATTTACAGAAGTTACGGGCTACACCTTTGAAGAGGCCTTGGGTAATAATCCTCGAATACTAAAGTCGGGTGAACAACCCTCTGAATATTATAAAACATTGTGGGATACAATCTCTTCCGGGAATGTTTGGCGTGGTGAGTTTCATAATAAACGGAAAAATGGAGAATTATATTGGGAGTTAGCCTCGATTGCTCCAATAATTTCTGAAGAAGGGGTGATTACTCACTATCTGGCAGTGAAAGATGATATCACCGAACGTAAAAAGGTCGAAGCTGATTTAATTCTTATCAAAGAGCAAGCTATCGCGGCGAGTAATGCTAAATCAGAATTTCTGGCAAACATGAGTCACGAAATTCGTACTCCTTTAAACGGGGTGATTGGTTTTACTGATTTGCTCAAAAACACACCGCTTACTCCACTTCAAAAACAGTACGTTGACAATGCCAATGTGTCTGGTCTCACGTTGCTTGCTATAATTAATGATATTCTGGATTTCTCCAAAATAGAGGCTGGAATGATGGAGCTTGAGATCATTAAGACGGATATGTATGAGCTGTTTGAAAACAGTGTGGATATTGTCAGATATGCTGCAGATATCAAGAATATTGAGATCCTCCTCAATATAGACTCCAATATGCCTCGCTACGCGATGGTTGATCCGGTTCGCATCAAACAGATCCTGGCCAACCTGATGGGTAACGCGATTAAGTTTACTGGTACAGGCGAAGATGAATTGAAAGTCAGTTAAAAGACGATAAATGAAACAAGTGGAGAATTCTTGATTTCAGTGCGTGATACCGGAATTGGAATTTCTGAAGAACAGAAAGTAAAACTGTTCAATGCCTTTTCACAAGGAGATACATCTACTACCCGCAAGTTTGGAGGAACCGGGCTTGGGTTGACTATTTCCGATATGATTACTCAAAAGATGGGAAGTAAGATCCATTTTGAAAGTGTATTGGGAGAGGGTAGTACATTTTTTTTTACACTGACAACGGAGGTCGAACAGGGCGATGCCCGAAGTACCAATGATATTTCTCATATCCATAATTGTCTCATTATCGATGATAATTTGAACAACCAGATCATTCTCGAACATATGTTGAAGAAATGGGGTATCAAGTGTACATCTTGCAACAATGGATATGATGCCTTTAAAACAATTGAATCATCGAGGTTCGATATCATTATTTGCGATTACAATATGCCCTATATCGATGGGTTGGAAACCATCCGAGTGATTCGCGAAGATATTAAATTAACACCCGATATACAGCCCATTTTTCTGCTTCACTCTTCGTCTGACAATTCAGAATTGCAAAAGCAAAGCGATGCGCTTGGTGTTCGATACTGTATCACAAAACCGGTGAAGCAAGAACAGCTCTTCGCCTGTTTGGCATCCATACACGAACCCAAACAAAATGGAATGATTTCTGTCGAATTAGGCGATGAAGCACATCCCTTAGTTGATAATCAGGCGGAACAGATCAATAGAACTTTCACTATAATGGTGGCAGAAGATGTTTCCTTCAACATACTCCTTATTAAGGCTCTGCTGGCTAAAATTATTCCCACAGCCAAGGCTGTGGATGCTATAAATGGAACGATTGCCTTGAGTAAATATCAAGAGATTCATCCTGATTTAATTCTTATGGATGTACAGATGCCCGAGATGGATGGTCAGGAGGTGACAAGGGCTATTCGAGATTTAGAAAGAGGTTCGGGCAAACATGTACCTATAATAGCATTGACGGCTGGAGCATTGAAAGAGGAGGAACAGCGATGTTACGAGGCAGGAATGGACGATTTTCTTACTAAACCCATTGAAGCCAAAAGGCTTAAGGCGCTTCTTGATAAGTATCTATTGTAAATGTTCTCCTGATAGTGAGCTTGAATTACGTTGCCCATTTTTGATTTTACCTATGAAACGGACAGATTGGTTGTAGATTCTACAACCAATCTGTCCATATTCAATCA
>JBKEBB010000261.1:0-24948 GCA_047972845.1 Bacteroidales bacterium
GATCCAACCCTCAACTCGGAGAAAGGATGGCAGATTGATGCTTCGTACCAATATGAAAAGGGAGATCTGCTGGTTTCCTTCTCTCCCTTCGCCAGTTGGTTCAGCAACTACATCTACCTGAAACCGACAGGCGAATGGTCTATACTACCCCATGCCGGACAAATCTACCGCTACACTGGAAATGAAGCTCTTTTTGCCGGAGCCGAAACCGAACTGGCACTTCGACTGGTTGCCCGTATGCACTATCGCTTTTCGGGCGAATATGTATATACCTACAACATAGACGAGCATACCGCGCTGAGCTTCTCTCCTCCGGCTTCGATGCGAAACACATTGACGTGGAAAGAGAATCGTTGGCAACTCTATGCCGAGCTCCACTCCATTGCCGATCAAAACAGGATTGCTCGCAACGAAGACCCTACCCCGGGAGCGAATTTAGTCAATCTGGGAGGAAATATCGTGTTTACAAGCGGAAAGACAACTATTGATGTGGGATTATCAGTACGTAATCTCCTCAATACAAAATATTATAATCACCTGAGTTTTTATCGCAAGGTCGAGATCCCCGAACCGGGACGAAACCTGCAATTAGTTATCAAAATCTATTTTAACAACAAACTACAATGAGAACAACACGTATAATAGTCGTTATTTGTATGTCGGCACTATCCCTCACACTCTTTCAATCTTGCGAAAAAAAAGAAACAGCTGATGTAACCAAACCTGTGATTCATCTGATCGAACCCGCCGAAGAGGATGTCCTATTGATAGGTGATCCAAATGGAGTCCATTTTGATGTGGAGTTATCGGACGATGTAATGCTGAAATCATACAAAGTAAATATTCACAGCAACTTCAATGGCCATACCCACACTGCCATCGCCACAAAAGTGGCAACTACCGACTTTTCTTATAACAAAGTATGGAGTTTGACCGGACAGAAGAACGCGAAAATTCATCACCACGAAATCATCATTCCCGAAGATGCCACTCCCGGCGAATACCATCTGATGGTATATTGCACCGATGAAGCGGGAAATGAGTCATACGTTGCCCGTGAAATCGTTTTGAGTCACGACGGTGAAGAGCACGACCACGATCATTAAACAGCAAAGGGGAGGCGACCGAACGGCACCTCCCCTTTATTCTTTTCTCCTACATTCTTAGATAAACTCACTCACCGAAGAGACAATGCTTCCGTCAAACAGACTCACTACCCGATGGGCAAAGCTGGCATCGTGCTTGGAGTGGGTCACCATCACGATGGTAGCACCTTCTTGGTTCAACTCGGTAAGAAGCTGCATCACCGCCGTACCGTTTTTCGAGTCGAGATTACCCGTAGGTTCATCCGCAAGGATCAGTTTGGGATTCGACACCACCGCGCGGGCAATGGCCACACGCTGTTGCTGTCCGCCCGACAACTGTTGAGGAAAATGTTGTGCCCGGTGGCTGATCTCCATCTTTTTCATGATATCCATCACCCGTTGTTTCCGTTCAGACGCTTTAATCTTAAGATAGGTCAATGGCAATTCGATGTTTTCATATACATTGAGCTCATCAATCAGATTAAAACTCTGAAACACAAATCCGATATTTCCTTTACGCATTTGAGTGCGCTGCTTCTCTTTCAGGTGTCCTACCTCTTTGTCGAGAAGATAGTACGAGCCTGCCGTCGGATTGTCAAGCAATCCCAGAATGTTGAGCAACGTCGATTTTCCACAACCCGAAGGTCCCATGATAGCAACAAATTCACCCGGTTTAACCTCCATGGAGATGTCGTTTAACGCGATGGTTTCTACCTCTTCGGTACGAAACGATTTCTTCAAATTCTCAATTTTGATCATGTTGTTTTTACTATTAAGTTATTTGTATTGTTGATATTTTTCTCAATTAATCCTTGTAAGAAACCATTCACTTTTTATATTCTTCACCGGGTTTTCGTTGGCTACACGCCAATTCTGGAACGTAACGGTGAGAATAGTGATCACTCCCACTGCCACAAATGCAATCGCGAACACCCACCAGTGGATAGGTGTGCGATAGGCAAAGTTTTCCAACCATTTACTCACCACGAAATAAGCAATGGGGGCGGCAATCGCAAAGCAGATACCCATGATGATAATGTACGTACGGTTGAACATCACAAGGATGCGTTCCACCGTTGCTCCCATCACTTTGCGCAGACTGATCTCCTTGCGTCGAGACTCGCTGTCGAACATGACCAATCCGAACACCCCCACAATGCAGATAAAGATGGCAATCAAACTAAACAGGGTTATCTGCGAAGTGATTAGACGCTCGTTTTTATAGGTATTTTGTAGTATTTCATCGTACATACGGATATTGAAAGGATAGCCGGAGTCGAATTTATCAAGCGTCGCGCGAATGTGTTTGATCGCTTCATGCATATCCGTGCCGGCTTTCACCTTTACGTAGGCATTCGTATAATAGACTTCGTAACTTCCCCAACTATGTTTGCCCCATACGAGAAATGCCATTGGTGAAATTTTTTGACGGAAAGAGGCGAACTTAATATCCTCCATGAAGCCTACAATCAAATTCTCGGATACCTTCGTGTCGAGTTTAAGATCGTATTCGGCTCTCGCTGTTTCATTAAATACACAGACAGGATGCTCTTTCAAGTCGTCTTCGGGGCGAAAGCCTCGCCCTTCGGTAATCTTCACTCCCATCACTTCGAGGAAAGATGATGACACAGGAAGACAGGTGAAATTGATGCTTTTATCCCCATAAGGTCTCCCCCAACTCATATATTGATCGGCACTGGACACAACCTGCTCGCTAAAAGCAACTCCGCCAATTCCTGCAAATGACTTTAATTCCTGTTCGATGGCTTCACGGTTTTTATTGGTCTTTCGATTCATCTCGACCACGATTAACTCATCTCTATCATATCCTACAGGCGCGTTTTCCATATAATAGTTCTGCAAATACATGAACAGGGCTCCGATGATAAGCGCGAAGGAGGCAATAAACTGGATAGCAACTAATACACTTCGTATTTTTCGACCTTTCGGAGAAAGCCCGAAGCTCCCTTTCAATACCAAGGCGGGAGAGAACGAAGTGATATAGAAAGCAGGATAAAGTCCGGCTAACACCCCTAATACAATCGAGATAACCGCGGTGATTCCGACCACAGGAAGTTGTGAGGCAATAGAAATATCAGGTTCCATCAGTGAGGTGAACGAGGTATCGGCAAGCAGACGAAGTATGAACACAGCGATACCAAAGCTCGTCAAACTGATTATCACCGCTTCCACCAAAAGACTGAAACGCAAGATCCCGTCACTACTTCCCAATACCTTCTGGGTATTGATACTTTTCACACGCATGGGAGTAAGGGAGGTATTAAAATTCGTAAAGTTGATTCCCGCGGTCAGCAAGATAATGATAGCAATTGCCGAGAGAACAATGAGAGTTTGCTTGCTTCCCTTAGGCTTGGAATCCCCATATGCCGCTTCTTGGAGATACAGTTCCGGAATGGCTGTGAGTCGAATATCTTCTTTATCGTAAGAATTTTCCATGCCCTCACGGAGTTTGTCGTAGTTGGCAAGAAAATTATCAATTACCGCCTGTTTGTTTGCCGGATTATCGAGACGAATGTAACCGTGATAATTCCAGTTATTCCACGAATTGAAGTTTTCGTCTGCTCCGATCGCATGATAAATGGAGTTACTAAACGATGAGTTGCGAGGTAAATCTTTATAGACTCCACATACGGTTATAGAGGATGAATTCTGATCATCAAATCGGAGTAATTCTCCTACTGCCGATCGGTTGCCGAATATTCGTCTCGCCATACTTTGTGGAATAATCACAGCTTTCGGCTCTTTAAACGTATTAATATCCCCTTCTACCATTTCAAAGCCCAGCATCCGAGGTATATCTATTCCTATATTTTGAAAACTTTCTTTATAGAACGTTCTTCCTCCCTCATGAGTTACGAAGAAAGAAATTGTATTCGACCATATAGGAGTTAATCCTGATTCGACAATGTGTGGAGATGATTCGGAAAAGATGCGAAAAAGCGGGCGACAAAGAATCGACCATATCGCGCCATCTTTTTTCAACACATCCACTCTAAATAGGTTCTCCGATTTCGGATAACAGGTATCAAACTCGCGATCGTAGCGCAGTTGCATCGCGATACACATAAAGGCGACAAACGCCACGCTCAGCCCCAACACATTCAGCAAGGTTGCCACCTTGAATCGGCGCAAGACACTCAGAAAATTACGGATAATTGTTTTCATATTTTAGTTTTACGGGTTCACACAACACGCTGTGATCTATTCACTCTTGATATTCTTCACCGGATTTTCGTTGGCTACGCGCCAATTCTGGAACGTAACGGTAAGGATCGTAATCACTCCCACTGCCACAAATGCAATCGCGAACACCCACCAGTAGATTGGAGTGCGATAGGCGAAGTTTTCCAACCATCGAACCACCGCTATATAAGCGAACGGAATAGCGACAAAAAAACAGACTACCATCAGGATGAGATAACTTCGGTTGAACATGATCAGGATATTCTCTACCGTTGCCCCCATCACCTTCCTCAGACTAATCTCCTTGCGACGATATTCGCTGTCGAATACCACCAACCCAAACACGCCGACAATGCAGATAAAGATGGCGATGAGACTGAACAGGGTGATTTGTGTACTCAACTGTAACTCCTTTTCATACGTTTGCTGCATCACTTGATCATACATGCGAACATCAAACGGATACTCCGAATCAAACTTGGTCAATGATTTCTTTACATGATTCAAGGCTCCACGCATGTCGGCTCCCGCATTCACTTTTATGTAGGCGGTCGAGTAATTCACCTCGCGATTGCCCCAACTGTATTTCCCCCAGACCATAAATACCATCGGTGAGATTTCCTTACGGAACGATGCAAATTTCACATCCTCAATAAAACCAATTATCGGCATTCCATCTATTTCAGTATCGAGTTCCAGATTATAGAGTGCCCGGGCTGTCTGATTAAACACCAATACCCCATGTTCCTTGAGATCGTCTTCGGGACGAAATCCTCTTCCATCGATCGTTTTAATTCCCATTACATCCAAAAAGGTTGAAGAAACAGGAAGACATTGAAAACTGATCTCTTTATCCTTGTATTGCCTTCCCCAACTCATATAACTATCGCTACTCGACAAAACCTGACTACTAAACGAAACACCTCCAATCCCCGTGAATGAGGTAATCTCTTGCGAAAGCGCCTCTCGGTTTTTATTCATATTCAGGTTCATATCGGTAATAATCAATTGATCCCTATCGTAACCAAGCGGTGCACGCTGCATATACTGATTTTGAAGGTATAAGAACAGAGCTCCGATGATAAGCGCGAACGAGGCCATATACTGAATACCTATCAATCCGGTACGCATCCGTTTCCCTTTGGGTGAGAGTCCGAAACTTCCCTTGAGCACCAACGCGGGAGGAAAAGAGGTGATGTAATAAGCCGGGTAAAGGCCGGCGATCAAACCCAACAAAAGAGCTACTCCTGCCGTAATCAACAAAATGGGGAATTGTTCCATCATGGAAATATCCGCTTCAACCACCGATGACAGAGAGGTTTCGCCAATCATATACAGCATACCCAATGACATCAAATAGGCGGTAAAACTGATGATAACCGCCTCAACAATCAGGCTTATTCTCAGTACGGCATCCGAACTACCCAACACTTTCTGGGTATTGATGCTTTTTACACGTACGGGAGTGAGTGCCACACTGAAATTGGTGAAATTAATTCCGGCGATCAGCAAAATAACAAACGCGATAGCAGCAAGCACATAAAGAGTCTCCATACTTGCCTTAGGAACGTTGTCAACACTTACATTCTTCAAGTAATGTAGAGCGGGCAAAGGAGTCAACGTAAAATACATTTCTCCAGGTGCATAATTGATCCCTTCACTTAATTTTCCATAGTTGTTACGAAAGTTATCGATCACCAATTGTTTATTCGCCGGATCATCCAACCGCACATAAAAATTATAGTTCCAATTGCCCCATATATCGTAATTTATCTGAGGATCAATTGCCTGATAAATCACATTTCTCATAGATGAATTATCGGGAAGATCCCTGAATACTCCCCCAACAATCAATGGCGTCGCATCGGGATCGTCAAATGTCAACTGCTTCCCGACGGCTGATTCATTTCCAAAGAATTTTTTGGCCATACTTAATGGTAGCAATACACGGCTAGGCTCCTCCAACGCGTTTATATCTCCCTCGACCATGTCAAATCCGAACATATGAGGAATCTCAGGAGAAACCTCAATGTTACTCTCTTTATGTCCATTTCTTGATCCGTTTCTATCGACAAAAAAGAATAAACGTCTGAAACCTCCGGTTATTCCAGCTTCTACTATATGCGGTGATGAGGCGGCAAACATACGGGTCAAAGGTCGGCAAATGATTGCCTGATAATTGGATCCATCGTGTGAGAAGTCAAAACGGTATAAGGCGTTGACATCCCGGTGGCACGTATCGTATTCACGATCGTATCGGAGCTGCATCATGATCAACATGAAAGCGACGAATGCAATGCTAAGGCCCAGAATATTCAGCACCATCGCCAATCGAAAGCGACGCAGCACACTCAGAAAATTACGGATAATTGTTTTCATACACGTATTGTTAGTAGTAAAGTGTCTTTTAAAATATTGCTTGTTTACAAATTATCATTCCTTTCGGATGGTTGTTATCATTGGGCGATTCCGCTCCATTCGTACAACCATTTATTCTATTGTTATTAATTCCTCGTCTGCTATCTCGGTTGCCTGTGCAAAAGATTTCTGAGTCTATCTTCTCCCTGAGAACAACCTATGCAGGGTCCTATTCGTACCCTTCAAAAAAAGGAGCAGACCTTTTAGTAAAAAGGAGCCGTCTGTTGTTTGAAAAGGAGCCGTCCTTTTGATCAAAAGGTATATTCCTTTTTGTAAGGAGTGTTGATGGCGCATCATTCGAACACCATACTCTCCCTGCAAATTCATCCGATCTCTCACCCTTATAATCCTTTATACAGATTAAACTCCTCTATTCCGCTTTCAACGCATCTATGGGATTGTCTGTGGCGGCTTTCCACGACCGCATTACAACACATCCGATAATCACAAGATAAAGAAAGAATGCCCCGGCAATAAAGAGGAACGGAGTCAAAACCGCCCTCTCAGAAAACTGCGTCATCCATTCCCGTCCAGAATAATTGCCGAGCAGCACACCGATAGATATAGAAGGGAGCGCTATGAGCGAGATATCGCGCAGAATCATCTTAATCACATCGGCAATAGTAGCCCCGTTGATCTTCCTTACCGCTATTTCACTGCGACGACGATTTGTTTCGTCCATCGTGTAACCAATCAGTCCTACCAACGCTATGATAAGGGTAACTATTCCGCTGATCATGATCGAGTCTCTAAACAGTCGTGACGAGCGATACTCATTAATCAACTCTTCTTTCATGCTGTATATGGGAAACGCACGATCCGGATTGACACGTTTCAACAGTTCGGCAATTCTTGCCAGACTCTCATCTCCGTATTTATCAAGCTTAATCAACAGAATATCGGATGGCTTTTCAGTGTAGAATACAACAGTGGGACGAAGGTCTGTAAACTGTATGGAGCCGATACGAAAGTCTTCATACACCCCGCAAATAGTAAACGGAGTGCGCTCTCTTCCGCTGTGTTGGGACACCACAATTGATTTTCCTAAGGGACTCCCTTTCCATCCAACCAACACCTCCATCCGTTTGACAAACGAACGGCTCACCATCACGCTGTTTGTGGCACTCTGCCGCGCACTAAAGGATTCACCCTCAATAATAGGGATTCGCATGGCGGAGAAATAGTTATCGCTTACGTAATAAAGGTCCGCGATATTCATCAACTCCCGATACTCTCCTTCCGGCAGGGATACATTGTTTCCTGACTGTCCATAGAAAGGAAGGGTATAACAGGATGAAACCGTTTCAACATCAGGCAATCGCCCCATCTCGTCCAAGATCCGTTGACGCTGCTGAGGGTCCACACCTTTGGTAGCAAGATAAAACAGATTCTCAGTTTCATAACCGGGATAATCGGTTACCATCCGATCGTATTGCCGATTGATGATCAGCAGCAACGTTATCAGATAGGCAGTAGCGGTAAATTGTACAAAAAGAAGTCCCAGTTTCCAATATCGTTTGGATTCGCGCGACTGACGAAACGCGTACATCACCGGGGTGCGTACATTGAGATAGGTGGGAACGATGGTGGTAATCAGAAAAACAACCACACATACGGCCGATATTATTATCATCGAAGAGGGGTTAAAAAGAGCTCCAACCGAAACGGTAAGCAGCTCCTCCACGGTGGAGCGAAAAACAAATATCAGAATAATGGCTATCAGCAGCGACAAAACAAGGTGAAGCATCGATTCAGCCATGGTCAATCCCAAAATGTTTCTACCCGAAGCCCCGTAACACTTATGTACGGCCACCTCTTTGGTTCTACCGATCAGCGTAGAGACAACGATTAGCAAGTAGTTTAACACGGAGGTAAGAAGCAGTGTAACAGCAAGGAGTATGAGCATTCTGTTCATATCCCTCACCTCTTTCGATTCAGCATATATCTTTTCCAGTGGGAGCAGTGTATAGGTAAAATTGACGCCTGCCTTCTTCAATACTTCCAAGTCCTGATGGAGTTCTTGCATTTTGCGAATAGAAGGGGCTAGGGCTTCCGGTCGCACACCCGGATAGAGTTTGACGTATGCACGATAGCGATCATTGCCCACCCAGTTGGTAATGCTCCATTCCGGAATCGTCGTAATGGCACAGATGATTTCCGCCTGAATGTGCGAATTTTCAGGTAAATCTTCAAAAACGCCTCCCACCACATATTCGGTTCCCGGTAGAGATTGACGGGTATAGACCATTCCCACCACATTCTCGACACCCCCCATTTTACGTGCCAAAGAGGCACATATCATTACATAATTGGGACGTACGAGCACCTCTTTCGGATCACCCACCAGAATAGGTCGGGGAAACATATCGAAAAACGAACTGTCAGCCGCAATCGCCCTTTTTATACTGTAACTTTTCTTATCGGTTGTCAGTATTACATCGTTTTCAGTGAACCAAGTAAAACGTGTGGCCAGTTCGACCTCAGGTATTTCTGACTTCATAGCGGGAGCGATCGCGCCACTCACCTGCCCGAATGTTTTATCTTCGCCTTCTCCATCACCTAAACTGGTTGTCTCCACCCTGTATATTCGATCACTGGCGGGATAGAATGAATCATACGACTGCTCAAAGTATATTTTGGCAATCAACACCGACCCCATTGCCAATCCGACGGCCAGAGAGACTATCTTAATCACGTTGCTTCTACCTTTCTTGAATAAGGTTCGGAAAGCCAGTTCAATATTTTTCATACAATTACTTATGTATTAATTCGTAGGAGCTAGAATCTCCTAATCGGATCTGTTGTTATTCCAGAATCAACACTTCGTTGTCGAGAAAACTTTCGTAGCCCGACACAATAACCTGATCACCGTTGTCCAATCCCTCGAGCACCTCGTAGTATTGGGGGTTTTGTCTTCCGATGCGGATGTTGCGACGATAGGCTTTTTTACCCTCTTTATCGAGGACGAATATCCAGTTTCCTCCGGTGTTTTGAAAGAATGATCCTTTGGGAATGATGATGCTCTCGGTGGGTTGCCCGAGTTCCAGATTGATATAGTAGGTTTGTCCGCTGCGGATATTATCGGGACGTTCGCCCGTAAAAACAAAGTCGGTGCGGAATGTTCCGGAGCGAACTTCAGGATAGACCTTGCGTACATTGAGGGCGAAATTATTACCCTGACGATCGAACTGAGCAGACAGTCCGGGACGGACACGGTCGATGTAATGTTCATCAATCATGGCCTCCACCTTGTAATCGGAAAGGTCGTTGATCTGTCCGATGCGTTGTCCGGTAGTCACGTTTTGTCCCAGTTCAACATCGAGTAATCCCAATTCGCCATCGATCTGCGAACGGATATTCAGATGCTCCTTGCGCTGATGAACCAATTGAATGTTTCGTCGCATGTTGGAAAGACTGACCTCCATCTCGTCCATCTGAATGGCGCGGGAAATGGAATCGGCCGCGAGACGTTTGCTCACCAAATCATGCTGCTCTTTGGCCAACTCATAATCTTCCACCGCTCTCAGATACTCCTCTTTAGGGATCAGCTCCTCCTTATACAGCTTTTCGGACTGACGAAAAGCACGCAACTTACGGGTCATTTCGGTGGTTAGTTTCAGCTTCTCGTATTGGTTGTTGAGCTTATCCTGCTGCATAGCCACCTGCGTGTTTCGAAGAAAGTTTTGTTTCTCGGCCAACTGCGCTTCGGCTTCCAGGATTTGAAGATCGAGATTGGAGTTGGAAAGTCGAACAATGATATCGCCCTTCTTCACTTGGGCTCCCTCTTCGACCACCTTCTCCTGAACGATACCTCCCTCTTCGGGACTGAGTTGAACGACGCTGATGGGTTGCACCTGTCCGCTGATGCGAACAAAGTCGTTGAATTGCTCCAAGGATGCTTTCCCGATATGTACGCTGCGCGCATCTATTTTGAGGGTAGAGCTATGATCGCCGAAAACGATCCACCCGATCAGCAGGCAAAAAAGCAGACCACCGATGATATAGGGAAGGTGTTTTTTTTGAATTCCTTTTTTTCTTTCCAGTTGAATGTCCATTGTTGTATGTTAGTTTAATTGTTTTTATTGATTGGATAAGAGGCTTGAATGGTACGGATCATTTGGTCACCAGCGGGATGCCGCAGTAATAATCGACCAATTTGGATTTGATGACCAATGCCAATCGACGCTGTAAAAGCTCGGCTTTGGCGAGTAACAGGTTGTTGGAGCTGAGTTGGAGGTCGAGCGGACTCATCAGTCCCTCTTCGAACTTGCGCAGGGTGATCTGATAGGAAAGATCGTCGGCCTCTACCTTTTTCTCCATTTGGGCTACCTCTTTGGCATAGCCCTCACGGTCGAATATGGCTTGATCGATCGCGTTTTGCAACTGACGAAACACTTCGTTTTGCTCCTCTCTGGCAATGTGACGTTCGTTGCGGGCGCGGCGAACATTGGTAACTCGGCTCAATCCCGAAAACAAGGGGATGGACAACCGTATGCCCACATACTCGCCAAGGTTGTTTTTCATCTGATCCATGAAGGGATCGATGGGTGTTCCGTTGGCCGATTGATCGGAACTGAGGTTGCGAAAGTAGTTGGTTGAGACCCCGGCATCGACAGAGATGGTAGGATACATTCGCCCTTTAGATACGAGATGCTGCATTTCGGCATTCTTGAGTCGTAGCGTAGCCAAACGGGCGGTCGGGTTATGCTCGGTGGCATATTCGTAAATTTCGTTGCTAACTCTCTCCGTCTTTTCAGTGACTAAGGAGGAAAACAGAGTGTCGATTTGAAACGTGGAGTCGGATGGAAAATTCATATGGGTTTTTAAAGTGAGCAACGCGGTATTGAGCAAATTCTGCTGACGGGTGAGGTTGTAGTCGTTGGCTGCCACTTGCGATTCGATCTGAACTACGTCGGCCTTTCCCTTGACTCCAAGCTCCTCCTGACGTTTGGTCTTATGAAGCACGCGCTGACTTTCGCTCAGCCGTTCGGCAGCGAGGTCAACCGTTCCGGTGTAATAAAGCACGTCGATGTAGGACTGCATAACGTTAAGTGAAAGGTCGTCCTTCTCTTTCTCGATACCGACAGCTCCAATGTTTCGTTTTATCTTAGCGGAACGAAGTTGGTTGACCAACTGTCCGCCGTCAAACAACGGCATGGAAGCGGATAGGCTGTAGGAGTTGTTAAAGGTGGAAACGGTATTGTAGGTGTTGGTCTTGGGGTCGATCGAACGTCCGAAATTGAATGTTCCTTGAGAGCCTACCGAGAGGGAGGGGAAGAATGAGGCCACAGCGGCGGTCACCTCGGCTTTATAGGTGTCGTCGGTGTGGTATTGTTTTTTTACTTTGGGACTGTTTTCAAGCGCATACTTCATACACTCATTCATAGACCAAACCTGATCTTGAGCGGAAACTTCCGAAGAGATGAGCAAAACAGAAAGAAAAAGTGTAACAATTCTCCATCGCGCGATTGAAATCTGAGTGCGGACAGATGAATGAGGGGTAACGAATCGTTGTATCATTGTTGTGTTAGTTATATGTTCGTTTGACGTATAAATAGTTTCAAAGGACATGCCAAAACATATAACAGATTGTTTTACAATATTATTATGATATATATATCAATCCAATACTGTAAAGAAATTGGACAACACTGTACATTATTTTGACACCTATACAACGGTTTTACCGAGAATTGCGAACAAACGTTGAATCGAGATAAACCGATCGCAGCTATTCACACGGGATGAATTCCACCCTTACAGGCCGAATTTTGGGAAATGTGGACTATATTTGTACTGTTTTGAACCTTCAAAATGAAAAGAGAATCAGATACAGGAAACACACAATAATACTATGAATACACTTATCGGTCTGTTGATCATTTCGGTCGGAAGCTTCGGCCAATCGAGTTCGTACGTTCCCATTAAAAAGATAAAAGAGTGGTCGTGGGAGACATTTTGGCTTGTTCAAGGTGTTTTTGCATGGCTGGTATTTCCCTTTCTGGGAGCACTGCTTTCGATAGGCGAAGGGGGATTGTGCGGCATATATGCCGTTGAAAAGAGCGCATTGTTTGCCACCGTTGGCTACGGAGCACTATGGGGTATCGGAGGATTAACCTTCGGTTTGAGTATGCGCTACTTGGGTATCGCGCTCGGTCAATCACTCGCCCTCGGCACCTGTGCGGCATTTGGAACACTGATTCCGGCACTGATGAAAGGAGAAAACCTATTCACCGGAAAAGGGTTGATCTTGTTGATTGGTGTGGGGATTACATTGGCTGGCATCGCGGTGATAGGCTACGCGGGGGCATTGCGCTCTCGCAATATGAGCGAGGAAGACAGGAAAAAAGCGTTGAAAGAGTTCGCCCTCAAGAAAGGAATTCTGATCGCGCTGCTGGCAGGAGCGATGAGTGCCTGCTTCAGTTTGGGACTCAGCGCGGGCGAACCCATTAAACAAAAGGCATTGGAACTGGGATCAAGCGACGTATTCGCCCTCAATCCGGTGATCTTGCTGGTTACCCTTGGAGGATTTCTTACCAACCTCTGCTTCTGCCTGTATCAAAACAGTCGCAACCACACCTTCACAGACTACACCTCGATCTCTGCTTCGGTATGGATCAACAACCTGCTCTTTTGCGCGTTAGCAGGAGTGCTGTGGTACTCTCAATTCTTCGCGTTAGGGATGGGACAAAGCTTCTTTACTCCTGAGAGTGTGATAATGGCCTTTTCGTGGAGTATTCTGATGTCGTTGAATGTAACATTCAGCAATGTGTGGGGTATCCTGTTGAAAGAATGGAAGGGCGCGGGCAAAACAACCGTCTCGGTATTGATTGCCGGAATGGCTATACTAATCTTCTCACTGGTGTTTACTA
Organism: Bacteroidales bacterium; assembly: GCA_047972845.1. Classification (GTDB taxonomy): domain Bacteria; phylum Bacteroidota; class Bacteroidia; order Bacteroidales; family JBKEBB01; genus JBKEBB01. The sequence continues at coordinate 13,580 of JBKEBB010000261.1, forward strand.
ACCTCTTTTAGTAATGAAAACAGTAACACTCTCCAAGAACAGGCTCTTTTTCGGGTTTCTTATACTCGGGTACCTGTTTGGAGTGTTTCTTTACGACCTGTTGGGCTTCACCTATACGGACGAACTGATGGCCCTCTTTCTGGTCTTCTTCCTAATAAAGGCATGGACGGAGAGGAGGGTTTATTTCATGTGGTCTCATCTGGCGGTGCTTGCAGGCTATTTTCTGTTTCAGACCCTCTATTCGTTGGCGATCGGATCGAACGTTCCCCAAGCGATACTGATGGATGGGGTGATTCAGATGAAACCGTTTCTCGGTTTTTATGGCGCGTTCATATTGATGCCGATGCTTACTAAGGCCGATAAAAGGGCACTGACAATTCTCACATTGGTAGCCGCGGGAGTGTTGCTAATCATCGGACTGACGGGAAACATCCGACCGTTCTTCGGTCACCCCTCACGGTTTGCCACTGCCGCTACCATCACCGCGGTGCTTTACCTCTACTGCTCCTCCTTTTCATGGGCAGACTCCCTTGTGTTCATAGCGATCCTTGCCATTGGATTTTTCTCCACACGTACCAAGTTTTACGGCTTCTACGCATTGGCTGTCGCATTGGTGGTGGCAGTTCAATTCGGTTATCGATTTCGGGTTTCGCTCCCGGGAGTGCTCTTTATAGTTTCAGTCCTTTTGCTGGTACTCTATGTAGCGTGGCCAAAGATCGAACTATACTATTTCTACGGAGCACTGCGCTCCGAGAGCATGTGGGCAAGACCCACTCTCTATCTGACGGCAGCTTCCATCCTGACCGACTACGTCCCCTTCGGAAGCGGATGGGCGAGCTTTGCCACCTTTACCTCCGGTCTCTACTATTCCGATCTATATGCTCATTATTCCATTGATAAGATCTGGGGACTCAGCAGGGAGATGCCCGACTATATCTCCGACACTTACTATCCGGCATTGGCACAAGTAGGATTCTTCGGGATCGCTCTCTTCTCCTTGTTCTGGTATGCCGTAATACGGCGACTGAAGAACTATCGCAGCATACTCTCTGCTACGTTGAAAGACTATTTTATTGTAGTGCTAACCATCCTTTTCTTTGCTATCGAATCGACTTCCGATTCGACGTTTACTCACAACCGAGGATTGATGATGATGATTATTATGGGCCTTTGTATGGCCAATATCAATACCGTTCATGATGATTTGGCCGTCGAAACACAAACAATGCAATGCCATGAAAACAACCTTACTGAATAGCGAATTTAAGAAACGTCTATCCCTATACACCGTAGGCAGCTTGGGATCAAAAGCGATTCTCCTCTTCCTCTATCCCATCGCCACCTTCTATCTGTCGCCCGAAGAGTTGGGTTCGTTCGATTACTTCTTCGCGATCGCGTTGATCATTTTCCCTCTTATCTCCCTTAATCTCACCTCTGGGATGTATCGGTATGCCTCACACAACAAATCAGAGTCCCCCCAATTGACAGGAACACTCATCACTGTATTCATTCCTGCCGCGGGAGTGTTGCTTCTCTTGGTTCCTATCATGGCATTGTGGGTTCCGGATTGGTCATTCAATCCGTTGCTTTATGGTGGTTTTATATGGATCTTCTCTTTCTACGAAGTGTACATTCAATATGTAAGAGGAACGGGACGGACAAAACTGTTTGTTCTCTCCAATCTGACCGTAGCGGTGTTGACGCTGTCACTTTCGTTGGTATTCCTCCTATTCACCTCATGGAAGGCCTCCTCCTTACTGATCGCCTACGCGATTGCTCGAATCGTTGCAATCATGGGGATTGAAGCGAGGTATCGACTGCTCAAATGGCATGTAAGCAGTTGGCGGGAAGTGTGCGACACACGAATAATTTGCTACTCGCTACTCCTCCTTCCCGGTCTTTTCGCTTTGGGGGTGATCGACTCGTGGAGTCGCATATTTATAACTCGAATGGTGGGAACGGAAGCCAACGGATTGTTTGTCATCTCCCTTAAAATAGCCTCAATCTTCTTCTTTCTGACATCGATCTATCAACTCGCCTGGCACGAAACCGTGTTGAGAACGGAGAAAGAGCGGTTGAGTACGCTCTTCTCCTCTCATTTCAACAACTACTTGATCCTGCTCGCGATTGGCGGACTCCTCTTCTTTTTGGTTTCCTACATTGCCTATCCCTATATGGTCGATATCCGCTTTCTGGAAGGGAGAGTGTATCTCTTTCCTATGATTGTTGGCTACATACTGCTTAGTCTGGCTCATTTTCTCGGAATCGGATATGACTACTACTATAAGACAATCTGGATGACCATCTCCTCTGTGGTGGCTATGGGGCTCTCTTTGGTTCTCAACCTGCTGTTTATCCCTTGGTGGGGAGTGGCCGGATGTTTGTATGCCACCATACTGGCCTATTTGGTCCTCTTTCTATTCAGATTAGTCTATTTAAACGAATACATACGTATCTACCTCACACGAAAAGGGAATATCGCGATACTGATAATCCTCTTCTCGGTTGTTATCTACTTACTGAGAACCACCTATGTCTAAACGAATGAACATATTGGTTTCGGTGAACCATTGCGCGCCGGGCATGGGGTCGGAACATGGTGTCGGATGGAATTTCATCTCCCATCTCTCCCGCCACCATAACCTCTTTGTCATTTGCAGGGAACATGAATATATCTCCTCATTGATCGATGCGACAACATCTCCCGAATGGAAGGATCGATTCGTCCGTTTCTACTTTATCCCACAACACACCGAATACCGCGGGTGGACCGCCCACTTCCCCCTATTCTATTATAAAGACTACAACCGGTGGGAAAAGAGAGTATATGCGTTGGCTAAAGAGATCATTGAAAAGGAGTCGATCGACCTTGTGCATCACATCACCAACATCACATTCCGAGAACCAGGATATTTGTGGAAACTCAATAAACCTTTCGTATGGGGGCCCGTAGGTGTGCTGGGCGACGAACCAATCCGATTTCTCTCTCTTTATAATCTGACCGAACAGATCAAAATGATTTTGCGAAGGATAACTTGTGTCGCCCACCTGAAATACTCAAAACGGTTACGAACAGCCCTCACCTCGTCCGCTCTTTGCCTGCCTGTCAGCGATCATGTACGAAAGGTACTTGCTTCGGTTGCGACCACACGTTTTGAAGTGATGCCCGAAACAGGTTCTTCGCGAGAAGAGGTGGTGTTATCCGAGGTGAACAGGCGATCCCCCGATGAGCCTATCCAATTGCTTTGGTTGTCGCGTTTTGACCATAGCAAAGGAGTTCTGTTGTTGCTCAAAGCCATCGAATCACTCGATTCGAAGATCAACTACGAATTGATTCTCGCAGGCGATGGTCCGTACAGACAGAAGGCGTTGAATTATTGTACAAAAAGGGGTATTCGAACAAACTATATGGGAGTTGTTCCCCATCACGAAGTGGCCTCCGTCTATCGCAAAGCCCATCTATTTTTTATTACCAGCCTGATGGATGCCACCACCAGCGTATTGTTCGAGGCGTTGGAAGCAGGTTGTCCGATCATCTGCCTCAACCATCTTTCATACAGCGAGGTGGTGGATGAACAGTGCGGTATAAAAGTAGATGTACAAAGCATCCCTCAGATCGCGCACGACATCCGACACCATATCACACATCTATACCACCACGAAGAGCTCCGTTACACTCTCGGTCGCGGGGCGATGGAAAAGGCGGTTTCACACGCATGGAGTACTAAAATGAAACGACTGAACAGTCTGTATCAATCATTGCACACTGAAGCTAAAGAAGAATGAAAATACTTTTGGTCAATAAGTTCTACTATCCTCGTGGCGGAGATTGCATGGCGATGTTAGCTCAGGAGGAGTTGTTCCGATCGAAGGGACATGAGGTGGCGATATTCAGTATGTCGCATCCGGAGAATATACACTCCGAATGGGACTCCTATTTCGCACCAGAAATCACATTCTCCGGAAAAGGAATCATCGGACGGTGGAAAGCCCTGCGACGAATCTTCGGAATCGGAACGGTGAAGCGATCGTTCATCCGGTTGCTCAATGATTTTCATCCCGATGTGGTGCATCTGCACAACATCCACTCCTATCTGTCGCCCGTATTGGCCAAATTGGCGCACCAACGGGGATGCAACGTATTCTGGACCATGCACGATTATAAACTGGTATGCCCCATATACACCTGCTTGAGCCGTGGGCACACTTGCGAACGTTGTTTCAACGACAAATCCGCGCTCCTCTCCCGCCGTTGCATGAAAAATTCCTATGGCGCGACACTTATCGCCTATTTGGAAAACCGCTACTGGAGTATCCGTAAAGTAGAGAAATGGGTGGATCAGTTCATCGCCCCCAGTATGTTCATGTATGATCGATTAGTTGCGGGAGGAGTGAGTGAGGATAAAATAACGGTACTTACCAATTTCGTCCACTCCTCCGCTGAGATTGTCCCCCCCGAAGAGCGGGAGGATTACGGCTGTTATGTCGGTCGGTTGTCATACGAAAAGGGGTTGGAACAGATGCTCGTCGAGGCCTCCTCACTCGACATCAACCTACGTATCGTCGGAGAGGGGGACCTGCTCGAACCATTACGTAAGAAGTATGAGTCGGAACATATCCGGTTTATCGGCAAATTGAGCCGGGAAGAGGTTTCTTCCCTCTTGTCGCATGCCCGCTTCAGTATGGTTCCTTCTATATGGTACGAGAATGCGCCGTTGAGCCTGATCGAATCGCTTTGCGCCGGTACTCCCGTACTTGGCTCCTCGATGGGAGGTATTCCCGAGCTGATCGACGACCAAGAGAACGGACTACTATTCAGAAAGGGCGTCGGACTGGAAATGGAGGAGAAGCTGCAACAAATCAGTCAACCGAACAATGGTTTTGATTCGCGCTCAATAGCCCTCAAGGCAAGACAACGCTTCTCTTCCGAAACTTACTACCAACAAATCATCACACTCTATGAGCAGACTCAACGTTAAAGGCACCATGCAGGCCAGCATCATCACCACCTTCCGGTGCAATGCACGGTGCAATATGTGCAATATATGGCAACACCCCACCTCTCCGCACGAGGAGCTCGAGCCGAAATACCTCGAGAAACTCCCCGACGGACTGCGCATCAACATTACGGGTGGAGAACCGATGCTGCGTGATGACATTGACAATATTTTCGCCGTACTCCATCCCAAAGCCTCCCTGCTCGAATTGAGCACCAATGGCTATTACACCGACAAGATCGTACGCCTCGCCGAGCGGTATCCCGACACATTGATACGGGTGAGCCTTGAGGGACTTCCTTCCACCAACGATACCAAGCGGGGTATTACAAACGGATTCGATCACGCGTTGAGAACCATGCTCGCACTGAAGAAAACCCGGTGTACGAATATCGGATTCTCGGTAGTCATCTCGCCCGACAACCATCACGACCTGCTCTATCTGTACGATCTGTGCGTAGCTCTCGACATCGAACTCGGCAACTCGGTGGTGCACAATTCATGGTATTTTCACAAAGAGAGCAATCAAATCGAGAGTCCCGAAGCGCTCGAACAACACGAACGATTCGTGGAAGCTCTGTTGACTTCAAAAAGAAGAGGGATAAAGAATCGGCTCAAAGACTACGGCCGTGCCTATTTCAACCGAAGCATCCACAAACGGCTGAGAGGTGACATGACTATCTATCGTCCGCACTGTGGAGCCTTGTCCGACTTCTTTTTTATCGATCCGTATGGAAACGTCACTCCCTGCAACGGATCGAAAGAGGAGTGGATTCTCGGCAACATTAAAACCCAAACGTTTGAAGAAATCATGCACTCCCCTGAGGCGATAGCCATCAAAGAGCGGATCGACGCGTGCCAACGCAACTGTTCGTTCATCGTCACCGAACGCCACGATATGGTGCGTCGCCCGTGGATTCCGATCCAATGGGTGATTGAGAATAAACTGAGAATACAAACCGGCAAACCCATTCAATTCTAAGTATGCGGATATGCGTTTTTGGCACCAGAGGATTTCCGGATGTTCAGGGGGGAGTGGAGACCCACTGTGAACAGCTCTATCCTCGTATGTCAAAAAAGGAGTGCGAGATGATCGTCTTTCGCCGCAAACCCTACCTGCTCAACTCGCGGAACAACTACGAATCGATACGCTTCATCGACCTCTCTTCAACCCGTATTTCAGGCTTCGAAGCGGCTTATCACTCGCTGCTTTGCACGCTCTATACGCTGTTTCTTCGTCCGGACGTGGTACACATTCACAACATCGGACCTTCGCTTTTCATCCCTCTACTCCGCCTCTTCGGATTGAAGGTGGTGGTCACCTACCACACACCCAACTATGAACACGCCAAATGGAATCTGTTCTCGCAACTGATCCTTCGCCTGAGTGAACGGTTGGTGTTTCGTTATGCCCACCGGATTATCTTTGTCAGCGAAGTCCACCGACAACGATTCGAATCAGCTATCGGTACAAAATCCATCCATATTCCCAACGGAGTGGAGACACACACCCCCTCCACCTCTTGCTCCTACTTGCGACTGTTTGGCGTAGAAAAGAAAAAATACATCCTATCGGTAGGCCGCATCACCCCCGAAAAAGGATTCGATCTTCTTATCGATGCCTTCCGACAATTGGGTCCCGATGGCTATAAGTTAGTAATCGTCGGTGGAGAAGATCATCGAAGTAAGTATGCCGCCAATCTGCACAAGGAAGCAGACTCTTCGGCAGGTATTCTTTTTACCGGACAGCTCTCGGGCGAACCTCTTCGACAACTCTATTCCCACGCGGCACTCTTTGTGCTGCCATCCTACGACGAAGCGTTTCCGATTGTGCTGCTCGAAGCACTCAACTACCGTTTGCCCGTTTTGGCGAGCGATATTGAGGGGATCAGGCAAATTAACCTCCCCGGCATACACTATTTCAAGGCGGGATCCGTTGTCTCACTGAAGGAACAGTTGAGTCCACTCTTGACCGAGACTCCATCTCAGTCGCCCTCGTATGATCTCTCACCCTATCGGTGGGATGATATCGCGCGGCGCACGTGGGAGGTGCTTCGCCAAGTAAAGAATTAACCATCACAAATCATGGCAAAAAGAGGAAGATACGGCTACTTGCTGAAATATTTGGTGGCGTTGGGAAATCTGATGATTCTCAATCTGCTCTTCCTACTCCTTTACTCTCTCTCCGAGCATTATCTTTCCGATTCGGTAAAAGAATCGCAACGCTACCTCCTTCTCTTTCTCAACCTCTCGGGTATCATCACTAACTACTACTTTGCCGACACCCACAACAACCGGATGATCCGCACCGACCGTCTGCTGTTTCGCGCCTTTTACTGGACTACCCTTCATCTGGTCGCATTCGGGGCCTGCCTGCTGTTTTCCAAAATCTACGATTTCTCACGGCTCTTTCTGCTACTCTTCTACTCCATCCTGTTTCTCTCTATCTTCGGTTGGTGGTGGGGCGTGGCAATGGCACTCTCGGTGTATCGTAAAAGCGGATACAACTACATCCGTGTGTTGATCAATGGCAACAGCCGCGAAACAATCGACCTGATCCGACAAATGGAGAGTTCCAAGGCAAGTGGGTACAAGATCATCGGGTATCTCGACAACAGCGATCGACACAATCCCCCTATCGCCCACCTTCCCTGTTTGGGGCGGATGAGCGACATTTCAGAGGTTATCACCAAACATCAGATCGACGAAGTCTATTCACCACTACATTCCGTTGTTCCCGAACACATGAACGTGCTGATCGGACTGGTTGAAAAAGAGTGTGTACGCTTTCTTTTCATTCCACCCTCCTATACGGTGATTCCTCGCCAAACCACCCTCACCCATATAGGCAACATCCCCGTCATTTCGGTACGCAAAGAGCCGCTCGAAGGCATTCTGAACCGAATGATGAAAAGAGGATTCGACATCGTTGTCTCCCTCCTCTTTCTCACTACCCTCTTCCCGATCGCTACCCTTGCAGTAGCCCTGCTTATGAAAATATACATGCCCGGGCCTCTCTTTTTTAAGCAGCGAAGAACTGGGCTGAGCGGAAAGGTGTTCACCTGCTACAAATTCAGAAGCATGGTGGTGAATGCCGATGCGGACAACCGACAAGCCACAAGCGACGACAAACGAATCAGTCCCTTCGGTCGGATTCTCAGGAGATGGAGTATCGACGAATTCCCCCAATTCTACAACGTACTGCGTGGCGATATGTCGATTGTTGGCCCACGCCCCCACATGGAGAAACACACCCGACAATACTCGGCCATTATTGAACGTTACATGGTGCGCCACTTTGTCAAACCCGGCATCACCGGATGGGCTCAGGTGAACGGTTATCGAGGTGAGACACGTGAGCTGTGGCGTATGGAGAAACGAGTGGAATATGATATATGGTACATTGAGAATTGGTCATTCCTACTCGACCTATGGATTATACTACTCACCTTGTTCGGAGGATTGAAAGAGAAAAAAGAGTAAAGAAGGGCCTGTTTTCGTTACCTAACGGAGATACGAAGCGGAGAGAAAGAGAGAACCTTTTCCCTCCAAATTCCTTTTCTGATTTTCACTTTTTTACCCTACCTTTGCCTGCAATAAATCTAAACAGAACACTATGTTCAATTTTATCACATGGACGGCTGACCCCGTTCTGTTCACCATTGGTCCGAGAGAGATACGCTGGTATGGCTTGATGTTTGCCATCGGTTTCTGGGTAGGACTCGAAATAGTTAAACGAGTATTCAAAAACGAAGGAGAGAAAAGCGAATGGGTAGATTCACTGTTCGTTTATACCATCATCGGAACCATTCTGGGAGCTCGCCTTGGACATTGTCTTTTCTACGGATTCGACTACTACATGGCCAACCCTATTGAGATCCTCTATATCTGGGAAGGTGGATTGGCAAGTCACGGTGGTACTGCCGGTATTTTCCTTGCCATACTGATCTACTCCAAGCGTGTCACTCACCGCAATCCTCTCTGGACATTCGACCGCGTTGTATTGCCCGTAGGATTTGTAGCGGCGTTGATTCGAATCGGCAATCTATTCAATCACGAAATATACGGACATGAAACCTCCTACCCGTGGGGATTCCGTTTCATCGACAATCTGAACCAGTGGCGTATGGGTGCTGAGCCGATCTTTACCGTTCCCTCCCACCCCACACAGCTATATGAAGCCGCCTGCTACCTGATTACATTCGCTATTGTAATGATCATGTATTGGGGATTCAAACTGTATCGCCGTCAAGGATTGATATTCGGAGTCTTTTTCCTCGGCATCTTTGGTACCCGTTTCTTTGTTGAGTTTATCAAAAACAACCAAGAGGCCTTTGAAGAGGGAATGTTGATTAATATGGGACAGATTCTGAGTATTCCATTCATCATCTACGCCCTCTACTTAATTATTCATGCCCTTCGGAGTCCCGAAATAGAGTATGACAAAAAGACCAACAAACCGGTTATAGTCAAACAATAAAAATCACTATATAACAAAGGCTGTCAGACATTTTAATCGTCCGGCAGCCTTTCTTGTATAACCTCCTATAATCTCTTCTCAAAAAAGGAGCATTTCATTTTTCAAACGATGATTTACTCCAATAAAAAAGGAATATACCTTTCGAGTAAAACGTATATACGTCTTATGTAAAAGGTATATTCCTTTTTAGTAAACCGAGCGCTTCTTTTTTGGATGAAGAGCAAAGGCTGTTTCAAAGAACAGTTTCGTTGTCTCGGTTTGCTCTGTATATGCGGTACGGATAATCGAATTGGTTATCCATACCACACGATTGGATTGAGTAGAACGACGAGGTTTATACCAAGCGTTTGATCAGTTCGTCACGATCACCTACGAGCATGTCGATCATTGGAATTTCAATCATGGTGTAGGCTCCGGGCTGTTGCTTCATGGAGGCACGAGCCACAGCTACCAGAATTTGAGCAGTCAACGCGGGGTTGTTGATGCGCATGTTGAATTCGAACAGTTGGTTTTGAGTTTTGCCCGATACCCCTTTACGAACGAGGTTAACCCCGTGGCCCATGTCTTTGAGTGAGTCAACACATTCCACTTGGAATACGTGAGTTTCGTCGTGAGAGAAGTAAGGGTCGGCCTTGATGGCGGCTGTTACGTCGGCCAATTTCACTCCCTCTTCCAATTCAACATACACCATACGGCGGTGTACGCCTGTTCCCATAGGAATGGTCATGGAGAGAGCCTCTTTTACTCCGGCTTTCGATTTAACGCATACGGTGTGTCCCATACTCATACCGGGACCGAAGTTGGTGTAGGTGATTCCTTTGGGAGCAACGGCCTCAAGCAACGCGCGCACTACCGAGTCGCTTCCCGGATCCCATCCGGCAGCGATGATGGCTTTCGATCCGTTCTCTTTGGCTACTTTGTCGAGCTCCGAACGAAGATGTACGATGTCGCCGTGGATGTCGAAGCTGTCCACGGTGTTGATTCCCTTGGCCAAGATATGTTTGGCGAAACCTTCTACTTCGCGGGTGGGTGAACATAGGATGGCTACATCGACATCGGGAAGTTTAGAAATACAATCCACCACCGGAACGTCTGCCAGCTCAGTGGGATTGTTGGTAGGGTTACGGCGCACTACTCCCGCGATTTCGAAATCGGGTGCTGCTTGAAGTGCTTCAAATACGAATTTCCCGATGTTTCCGTAACTGATTACGGCTGCTCTGATTTTTTTCATAAAGTGTAATGATTTGAGTTTGCATAAAGATGCAAAATAGATTGAAAATATTTCATAATGAGTAAATAGACACCTGTTCTTCTATCCTTTTGATAGATTTGGGTTGCAAAGATAGTGATAATCGTTTCTATGAAACAAATCTAAATAGAAGATAGTTCTATTTTATCTTCTTTTTTGGAAGTGAGGTTGTTTAGCTCCTCACTTAACAGGTGGAATTGATGGATGGTTTAGGGGAAAATAAGCATAAAGGTAGTGGGTTGTGTACCGGGGGTGTTTTTGAGTGACAGACTCCCCCCCGAAAGGCGCATGATCTGCCTGGAAATAGAGAGACCGATGCCACTTCCGCCCTCTTTGGTGGTGAAAAAGGGGACAAAGATATGTTGGACTATCTCAGAAGTGATGGCAGGTCCGTTGTTGCTGATCTCGATGATGACCGACTCCTTGTCGTTGCAATAGGCTTTGAATTCGATCGTTCCGTCCGGGTTGTCTTCACCGATGGCCTGCATGGCATTGCGAAGCAGATTGAGAACAACGTGGGTGATCAGATTTTCATCGGCATAGAGGATCAGTTCGTCCGGTTCGATGTGGACGTTGATAGCAATATTGGAATACTCCTGCTGGTGACGGGCGAGATGAATGGTGCGCTCTGCCAATTTTTTCA
>JBKEBB010000303.1:0-4013 GCA_047972845.1 Bacteroidales bacterium
TCTTCCATAAGGTGCCAAGTTATAGGCTACAATGGGTTGTCCGAGTCCTTTTTGAAACTTCACTTCATCAGCCATTCTGCGGAAAGCGGCATTTGTTATCTCCCGACCTCGAGTGACCAAATCATTATAGCGGGCTACGCTTTCACGGTTTGAATTGTTGGTTGCCGATCCCGGAAGAATATCATGAAACTGGTTAAAGGCCTGCATCTCCCAAAGGTTCTTCAACTCGGTAGTGGGATACTTATCACCGTTCAACCATCGTAATGTATTGAAGAATTCGGCTTGATAAAGAGTATTCTCCCCTTTACGATTTCCTTCTTTAATGTCAGCTACCGTTGTGTAGCAACCATCACAGATAAATCCCATTTCTCCCACATGCGTTGGACGACCGTCCATCTCTTTTTTTGCGGCCTCAAAGAAACGCTGGGTGGTTGAAAACATCAGATGAGGATGATTCGGATTCTGATTATATTCCTTCATACGAGCCATATCCCTGCGTGTTGGTCCACCTCCATGATCGCCTGCACCGAGCGGATAAAGGATTCGATTCTTCTCAGGCATGACACGGTCAAAATCGTGCTTGGTTTTCTCATCTATCACACTATTATAGGTATGATTGGCATACACCAACACCTTGGAGTTATCAGGTCCAACCCACCAATAGGTGCCTGTATAGGGTTTACAGCGGTGGTGGTAGTAATAGTCGCATCCCGCCAAAGTAAGAATTTGAGGACCTTGAGACACATGTCCGAAGTTGTCGGGCAACCACCCTACCACGGCCATTTTACCAAAGTTGTCCCAGAAAAAACGTTGACCCAACAGATAAGAACGAGCAATAGCTTCTCCTGATGACATATTTTCATCACCCTCTGTCCATTTCCCTCCGGTTAATTCAAAACGTCCCTCCTTCACATACTTCTTTACCTTCTCAAAAAGAGGAGGATCCACGCGTTTCACATAATCATAGATTGTTGCCTGACTCTGAGAAAAAACATAATCAGGAGTTTCATCCATAAAGGTGGTAGCCTGCCTGAAATTGTCTTGAAACATTTGATTTGATTCGGCCATATCCCACAGCCAATTCATATCCATATGGGCATGCCCCATCACATGGATTGTGTCTTTTTGGCTGTAACTGCGTGCAGGAGTATTCACCGGCTTTTGAGCAGTTGCTGCAAAGAGGGTCGCAACGGATAGTGCGACCGTTAATAGATTTGTTTTCATGGTGTAATATTTATATAAGTAAATAAGGTATTGATCTACATCGCAATAATTCGATCGAGCTTGGTTGCTAAGGTTTTTAATCCTTCAGGTGTGTCTCCTCCTTTGTGCTCAATGGTTAACCAAGGACCATATCCGGCCTTGCGAATGGATGCTATAACTTTTTGCCAAGCGATATCGCCTTCCAACAATTCGGGATCAAACCCTTTCCAACGTCCCTCTTTCTCGGCTTTCTCTTTGCTGAACTCTTTGACATGTACCCGTCCGATTCTATTTCCAAGAATACGAATCCATTGATCAGGCCATCCGTAGTTGGCAATATTTCCGATATCGAAATAGCTTTTCACCCAAGGTGACTCAAATTGATCAATGTATCGAACAGCCTCCATCGGACTCAGAAGAAAGTTGTTCCAAACATTTTCAATACAAATCTTTACCCGAAGTTTCTCGGCAATAGGAAGCAAACGTTTAATCTCCTCAGTTGAACGATTCCAACACTCGTCGTATCCCACCTCTTCACTCACCGTTCCGGGAACAAGTAACACTGCATCCGTGCCGTAGGCCTTTGCATCCTCCATCGCTACGATCATTCCTTCAAATCCCTCTTTTTGAATCTGCGGATCAGGGCTACTCAATGGTTTCTTCCAATGGACGGAGTTGCATACACTGGAAGCGACCAAACCGGTGGCTTTCATGGCAGCTAATACCTCTTCTCTGTTTTCATGACTGTTGAACTCTGCACCATCAAAACCCGCGGCTTTAATAGCACGACATTTTTCAAGGATAGAACCCTTGATTCCAACAGTTCCCCACATCATTGATTTTCGAAAAGATTGGGATGAAAATTCCTGGGGAACCTCATCATAACTGACAGTTGACTTGGCAGAAAGTCTATCTACTCCCACCATAGACACTGCGGCAGATGCCAGCAGCGTCTGCTTGATAAATTGCCTTCGTTTCATGATAATTAAGGTATAAGGGGATGCCGGAAGCATCCATTATTGTGTTTTGAACGTAAAATATCAACCAAAGAGTCTATCAACCGACTACCGCAATCTCAACACATTCCCCGCTTCGGGCATATAGTCGTTGGGTAGTTTATTGAGTTTGTATAGAGAGGCCAGCCTCATGCCGTATTGCTGAGCAATGGAGTGCATTGAATCGCCATCTTCAACTATATGTCGAAAATAGGGAGCCGGAGCCTTCTTTTTCTTCTTTTGCAAATAAATAATATCTCCCTTCGACAATGGGAAATCAAGACCTATCTCGTTGTAAGAAGCCAATTTCTTTGGATTAAAACCTAAATCACGAGCAATCATACGAAGATCATCTCCGGCACGGGCAACCACATACAGCATGTTGTTGGCTCTAAATACCTGATGGGGATCCACGTTGAATGATTGTTGCGGGAATCCTTTTTGATTCACATGCAATCTACCCGATTCGCTCTTTATTCGACCCGGCACATCATATTCATACAGTTCGTAGTTCTCAATAATCGTTATCAATTTATTGGGATAACTTTTATCTGTGGCATATCCTGCCCTACTCAGTCCGAATGCCCATCCTTTATAGTCTCGGATATTGAGTCGGAACAATGGGGCGTAGTGTGCTCGAGTAGTTAAAAAAATAGAGTGATCCTCATATGATTCTACCGCGCTCTTGTATTTACGAAAACACTCCTGTCTGAGGTCATCATCATGACGCACATAGGGTCCTTTCCAATTATGGCACTTAATGCCAAAATGGTTGTTCGCGATTCTGGCCAAGCGTCCGGTTCCGGCAGCCGACTCAAGAATACCCTGCGCCAAAGTAATACTTGCGGGAATTTTATATCTATCCTGCTGCTCCATGGCAATATCTTTGTAAGTACGGATGTACTCTATCCAAGCGGGGTTTTTCCACTGCGCGTTTATCGATTCTCCGGTCAGAAGAATCAAAAAAAGAGTTAAGAGTCGCAGATGAGATAAAACTTTTATCTTTGTGATATGGAAACCACCTATAGCCGTTCTAACTGAAGAACAACACTGCGTAGAAACAAGTCCAAGAGATAACATCCAACGGTTAATGACAGGTAAAAACAAAGGTCCCATCCCTACTTTATGACTAATCACCATCTAATCTGAAGAAGTATTATGAAATCGATCAAAATTGAGACAAATATAGCAATTTATACGTATAGTGAACTAAGTGAGACCGAAAAAAGAGTTGTCACCGCAGCACAAGAGGCGACATGCAGAGCCTACGCCCCCTATTCGGAGTTTCATGTTGGCGCTGCTCTTTTATTGTCAAACGGTGAGATCATCTGTGGAAATAATCAAGAGAATGGTGCATACCCATCCGGAATGTGCGCGGAAAGAGTAGCTATCAATTATGCCAAATCGATCCATCCTGAATTGTCCATTGAGATGATTGCTATTGTCGCCTCTCAAAACGGAGAAGGGTTTACCAAAGAAATGGTTTCTCCATGTGGTGGTTGTCGACAAGTATTGACTGAAACCGAGATGCGCCAATCATCCCCCATACGAGTACTGATGGTGGGTGAAAATGGAATATGGGTTGTTGACTCAGGAAGCTACTTAATGCCACTCTCCTTTTCATTGGATCGATGAAGTCCAAATTAAACATACGATTTCGTAAGGCAAACAACCTCTCTTAATCGACAAAAGGAATGTATCGTCCTGAAAAACCGTTACAGGATTAATAATATAAAAATAGTAGAATTGATTAATTGGAGATGCCTGCAGGCATCTCCAATTTTCGTCTATACGTTTTAATCTTCACAGTACGCT
>JBKEBB010000319.1:0-1709 GCA_047972845.1 Bacteroidales bacterium
TATGTGCAGAAGTTGGTCGGATTGCATATGCGTCCCATCGCATTGGTGGAAGAAGAGGTGTCGGATTCGGCAGTACGTCGATTGCTCTTTGATGCAGGAGACGATGTGGATGATCTGATGATGCTTTGCGAAGCTGATATTACGACACGTAATCAGGAGAAACAGGTGCGTATAAAGAATAATTTCGCCTTGGTGCGTAAAAAGTTGAAGGAACTTGAGGAGAGAGATCGAGTACGTAACTTCCAGCCCCCGGTGTCGGGTGAAGAGATTATGGAGGCCTATGGACTTTCTCCTTCCCGTTTGGTGGGCGACCTGAAAACGATTATAAAAGACTCCATATTGGACGGAGATATACCCAATGACCGAGACGCTGCTTGGAAGCTACTCGAACAAATAGCCCAAGAAAAAGGTTTGAAGAGGGTAGGAGAGTAAATGTGTAGCGTCGCTAAAAACTACTAACTATTAAATATAATACGGATGTACTTATCAAACTATCATAGCCATACCATCTATTGCGATGGCCGTTCAGTGGCAGAGGAATATGTGTTGGAGGCGATACGACTTGGCTTTAAAGCTTTTGGTTTTTCTGCTCATTCACCATTGCCTTTCTCTACCGTATGGAACATGCCGGCGGAGAAAATGGATGATTACATAACTGAAATTCGAGGATTGCAACGCAAATACAAGGAGCAAATAGAGGTGTATCTCGGTCTTGAGGTTGATTATCTTACGCCCGATTACAATGCCTCCATTCCTTACTTTAAGGATCTTGATCTGGATTTCAGAATTGGATCGGTTCATTTTGTATATGGACCTGAGAACAACCGAATGATGTCGATCGATGGACCCTCGTCAGAGTTTGATGAAGGAGTGAAGGAGGCTTTCGGAGGAGATCTGAACGCGACTATCCGTGAGTTCTTCCGTAGTTCGATGGATATGGTTGAACGGGGCGGATTTGAAATAGTCGGTCATGTGGACAAGATTCAGATGAACGGACGTTTGCATCCGGGATTTGACTATACAAGTACACTGTACAATCAACTGATAGATGATCTGTTTGCTCTTATTGCCGAAAAAGAGTTGATCGTGGAAATAAATACCAAATCATTAGGGCCAAAGGGGATTTTATATCCCCATGCCGATTTGTTTAAGCGTCTGAAAGGATTCAACATTCCAATTCAGGTGAATTCCGACTCTCACCATCCTTCATTGATTACTGATGGATTTGATCATGTCTATTCATTGTTGAAAGAACATGGATTCAAAGCGACCCGTGAGTTGATCGGAGGTAAGTGGTGTGATGTGGCGATTTAACGGATCTTTTCCACAAAAAAGAGGGACGTTCGTCGTTTTGTTGGGAATTAATTTTGTAGTTTTGTCCGTTGTTCTCATAGGAAAACAACCTGCAAAAAATATATTTTATAGATACGAATCAAATAAACTGAGAGCAAGAAAAAAGATTTGGTCTCTATTGTCCAATATTCAAAAGACGATATTCTTCGTCTGATCAGTAAAGCGGAAACATTTGAAGCGAACCCTAATCAACGGTTGCTCGAAGGAAAAGTGGCGGCAACCCTTTTCTTTGAACCCTCCACCCGAACTCGTTTGAGTTTTGAAACGGCGGTAAATCGTTTGGGCGGACGTATCATTGGTTTTTCCGACGCGTCCACAACAAGCTCCACAAAAGGTGAAACCCTCAAAGATACCAT
>JBKEBB010000350.1:0-15115 GCA_047972845.1 Bacteroidales bacterium
TGTTGGAGCCCCTTCGCCGAAAAGGAAATAATCCGGATGAATCGGTAGCGGGCATTACCCAAAGAAGGTTGGGAAGATCATTTCTTGACTACGCGGTCGATCCGTTCATTTCGGGAATATATGCCGGAGATCCGGAAAAACTGGTAACTCGTCACGCGCTGCCCAAGCTCTATCTGCTGGAACAGCAATTCGGCAGTTTCATCAAAGGAGCCGTCAAAAAGGCGAAGGAGCCGAAATCACCCAAAGAGAAAGAGGTGAGCAAAGAGGTATTTTCTGTATATGGTGGATTGGAGCAGTGGATTCAACGTATCCATGAACTACTCGTAACCCGCTTCTCAACCCATGTAACGATCCTTCGGGAGTGTGAAAACACCACGATACGCCGAGATGCCGAAGGAAAAGAATGGACCGTTGAGTTCCGCAAAGACAGTACTCCTCAAAAGATAACCGGAAAGATAGTAATTCCAACCATTGCCGGATATGAATATGGTGCATTGCTCCCCTTTATAAGCGATGAGTGGCTGCAACCGATCGTCCGTTTGGAGTATGCGGGAGTCATTCAGGTGAGCATCGGAATGAAAGAGTTAAAAGGAGTGGATCTAAGCGCGTTTGGCGCGCTGGTTCCCACCAAAGAGAAAAGAGAAGTGTTGGGAATTCTTTTCCTCTCCTCTTGCTTCAAGGATCGCGCCCCGGAAGAGGGAGCACTACTATCGATCTTTATCGGCGGAACAAAAAGAAAAGAGCTACTGGCACTATCCGACAACGAAGTGGAAGCGCTGGTTCGTCGCGAGCTGCACGGAATTCTGGGAATCGCGGAAGATCATCCGATTGATCTGTTAGCTATCCACCGCCATCCGCGTGCCATTCCACAATACACCTCCGACAGCGACTCGCGCAACCATGCGATTCAGCAAATAGAGAATACCTACGAGGGTCTAATTCTGGGTGGAAACATCCACGGCGGAATAGGAATGTCGGATCGAGTTCGTCAAGCCTTTGGTTTGGCGCGACGAGCCATTGACCAATTAGGATAAAGAGTATCAGTGAACCTTCTTCTTATGTCGGATCATATATCCGGAAAGAACGGTTAGTAAGATCAAAAGACCTCCCAACGGAACAATCAGGATATAGAAGCTGCCCATCAACGCCCCATAAATTCTGGCCGTATGAATCTCCAATGCCAGATTCCATAGAGACATGGGCGACTGACGGATTACCTCGTCGGGCATGGGAGTGAATGGCGACTCACCTTCGATATTGACCGCCCCTTTGTCGTAATCAAACACGATGGTGCCACCGGGGAAATCGGTTGAGAGTCCGGTCACTTTATGGTCTCCCACGGGTGGGCCGACAGCCATCGCTCCCAAATAGGGATGATTCTTGATCACATCGAACACGGCACCGGAAGAGATATTCCACCTGAACAGTCCGGAAAAGGAGCCCACCAGCAACTCATCTTCTCCCAAATATTCAAGAACGGTTACCCCCATCACACTGGCGGGAGGTTGCGTCGGAAAGAAGGCGGCATTGCGGCTGAAGCGGGAATCGAATAGGTAAAAGCCATCGGAAGTGGAGACAATATAGATATCCCGATCGGGAATATAGACGATACGTCGCAACACGTCAAACCATGGATTGGGAGCATCCAATTCGGTGAAAGGAATCTTTGCCACCCTGCTTTTAGCAATCGGGATGAGTAACGGAGGACGAAGAAACATACCAGTCAGAACGGTAAAAAACAGAAGGATGGCTGTTATCCATCCTATCTTATTGTGCCACCTGAGATTCCATTTAAACACCCGTCGATACCACTCCTTACGGGGCTGATCAACACTCTTGCTTTTCACCCCTCGCTTTACAAAAAACAGAATGATACCTCCTACACTCAAAAAGAGAAAGACAACGGCCACCCCATCTACTATCAACTTACCCAATTGTCCGTATATCTCACCGCTGTGAATCATCCACAATGTTTTGAAGAGGCTCACCTTGTTGTCGTAGTGTGCCGGAGCAGGAAGAGGCACTTCGGTAAAATGAAGGAGATCGGTTGTCAGCAATAGGTGTGATCGTGTAAGAACCAACACAGAGTCGCCCCTACTCAGCATGTCCACCACATTCTCTTCGTGAACGGGCAGCTGGATTTTAACCCACCGATGATCGGTGCGATTATACCAATAGAGTCCCCACAGCGTACCGGCCAACAACGATGAATCAGTTTTCAGTATCTTAAATATTTTTCGGCTGTCTATCCCCTTCGGAAATCCTTGATTAAAGTCGGTGAAACGCGAAAAGGCGGAATCGGAAAGCCAGACGCCTATGTTTCCATAAATCAGCATGCTGTCGGGTCCTATCCGGCAGGTTGCCCTGACCGCGGCGTTGTTCCATTGGCGATAATCGTATTCGTCGGGCAACCACGATCGTGGAATATCGACCGACGAAACGAGGTCTCGGTGGTTGAGAACAATTCCGGACAAGGAGAAGGAGATAATCAGCAAGGCAATAACCAGCCCTACCCATTTATGTGTTTTTTTAAAGAATTTACTCATGAGATTGCAACAAAAAGGGTGAAAAAGAGGAGGGTGTTTAGCCCTCCCCTATTGATTAAACTGCTTTCTTAGCAAGAAATGTTTTATAGAACAGATCGAGAAAGACAATAACTCCTCCCAATACCATCATACCATCGGGGACCATACGTATCCACAACCATCCTTTCTTGGGCTCAATGGTTTCACGTAAACGAGCAAAGAAATAGCCCGACTCCATAGCCACCTCTGTTTGATGAATTCCAACCATATAGGTAGGTATCGCATAGAGCAACGCGCCGATGGTCAGAGTCCAAAAGCCGATCTTGCTCCATTTGTCGGTCCATATATAGCCATTGGCCAAGGCGTTGGATCGAGATGTCATATAGAGGAACGCGATAGAAATATATCCGAACGCACCTAACAGAGCTACGTGTCCGTGTGGCATGATGAGGTAGGTGCCGTGAGAATAATAACTGATGGTGGGCGTGTTGATCATCATTCCGAGGAATCCGGCCCCGATCCAGTTTAACACCGCCG
This sequence comes from Bacteroidales bacterium, assembly GCA_047972845.1. Lineage (GTDB taxonomy): Bacteria > Bacteroidota > Bacteroidia > Bacteroidales > JBKEBB01 > JBKEBB01. Next base: position 3,063 of record JBKEBB010000350.1, read on the forward strand.
ACCCCGCAATCCACATAAATGGAATTCCGAAATCAAACTGTTCGCCCGAGTAGAGTTTCTCTCGCTTGTTCTTCATCGCCTCAATAATCATCAACGCGAGCGGGAGGGGTTCGAGGGCGGAGAAGATTCCTCCAATGGCAATCCAATACTCATCGAGGCCTTGCCAGAAGTAGTGGTGTCCCACACCGAGTGTTCCGCTGAGCGAAATCAAAAACAGCTCAAAGAACATCACCTTAACGGCCACTTTATGACTGATCAACCCGAGCGATACGGTAAAGAAAGCAATTACACCAGCAGCGAATAACTCAAAGGTAAGCTCAACCCACAAATGGATCACCCACCAGCGATAGTAATCGTCAACCGTATAGTTGGGCATGATTTTATGCAATGGCATCATTCCCGCCATATAGAGCGTGGCAATAGCAAAAGCCGACCAGATGATAGTACTTACGATCGGATTGTTGGTGGCTGCTTTGCGGATCAACGAGATGATGAGCAGGAACCAGAATACCAATCCGATCACCAGTCCGATATCCCATACACGACCGAGGTTTATCAACTCACGTCCTTCGTTACCCAACCAGAACCATGTCTCGCGCAGTTGTCCGGTGGCTCCCATATAGAGACCGATGATACTGCCCACCGCCACCACAAGCAATGCCGACCAAAGCACATCTATCAACCATGGGTATTTGTGATCTCTATTGGCCACCCAAGGGGCAATCAACAATCCACCCACAAGCCAACCTACTGCCACCCACAGGATGGCGATCTGGGTATGCATGGAGCGAATCACGTTGAACGGCAGCATATCCTGAGAAACGATGAAGTCTTTCGTCGGATCGGCATAGAGATGAGCCAAGTATCCGCCTAAGAAGAGTTGAACCACAAAGAGTCCGGCAACGATAGGGATATACTTCAACAACTTCTTCTGCGAACGAAACAGAGAGGTGACCTTAATGGCTGGCTCCAATGTATCGCCCTCCTCCTTCTTAAAGAGGTATTCGTAGGAGAGATAAATCACCACAATGGTGAGCGTCCAAAGGATCAAAAACTCCCAAAGCGATATTTTGTGGGAATTGAAAGTCAGATCTTGATCGATCAATGGTTCGGCCGGCCAGTTGTTTGACCAGGTACGTTCCGTTCCGGGGCGATACGAGGAGGCCACCAATTGTCCCCAATCAACGAAAGCCGCGATCTTTGCCGCCTCTTCGGGACGAATAATTCCTCCTCGCCAACCCCGCTCGGGATCTCCATCTACTAACAACCCGATAATGTATTGCTGATTTGCCTTGTATGCCGCTGCCGAAGCATCGGTATATACGGTGGTCTGCTCAAGCAGTGTGGTCTGTTTCTTGAAATCCTGCTTTACGCGCTCTTTCACCGCCCCTCGTTCCACCTCAGTCAGCTCCACGTTTTTCTTTCCATACAGCTCCATTCCATAGAAATCATAGAGGAACTTAGCTCGGTAATGCACAAAATCAGTGGTAAAGTCAGGACCGATGTAGGCTCCCATGCCCAGCATAGAGCCCCAATCGGTGAGGTCGAACTGCTGAAAGAAAGCCTTTCCTTCGACCACATCATCATACGTGTACAAGAGTTGTCCACTCTCTGATTTCACCTCCTTCGGAATGGGAGGTACCTCTTTCTGCAAATTGGCGGTGTAATAGATGAGCATTGACACCATGATCAGGGCGATGACCCAGAAAGCGGTCGCCAAGCCCTTACGACTCATAAACTGGTCAATTAATGACGGTTTCATGTTCTCAGGATTAGAAGTTAATAGAAGGGTTATTTATAGATAATCAGTGATTTCGGATAGAGGATATTGTTTTCGAGATGCACATGAATATGGAGGTCGTCTTCAAACTCCTCCAATAGTTTATAAGCAACCATATATGTGTTGCAACCGTCTGCCGGAAGTGTGTATCCATTAGTTAGCACATTGATTTGATCCATGGCTCCTCCAGCGAATTCATGCTCGGCGTCCATACGTTTAATTTCAGATTCGATGATTCGACGACTCTCTTCGCTGTTGCTCTTGAGCGCCTCTTTAATGGCAGGAAAAAGAACGGTCTCCTCGTTGTGCAGGTGTTGGGTCAATTCATATTTCAGTTCGGTGAACAAACGATGAATCTCTGCAAGCTCTGGATGGTTGAGTCCATGCACCTGATAGATTTTATCGATATAGACGCTCAATTCGGGAAGCAACCGACGGACGGTCTTGTGGTGTGTCCGTTCGATGTAGTCGCACAAGAAGTCGAGTTCCCACTCATTGAAATTTGGCATGCCAGTAGAGGGACGATCCGATAGTGAGTTCAACTCAGCTTGTAACGTCTCAATATCTATCTTCCTGGCTGCGCAAGCCTCTTCGAGAGTTTGCTTTCCTCCGCAACAGAAGTCTATTCCTACCTTTTTAAACACTTCCGCAGCTCTGAAGTCGCGGGTTACTATATCTCCGATCGGTGTATTTTTAAACGTTCCCATAGGTTTTTGTTTTTAATTTTATTCGTACTATTTGTTAGGTATTTACCACTCAACTCCTCTACCATGGTGAGGTACACATCGAAATATTCGTTGTTCTCGGTGCTCGAGTTGGTTTGTTCAAAGGTGTTGTCCATCTTGTCCAATACTCTGCCGGGAAGCATTCGCTCGGCCATCGGGTACAATACGTTATTCTCTTTACTGATATGATTGGTTAGAAGTTCGCAATAGCTCAATAAGTTGTTCTTTACAGTGGCAAAAGCCGATTTGTCACCTGAAGCGTAAACATCAAGAGCCTCTGCTGTCTGTTTCACATAAGATCTGCCCACGTTGTGTTCATGTGTCATTACGGCGATCGGTCCGCTCTCACTAGGCATGCCATGATTTACCATCTCCAGAAACAACACATCCTCCTCTTTCATGTGATGGTACTTATCCGCGAAGTTTCGAATAAAATCGATCACACGCCTTAGATCTTCAATCGGCAGGTTGTCGGCGTTCTCCTCCTTCAGAAGGTGTTTTGCCACTTTAATCATCGTCAGAATCCGATCATGCTCGGTTACTAAAATTTGAATCGCACTCATAGCTTAGTCGTTTATTTACTATCGTTCGAATTGGGTTATTATATCTCAAAGAAGTTTCGGCCAATTATATTCTACTTAATGGTAGTATATATATATTTACAAGAAATACTACATACAAATAGAATTTTCAGGTAAAAAAATTAGTACTTGGAAATATGGTCAAAGTCGAGGTCGGAAAGTCGAGTGTCTCTATACACTTCATTCAACTGAAGCCGTATCTTCATCCACGTGTCGTGCATCGCGCAGGGATTGGTGCAGGAACATTCTTCAAAACCCAACACACAACCACTCAACGTATCCAGACTTTCCACAGAGGCTATCACATCGTATAGGTAGATCGAATCAATCGCTTTGGCAAATCGATACCCTCCGTCACGTCCTTGAATACTCTGAATGAAACCCGACTTGGAAAGATCGGTCATCAATCGCCGCAGGTACTTATCCGAGATATCCAAGGCCGATACCAATTGCGACGCCGAATAGAGCGACTCAGGCGATTTAGCCATATATATCAAGATGCGTAACGCGTACTTCGACGTATTGGAAAGTTTCATTTCATATACTACCTATTTGTATTATTATTGTGCAAATGAAATAATAATAGTTTAAACAACCAAACATCAACGAATATTTTTTTGATAAAAGAGTGATCCTTCACAGAATCCCCATCCACTACACTCAAACAATACAGCGTTTATTTCCCAAACTTCATGATCCGTTCACAGGCCAGCTCCGCACTGATGATCGCCATCGGCAAGCCAGCTCCGGGAATAGTCGAGGCACCTACATAGAATAGGTTTTTGTATTGTTCATCGAAATTAGCAGGACGAAATCCTCCGATCTGACTCATCCGATGCGACAATCCCAATCCACTGCCCATGTAGAGGTTGAATTGACTTTCCCACTCGACAGGGGTATATACCGTTCTGCTCACAATGTCGGGCATGATATCCTCACCAATCCGTGCCGAGAAATCTTCCAGAATGCTGTTGACGATCTGATCTCGGTCGCTCCAATCGCTTTTAAACTGTAAACTGGGCACGGGGCAGACAAAGAACAGGCTTTCACATCCCTCAGGGGCACAGTCGGGGTTGTATTTCGACACAACATTCACATAGTAGTATGGTTTCTGCAATGTATCGGGGTTCTTCAGCACATTGTGGGCATACTCTTTGAAATTGGCTCCCAAATAGTAGTTGTGCAGATTCAGTTGCGGCAGTTTCTTCTTCAACCCCACATAGAAGGTAAGATAGCCCATTGTCCACTCCATTTTAGCCAACTTTTTCGGGGAATAGTTGGGGCGGTTCAACACTCTTCCTCTAAATAGTACCGCATCGGCATTAATCAGAAAAATATCCGATTCATATCCGTTTCCCTCACGGTCCACCACTCGTTTCACCTCGCTTCCGTCGCCCTCCACAGCCACAATCTCTGTGTTGTACCTGAACGTAGCTCCCGCCTTCTCCAACTCGCTCACCAAACCTTTTACCACATTATACATCCCTCCTTCTACATTATAGTAGCCGTCATGCCTGAATTCGGTATAGGAGAGCAGACTGTAGATCCCCATCGTATCAAACGGGGTTCTTCCCAGAAAGAAGGCTACCAGCGACACAATCTGTCGTGCCTCCTGCGAACTGAAGTAGCGACGCACATGTTGCCAAAACGTAGTAAGAAGCACCGGCACATGGGTCGGATTTACCTGCATCAAGGTGGTGATGTAATCAAGATAACTGTCGAAATTGTTACGAATCACAATATCGAAGGTGTCGTGAAAGAGGCGCCCCGACTTCTCAAGATATTTCTCCATTCTCGCCTCAAAATCGGGTTCAATGGCTCGAAACTGTTCGGCCAATCGCTTGATGTCTTTATAGAGATGAAAGGTGGTTTCGCTGCCACTGAAGTTGACCGAATAGAGCGGATCCAACTCCACAAACCGAAAAGGCATCTCCACGCCGCAACGCTTCATAAAATCACGAAACACGTACGACATACTGAAGAAACTCGGTCCTGTATCAAAGGTAAATCCATCCCGTTTGATCTGATTGAGTCGTCCGCCTGCCTGTCCATTCTTTTCAATAAATTCCACCTTATAGCCATTCTTCGCTAAGAGCAATCCACTGGCCAACGCACCCAATCCGGCACCCACTATCGTGACTTTCTTATCCATATCACTTGTTGTTTTTTATAAATTCAGGATACAATTTGTTCTTCACCCACAAAAATTCAGGCTCCGCCGCCAACACCTTTCTATAATAGGTGTCGGCCTTCTCTCGCTCGCCTATCTCCTGATAGGCCTTGGCGATAACCACCATCAAACTCAAATAATTCCAATCGCCCTTGCTCTCGTGGGCCATCAACCGTTCGGCCTTGAGGTAGTATTCAAGCGCCTTTCGTTTGGATCCGCCAAACAGCGGCGGCATGTAAAACTCAATATTACCCAACTGCACATACCCAAAGGCGTTGTTGGTATCTTTCTCCACCGATTGACTGGCCTCCTTCATGCTGTTAGGTCCGACAAAGGGGGCTTTCGCCTTATTGATCCCTATTTGAAAGCCGTAAAACGCCGACCGATAGCCATGCATCAACGCGTCGATACTCTTCTGACGAGCGATCTTTTCTATCCGCTCCGTCCCCCGAGTGATGTAGGTTTTAGCCTCCTCTTTGCGCTGATTGCCTATACACCAGCCTATGTAGCCATACTCATAATTGAGCAGTTCAAGCTCCCTCGCAGTCGATTTACCTCTCTCAGCGTGCATCGCGTCGATGGTTCTTTTCCACACTCCCATCTCGTTTCCCACATAGGCCTGATAGATAATCGTCCGCTCCCCCTCGGCATATAGGTAGCAAACACTGCACACAAAGAAGGCAACTAAAATGAGACGTAAAACAGGTATCTTATTAACCTTCATGGTTCAATGCCTCTTTAAATCGTTCGAGTGTTCGTTGTCTCGCCTCTTTATGATCCACCATCGGCTTCGGATATCGATTGGTTTCCACTTCGGGCACCCACCGACGGATGTACTCCCACCGGGGATCAAACTTTTTCTGCTGCTCTTCCGGATTGAAGATGCGGAAATAGGGTGCCGCGTCGCACCCGCTTCCACTCACCCACTGCCAATTGCCATTATCGGCTGACAGGTCATAGTCGAGGAGTTTCGAGGCGAAGTAGGCCTCTCCCCATCGCCAATCGACAAGCAGGTGTTTGGTCAGAAAGCTCGCGGTAACCATTCGTACTCGATTATGCATAAATCCGGTTTCGTTGAACTCACGCATTCCCGCGTCCACCATCGGATATCCGGTCGTCCCTTCGCACCAACGAGCAAACCATTCTTCGTTGTTGTCCCACCGAATGAGGTCATACTTGCTTTTGAACGATCGCTTTTCCACATGAGGAAAATGGTAGAGTATCTGCATAAAAAACTCATGCCATATCAACTCTTTCAAATAGGTTTCGTTCCATTCCTCCGCTACTTTCACCAGCGAGCGAATACTGAGCGTTCCAAATCGGAGATGAACACTCAACCGAGAAACACCCCTTTCCACTCCCGGCAAATTACGGGTTTCATCGTAATGGGCAATCAGTGATCTATCCACGACCGGAAGGGTAAATATTGTTCCTGTGAAATTGAATCCGATCCGATCCAACGTGAAATGGTCGGGAGTAAATCGAAGCAATCTATCCAAATGTTTCTCCGAGGGATAGCTCTCCACCGCTTTCGCTCTGAAGTTAGCCAACCACATCCTCGAGTAGGGGGTGTAAACCGTGTAGGGGGAGCCATCTTGTTTGGTGATCTCCTCCTTATGAAATATCACCTGATCTTTCACACTATGAAACGCCACTCCCCGTGTTTCAAGCAGACGACTCACCTCTTGATCTCGTTCCAGGGCATACGGTTCATAATCCTCGTTGCAATAGACAGCCTTGATCGAATAAGTAGCAATCAACTGCTCAAACACCTCAACTGGCAATCCGTAATAGATTTGCACCCCCGACTGCCATCGCTCCGCCAACTCCCGGTTGATCTGACTCAACGCACCAAAGATAAAATCAACCCGTCGATCGGCCGGGTTGTTCAACTGATCAAGGATCTGTTTGTCGAATATAAAGATGGGCAAAACAGCAGTTCCCGATACCAAGGCACGGTAAAAAGCATGGTTATCCTCCAGTCGAAGATCCCGCCGAAACCAACACACCGACACCTGCTGGTCGGTTATCAAAGGGTTCGTCCTTTCCATCTAAATTGGTTGTTCATTCGGTTTATACCTGATTTCACAATAAATAGTCCCAACATAGCCTGTTGCGGCACCCAAAGTAGGAGGTTCATCAGTCCACTTTGACGGGCAGTGAACGACACAAACAGGCGAGTCGTTCCCACCATCAACAGATACCATCCCACCAATTGCCAATCGGGCAGAAGCAAAAGAGGCACAATCCCCAACGTGGTAATCAACCAGTAAAGAGTAGCCAACAGATACGAATTGCCGAAAAAGTAGGTCACATTCTTGGCAAATCCCTCAACGGCTCCCCCTAACGAATCATACATCCGGCAGCGTATCTCTCCAACACCCGTCAGGCAACACACGCGCCGTCCTCTCCGTTTCAGATAGCGGGCAATCTCTATATCCTCCGCTCTGCTTGCTTTATATCGCTCGTGAGGCAGCAGAATCCGATAAATCCGACTGTCAAACATCATACATTGTCCGTTGGCCGCGGCCATCGACGCGAATCCCGAGAATCTCACCAACGGCAATGCGAGGAGCGACAAAAGTATCATGAGCATATTGGGAACAGTGATCCGCTCCGCCCACGAATGCATCTCCTGTGTCGGGAAGATCGACACCAATCCGGCTCCACATCGCTCCGCATAGTCAGCCAATCGATCTATCATTCCGGCTTCGACCCTCACATCTGCATCCAGAAACAGTAGATAATCTCCCGTAGCCTCTATTGCCAAGCGATGACAAGCATTGTTTTTTCCAAACCATCCAAGAGTCAACCCCTCGGATCGAATCAGTCTCACCCGACTGTCCTTCCGCGAACAGTCAGCCACGATCTCGGCCGTCGCATCCGTTGATTGATCGTCAAACACCAGAATCTCCTCCACCCTGCCGTCATCGGCATTCATCAAATCGGTGAGCAGATTGGCCATGTTATTTTCTTCATCACGTGCCGGAATTAGCACCGAAATCTTTTTCCCTCCCGTATAATTGCTCCTTTTCGGAAGCCTCTCCCGAAACAGCCAGTTTACGAAAGCCACTATCCATTGCAGCGTCGTAAAGGCAAGCACCGTATATGCCGCATACTCGATCATTCGTGTCGATTGTTTTGAGTCTCCACACACTGTGTGTAAAAACGGTTGTAAGCCTCTTCAATGGCATCGCGAGTGAAATCGCCCCGATACTCCTCCACATAGATAAAGAGCGACGGTTTCGGATGGTCGAAGTAGTCGATTAGATTGGCTGAGAAGAGCAGTTGCACGCACCCCTCCTTGCCGTTTACCATACGCTCCACCCCTTTTTCAAAACAAAACGTCCCTCCGTAGATCGATCGAAGTCTCCCCTGCGGATAGATCAGCACTACGTTACGCGAATCGTCGAGCAACTGTCGGGCATAATTCAACGACTCCACCACCCCACGACTCCCCTTGTGTACCGAAAAGGCTCCCGTATAATTAAAAAAACGAAAACGAAGCAGTTGGTCTTCCCGCATCATAAAATGAAACTTCCGCTTCAACAGAGTCAAGTTAAGCCACATGGCCCAAAAGCCGTCCCACCAACCCACGTGATTGGCTATCAGCACCACCGATTGTCCCTTATCGGAAAACACCCCTTCGAGGTGCACCGAATGAAACCTTCGTCGCAGCAAATAGCGTGTATAATGCTGAAAGAATGGATAGATGAAAAAGTGGTGCCTGGCTGGAAGCATCGGCTAATATTTGTTTACTTGGAGCAGAAACTCCACCATCGATCCAATCTCCTTGGGGGTCTCCAGTGGTGAGTAACGTCGGATCCCGATTCCGTTGTTGTCGATCAGAAACTTGGTGAAGTTCCATTTGATCCATCCTCCCATACATCCGGTCAGCTCCTTTTTCAGATACTTGAATAAAGGGTGTGCCTCGCTGCCATTCACCTTCACTTTGGCAAACATCGGGAAGGTGACTCCATAATTAATCACACACCCTTGGGCAATCGATTTCTCGTCGCCGGGTTCTTGAAAACCGAATTGATTGCACGGAAATCCGAGAATCACAAAATTCCTGTCCTTATACTTCTGATACAACTCCTCCAATCCTGCCAACTGAGGAGTGAACCCACATTTACTTGCCGTGTTTACGATCAAGATGATCTTTCCACGGTAACTCTCCATAGATATCTCTTTTCCCTGAAGAGTGGTTGCTGTAAAATCAAAAAAAGTTTTTTCCATACGATATTAGATATTCAATGGTTAAGATCAATAGAAAGAAGATTGTTTGAACAACAAACAACGGCAGTGCCATTTTGTTTTGCCATTCAATCCGCAACACGAATCGTATCGAATGAAAGAGGAGCGACAACACCAACCACATCACATAGTTTTGCATTGGCACCACTCCGTTCGCAAACGACCACATATCCATCATCGGAGCCACCAGCTCCATCACACCGTCATACCCCACCATCACCAACGATGGATAGACCACACGACTCATCACCGTTCGGGGCAATCGGGAGAAGAGCGCGGAGGAGAGATAAACCATCAACACCCAATTCACGCCTATAAGCACGGGCGTACCGACAAGCTTCACGCCCAATCCCTCTCCATACAGATAGCTGCCAAAAAGTAATCCGCTGTTCACCCCCCACATCTCCACAAAAAATCCGGCCAACCAGACAAAGAACATATACCCCCCTGTTTTCAGGTCGAGCGTTGGTCGATGGTAGTATAGAAGCACTCCGAGCGACATCAACAGGATCAACGGAGTCAGCCTAATAAAAAGCGTATGAGTGAAGGGAATGACAAATCCCACCACACCCACCAAGTAAAACACCACAACCTGTTTCACCATCCATCGATCGCGCGGGGCAAAATCTACTCCTAACAGGTGTTGAATCAGACTCAGTTTTCTATTTTCGGCACCGAGTGTCATAGTGATTTACACAGACCCGCCTCTTCACACTTGGCAAAGATCAATTTAAACCACTCGGTATAATCGTCCGGATTTTTCCGCATATCAACCGACAGATCCTGATGTCCGATATACTTCCAACTCTGCACCTCATCTGCGTTGGGCATCGGCTCTTCGTCGGTGGTGTAAAGAAGCACTCGATCATATTCATATTCGGTCAACTCGTCGTTTACCTTGGCACGATACACAAAATCAAAGGCGGGCTTGAGCTCTCCCTTCACCGCCACACCCATCTCTTCAGCAAGGCGTCGTCGGGCAGCCTTCTCGTAACTTTCCCCCACAAAAGGGTGCGTACAGCAGGCGTTAGTCCACAATCCTCCCGAATGATATTTCTCATCGGCTCGCTGATGAAGCAGCCACTCTCCACGGGAATTAAACACCAATATCGACACCGCCCGATGCAATGCCGGAAGGCGGTGCGCCTCCATCTTCTCCATCATCCATATGGGATTATCCTGTTCATCGACCAGTTGCACCCAATTCTCTTTTTCCATCATATGCTTAACAGCTTCAATTTATGCGTAATGACAGCTTCCGAAAGCAACCACAATTTGTTGACATTCGACACCCTGATTCGTTTAGACTTCAACTCCTTGGCGGGAGTCTCTTTTATCTTGTGCAGTAGTTTCAGATAATAGTTATAGGCCACGGTCACAGCCAGCCGTGAGTTCTCCGGAAGCGCCAGAATACCTAGATTCGCCACTTCAAAATCACCCTCTATCTCTTTCACCAACCTCTCTTTAGTAGGTTCGTCAAACCCCTCCCATGAGAAGTTCGGAAAATAGATTCGCCCCAGCAGCTCTACATCGTTTTTCAAGTCGCGCAGAAAGGTCACCTTCTGAAAGGCCGAACCTAAGCGCATGGCTGGCCCCACCAACTGGTTGAACAGTTCAGTGTCATCTCCGCAAAAGACCTTTAGACACATCAGTCCCACCACATCGGCCGATCCGTAAATATAGGCATCCGCCTCCGGTTGGGTCGAATAGATCTTCTTATGCAAGTCGGCACGCATGCTGGTGATGAACGAACGAATGTATTCATCCGGGATATGGAATCTTTTTACTGTCAGTTGGAAAGAGTGGAGGACGGGATTGGCACTGATCCCTTGGAGAAAAGCCAGGTCATAATCCCGCTCGAACTGATCGAGCAGGGCAGCCTGAGCAATGGTGTGAAAGGTATCGACTATTTCGTCGGCCAGACGAACAAATCCATAAATACTGTATATAGCCGTCCTTATCTCGGGGGAGAAGAGGCGGCTGGCAGAGTAAAAAGAGGTACTGTAGGTTTTCGTAATCTTTTCACTGAATGCGAAGGAGAGGTCATCGTACACTTCGATGCTCATATCATGGTGTAGAATAGGTACGTTTAAAACAATGCCGACAAATAATTGAACCAAAGATACAATTTTTATTTATGCACAATACATCCACAAAACTTTCTTGCATCAAGAAAACGTGGAAGCCCTATTATAAGTGATGTTTCGACGAAAACTTGTCCATAAAATGTCGCCTTATTTTGAAATTATTCGAATACCTGAAGTTTAGATTTCTATAGGCGGCCCTTCTCATGAAAACAATCCATCTCCCATCGCGCCACATTGTTCTCGATATAATCGGCGATGCGATTCATTTCGTTCACATCTCGTATAATATGATCATGAAAACGTGTCTGCCATTTAAAAGGAATGGAATGGATGTTCGCATATTTCGTCACAGCCGATTTTATCCCACCTATACAAACCGACAACAACCCCTGGCGGTAGGCGATTGCCTGCATTTGGGAATTTTTATTTGCCGTATTCGTCGTAGAGACGTGG
>JBKEBB010000036.1:0-13599 GCA_047972845.1 Bacteroidales bacterium
CCGGAGAGTTGATTTGGGCGCTCGACTTGCAGAAGAATTATCACACCGAGATTCCCTTTTGGTACACCGGACAATGTCCTTTGGTGCTTAATGACGAGTTGATCCTTGCCCCTGCAGGCGACTCCATCCTGATGGCAGGTTACGATGTGATGACCGGTGAGAAACGGTGGGAAACCCCCAATGAAACCAAATTTAAGATGTCTCACTCTTCTATTCTTCCCATGACTGTCAACGGACAAAAAACATTCGTTTATATGGGTATCGGAGGAGTTTGTGGAGTGGCCGCGGAGGGAGAACGTAAAGGAGACCTTTTGTGGAACGTCACCACATGGCAGCCCAGCGTAATCGCTCCTTCGGCTTTACGTATGAACAGTTCAGACATTCTTCTCGTTGCCGGATATGGTGCGGGAGGTGCCACTTTACGTGTTTCGGGTTCTCCCGCGAAAGCTACCATTGTTGAGCAGCACAGACCTATCGAAGGAATCGCTTGTGAACAACAAACTCCGATGATCTACAATGGTAAAATATATTCCGTTTTGCCCAAAGATGGAGGTGGGGCAAGAGGAAAACTGGTTAGTTATGACCCTTCCGATTTGCGACGTACGGTGTGGCAGTCGGGAGCGGATGAACGATTCGGATTAGGCCCTTTTATGGTTGTAGGCGATGTGATGTTTGTCTTTAAAGACGATGGCGAACTGTTTATGTATCGGATGGGAGCAAACGAACCCACACTCATTCGTTCGCAGCGAATATTAGAGGGGGTGGATGCTTGGGGACCAATGGCTTATGCCGATGGGTATCTGATTGTACGCGATGCTCACCACGTGGTGTGTCTGAAAGTCGAAGATTAGATTGCGATCAGTTGTGGATTATAATTATTAATCGTTCGTTCAATTTTCCCGTTTGATTAGGGAATGATGAACGGATATTACGAAAGCAATAGATATGGATGCAGAAAAAAAGTACGGGCGCGTTTTCGCCAATTTCCTTTTTCTTTTGATTATTGCCGGATTTGCCGCCTATTTTGGACGGCAGCTGTTTAGTCCCACATCCACTCCTACATTGAATATGATCGGTGGAATAGGTGAGGAGGCTGCTTTGCTTAGAACGATCCGTTCGATTCAATTTGAGCAACCGATCGAATCGTTTGTAGTTGCCGACTCATTCATGGCTGTATTGACCGGAACCCTTCTTTCCGTTGTCCATTCCGAGGGTGAAACCATTGCTAAGTTTGCCGTTGAGAAAGGAGTGAGAGATATCTATTTGGACAATTCCACTCAACAACTCTATCTGCTCTATCCCACCCGAATTGCAGTGATCAATACCACCGATGGCAGTGTGATACGTGAATGGGAGGCTTGTAGTGATAACTCTGATTATGTTTCGCTATCTCTTATGGCGGATCGTGTGTATGTTACCGATGCGTCCAATAAGAATGTCTGTGTATATGACACCGAGGGGTTGTTCAAACAGTTCATCAATAGTCCTGTTGGTTTTGTGATTCCAAGTTATACGTTTGATGTTTTTGGGAAAAACGACACTGTGTATGCTGTAAATTCAGGAAAACATCGGATTGAGCGTTTTTCTGTTGATGGGAAGTTTCTTTCGGCCTGGGGAGTAACCGGTGGAGAGTCGGGAGCGTTCGCGGGATGTTGTAATCCCGCCTATCTGATCCCTACTGCCGACGGATCGTTTATCACTTCCGAAAAGGGAGTGCCCCGCATCGCTCTGTATGACAAAGAGGGAGTGCATCAAAAAACGTTGTTGGCCGGAAAGATTCTTGGAACCTCAGCTACTGCCTATTTTATCGGACTGATCGGTGACACATTGGTTACGGCCAGGGATAGAGAGGTGAAATTCTGGGTGAACCAAGCGGGAGAGTAGCTGCGTGAAGATAGATCGACACGTAATAGCTAATCCCGTTGCAATGATTCGCCGCAAGGAGCATTTCTATTTCCTATTAGGAGCAGACTGATTGCGAGCGCGGTGTACAGCGCGGTCTATTCCGGTGTACAGCGCAGATCACTCCGGTGTACACCGTAAAAAGAAAAGGAGCTGATCGAAAGAGCAATCCGAGCGGAGATTATTGGTACAAGTCCCGCTTGATTCAGAAAATAGAATATGACCGAATTGATTCAAATAGATAAACAAGCAAGGAGTTTCAAACTACCTTAACAAATGAATAAATAACCCTATGAGTAAGAAGAGCGATAAACCGATCGATCGGAGACAGTTTCTCCAACGTACCGGGGCGTTGGTAGCGGGAAGTGCTATTGTCACACTCACCGGATTTCTGGCCAAACGTTCGCTGGAGGCCGACGAAGAGATGTTTTGGCAGATCGACCCCAACAAGTGCATTCAGTGCGTTCGCTGTGAAACGGATTGTGTGTTGCCAATTTCGGCGGTGAAATGTGTCCATGCGGTAAAAGTGTGTGGATATTGCGATCTGTGTGGAGGATATTTTCGCCAGAATGTAAAGAATCTGAATACAGGTGCCGAAAATCTGATGTGCCCCACCGGAGCCATCGTTCGCACCTTCGTAGAGGAACCTTATTTCGAATACTCCATTGAGGAAGAAAAGTGCATCGGATGTGGCCTATGCGTGAAAGGGTGTAATTCATTTGGCAACGGATCACTCTATCTGCAGATCAAACAAGAGGTATGTACCAATTGCAACGAATGTGCCATAGCGCGGGTGTGTCCATCAGATGCCATTCAACGGGTTCCACATAGAAAGGCGTACGATTTAAAAGCGGGGGAATAGAGATGAAAAGAGCTGTAAGTTCGTTGATCATATCTGCAACCGCCTTTTGCGCGAACGCGGTAAATCGTTTTCCCAAACCTGATTTCAGTTCAGGCTATGAGTATCCCACGCACTACTATCCGGTGCCTGCCGAGCCTATTTGGGGCATTATCGATCTGATCGTGCTGGTGGCGTTGATGGGAGTGGTAGCCTACGCGGTTATTAAAAGATCCATTCGTCGTCCCGTATTATGGGTAACGGTAGCCTCTGTACTCTATTTCGGATTCTTCAGAGAGGGATGCGTTTGTAGTGTGGGTTCGTTACAGAACATTGCCGCCGGAGTGGCCGATTCATCCATCGTTGTTCCGATCGGGGTATTGTTGTTTTTCGTATTACCCATACTGTTTACTCTCTTTTTCGGTCGTGTATTTTGCGGAGGAGTTTGCCCGCTCGGTGCGATTCAGGAGTTGGTACATATAAAAAGCTTCCGGTTGTCAAAAGCCATCAGCGCCACGTTGGGACTTATCCCTTGGTTTTATCTCGGGTTTGCCGTCTTGTTCGCGATTACCCGAAGCGGATACCTGATTTGTCGATATGATCCCTTTGTAGGCATATTCAGACTGGGGGGAGATACCGTGATAATCGGTTTTGGTATTGTGCTTCTAATTCTTTCACTTTTTATAGGACGCCCCTTTTGTCGATTTATCTGTCCCTATGGAGCGGTATTGTCTCTTTTTTCAAGGGTGTCGTTCAAAAAGACCGAGATCACCCGTCATGGATGTATCAATTGCGACCTGTGTCGTAATGCCTGTCCCGTAGATGCGATTCTTCCGCCTTACGAAAACCAGATTAAAGAGAGCAGGGCAAAGGGGGTTCGACGGGTGTTGCTCTACATGATCGTACTTCCATTGTTGATGGGGGTAGGTGCTATGTTGCTCCGTTCGGTAAGTGATACGCTCAGTTTAGCCAATAAACGGGTGCAGTTGCTTGAACTCGTGAAGACAGGACAGGCGGATACGCAGAGCATTGAAACGGTGGAGCTTCAGGCCTTCTTTGGCAAAGGAGGAACGGTGGAAGATCTCCAAAAAGAGGTTGAGGTTGTGCAATCGCAGTTCAAGATGCATTCTACCTGGGTAGGCGCCTTCTTTGGTTTGGTGGTGGGATTGACGTTGTTGTCACTCTCGTTGAAACGAACACGCAAGACCTACACCATTGATTCGGCTGCCTGCATAAGTTGCGGACGCTGTTTCTCCTATTGTCCTCAAAACACTTTAGATCCTACCGGCTTAGTACTAAATACAGAATTATTGAAACAAAAATGATGAATATTGACCCGAAACTTCTGCGAAACATTGCACGCAACGTAGCTGTCATCACCTCCCTTTTTATCGTAATATTTTCCGTGATGATGGCCGTTAACTACATTCAAACCAGAGGAAGCCTTATCCATGAAAATGAGGTGTTGGCACAACTCAAGGTATTGAGCGATCAGAACAGTGAAAACACGGAGCTGTTTGACCAGATCCGTCAACTTGATCTGATGGCCCGAAAAGCCTTTTTCGTAAATAAAAATGCGCTTACCTCAGGTATTTTTATATTAGTTGTGTTGTTTATAGTGCTGGTGGTTTCCTTGAGAATTTATTACGACGGACTGAAAGATCTTCCCGATAAAGAGATTGATCCGATAGATGATTGGGCGATGAAAACGCTTGCTCGTAAGTATGTACGATGGACAGGGATTGGTTTCGCTGTCGTGTCGGTCATGTTTATTATGTTGAACATGGAGCTGTATTCGTTATTCCCCGGTGGAGGGAATAAGGAGGTGATTGCGGCTGTCGAGACGATTGAACAATCGGAATCGGCCGGAGAGACCACACAGGCACTTCCCGAAGAGGGAGCTCCCGCAACGGAGGAGAATACAAATGGAACAGATAATCTGAATGGAGAAGCCGGTGAAGTGGGAGAAGCGGCAGCTACAGCTCCTATTGAAGTATCGAAAGTGACTCACAACGCGTTTAGAGGAAATAACGGGGTTGGACATTCCGCCGCGAAGAATGTTCCTGTGCAGTGGGATGTGACTTCCGGTAAGAACATCGCTTGGAATGTAAAGATTCCCCTTACCGGACATAGTTCTCCGGTCATAAACGGGAATCATGTGTTTGTTACCGGAGCCAACAACCAATCAAGGGAACTCTATTGCTTTGAACTCTCCTCGGGCAAACTGCTGTGGACAGCGAAAGCGGATAATATTCCGGGATCTCCTTCGGTGATGCCCAAAACATCTCATGGAACAGGTTTGGCCGCCTCTACCGTATCAACCAATGGATCGGTGGTTTGTGCCATATTTGCCACGGGCGATGTGATGGGAGTGGATACGAACGGAAAACGACTTTGGGCCAAAAACCTTGGAGTGCCCGACAACCATTACGGGTATGCCTCTTCGTTGTTGATGTATGGCAAAACGCTCTTTATTCAATATGACAATACAACCGCTCCGGCACTTATCGCGCTGGATGCTCAAACGGGTAATGAACGGTGGCGAAAAGCACGGCCAAGCGATAAAATTGCTTGGGGATCTCCTATTATTGCTCAGGTTGGCGGGAAGCCACAACTTGTATTGATGGGATTGCCCAATATGATAGCCTACAACCCTTCCACGGGAGAGCAATTATGGAAGTTGGAATGCTTCTCAGGGGAGGTTGGGGCAAGTCCTACGGCAGCCAACGGAGTAATATTCGGAGCAAGTGAGTACTCGAGTGTGGTAGCTATCAATGGAGCGGATGGATCGTTGTTGTGGAAATCTGAAGATTTCTTGCCCGAAGTGTCGAGTCCTGTGGCAACGGCCAATCACCTCTATGTTGCCACGAGCTATGGAATGTTGGCCTGTTACGATGCCAAAACAGGACAAGTAGTCAAGGAGGTTGAAACAGGAGGTGAGTTTTATTCCTCTCCCATGATTGTTGAGGGAAAGATTTACATTATGGACAACTCGGGTCGGATGTTTATTTTTAGAGCGGATGCCGAATGTGCGCAAATAGCGTCGTTCAATACCGGAATGAAAGGAATGACTACACCTGCATTTACCGATGGAAAAGTAGTTGTTCGAACAGAAACAAATCTGTACTGTGTGAGTAGCCCCAAATAAATTGATTGAGTATGTTAATCCCATATGGAAGGAGTTTATTTGCCTCTTTTCCGCGGGGAAATTGATAGACGAATGAATAATTCAACGGACCAAGATATAAGCCAACATTGTTCGGATTGCAACTGTAATTCAACGAATGAATCCAACTCCGAATTAACCGGGAAAATAGATGCGATCATTGCCCGGATAGGACGGGAACGACGGCACATCATCCCGCTTTTGCAGGAGATGCAGAAGGAGTTCAACTATCTGCCTCACGAAGCGATGGAATATCTCTATTCTCAAACAGAGATAGATCGGGCGCAGGCGGTGAGTGTATCGACGTTTTATTCGCAGTTCAGGCATTTGCCGGTGGGAGAACATATTATTAAAGTGTGCACCGGAACGGCTTGTCACGTGAAAGGGGCAAGCAATGTGTACGATTCGTTTCTCAGACATCTGAAAATAGAAGGAGGACATACCTCTCCCGATTTCCTTTTTACGGTAGAGAAGATCGCATGCTTGGGATGTTGTACATTGGCTCCCGTGGTGCAAATCGATGAAAAGACCTACGGACATGTATTGCCGGGTAAGGTTGGAGAGGTGGTTGACGATTTCATTTCGACACTTACCACGGAAGCTACAGAGGGAACAAAAAAGAAAAGCCGACCGATAGCCGGAGAGGTGCGCTTGGGTATGGGCTCTTGTTGCATGGCAAGTGGATCGTCTGATATATACGAAGAACTGCAACGCGCATCGGCTGAGTTGGGCATTGATGTCAAGATAAAATCAGTGGGTTGTGTGGGAGTGTGTAACAAGGTGCCGTTGATCGATATTGTTCAAGAAGATGGCAATGTGGCTCGCTATCCGAACGTAAAAGCCGTTGAGATAAAAGAAATACTCCAACAGCACTTCAAGCCTATAAGCCGTTTTCGTCAATGGACAAACAAGTTTTTATGGCGGATTGATGATATTCATACCGATATCACATGGGATAATGTGGTATGGAAATCCGAAACGAAGCGAAACGAGATTATCAATAATTTTCTTTCTCCTCAGATGCATATCTCTACCTCGGGATATGGTAAGCAGACTCCCCTGGATATAGATGACTATATGGCCTATGGGGGATTTGACGCGTTGAAGAATATACTTCAAGACTCCATCGCGCCTGATTCGATTGTACAAAGTATATTAAAAAGTGGAATTCGCGGACGCGGAGGAGGTGGTTTCCCCACCGGAAAGAAATGGGAGATTGTGGCATCGGTTGAGAGTGATGAGAAGGTGGTGATATGCAATGGCGACGAGGGTGACCCCGGAGCCTTTATGGACCGAATGTTGCTCGAATCGTATCCATTCCGGGTGATTGAAGGAATGTTGATCGCGGCTTATGCGGTAGGAGCATCCAAAGGAGTATTTTACATTCGAGCTGAATATCCATTGGCTGTCACGCGAATTCGTTCAGCCGTTGAAATATGTAAAGAACACCGATTGTTAGGTGCCGATATATTGGGTAGTGGATTCCAATTTGAAGTAGATATATTCGAGGGGGCAGGGGCTTTTGTGTGTGGTGAAGAGACGGCGTTGATAGCCTCAATTGAAGGTGATAGAGGATTTCCTAAACAACGTCCTCCATTCCCCGCGGTGAAAGGGTTGTTTGATAAACCGACGTTGGTGAACAATGTGGAGACTTTGAGCCAGATTCCCTATATCATGCGAAAAGGGGAAGACCATTACGCCTCCGTAGGAACCGAGAGCAGCAAAGGAACGAAAGTGTTTGCCCTTGCCGGAAAGATTCGTCATGGAGGATTGATCGAGGTTCCGATGGGAATTTCACTGAATAGAATCGTTGAAGAGATTGGTGGAGGTATTGAGGGTGGTAAGAAGCTGAAGGCGGTTCAAGTGGGTGGTCCTTCGGGAGGATGTATTCCGGCCGAGTTGTGTGATATAGCGGTGGACTTTGATGCCTTTAATCGGCTGGGTGCAATGATGGGATCGGGAGGATTGGTGGTGTTGGACGAAACGGACTGTATGGTCGATGTCGCCCGTTACTTCTTAAGTTTCACCTGCGAACAATCGTGTGGAAAGTGTACCTTCTGTCGAGTTGGAATTAGGCGCATGCTGGATATTCTCGATCGAATATGCAGCGGTAAGGGTAAGCCGCAAGATCTTGATACGCTCGAATCATTGACTCAGTCTATCAAGCAATCTTCGCTGTGCGGATTAGGAAAGACAGCTCCCAATCCGGTACTTACCACGTTGAAATATTTCAGAGAGGAGTATGAAGCGCATATCAACGGATATTGTCCCACGGGAATATGTAAGGATATGATTTCGCTTGTGATCGATGAAAGTTGTATCGGATGTACTAAATGTGCGAAAGCATGTCCGGTAGATGCTATTCCGTATGTGCCTTACGAGCAGCATTGGATAGATATGGAGAAATGTGTGCTTTGCGGTCTTTGTATTGATGAGTGTCACTACGATTCGATCAAGCGGGTGAGCAAAAGATCCTTGGAGAAGGTAGAGGGATGACGTGTAAACCGTACCGAATGAGATGAAACCACTCTTGCTCTTGAGGCAAGGAACAAAGGAGGCGGAACTTGGAACCGTTTCTACGATGTAAAACAAACAATCTTTATGCCCATGCAGATTAAACTAAATAATAAAACAGTCGAAGTTCACCCAGAAGAAACTCTGATCGAAGTAGCCCGAAGAGAGGGATACGACATTCCATCACTCTGTTACGCCAAGGGGTATAAACATAAATCATCGTGTATGGTTTGTGTGGTGAAGAACAGTGTGACAGGACAGGTTCTTCCCTCGTGCACAACAGTGCCGGTGGAGGGAATGGAGATTGATACCGAGAGCGACGAAGTGAGACAGTTGCGTCGGCAGGCACTTGAGTTGCTGATGAGTGATCACGTGGCTAAATGCGTGCCTCCGTGCAACCCGAAGCATTGCGCGCTGATGACCTTAGCAGCCTCCTATAAAGCGAAATTCAATACCTATCCCCGCTATTCGGGATTGACGCAGGGCGAACCTGTGCGGATCAATGACCATATTGTGTATGACAAGATGAAGTGCATTCGATGCGGGCTATGTGTGTACAACACCACGGATGCGTTTACATTCAAAGGTCGCGGATTTTCGATGGAGGTGGTTATCCCTGCGGAAAGTGTGGGAAATGTGCCCGATTATGTAGTATCGCTTTGTCCAACAGGAGCCATATATGAAGATATTTTAAAGTAACGCCTATGATCATCAGACAATATCGACGTGGAATTGCCGTTATTCCGATCCTCTTAATCGTTATTATTTCTATCCTTTGGCTTAAGCCCGTCTCTTCGGAATCGAGTGGTAACAACTGGCCAATCGCCAGGGCAGACAGAGGATTGAGTGGATATACCGACAACCGATTGCCGGAATCTCCGGTGTTGTTGTGGAGCTATGTCAATGACCAACGGGCAGACGGTTCACCCGTGGTTAGGAATGGAATTGCCTATTTCTGCGATAGGAAAGGAAATATTAGAGGTATAGGAGCGAATGGAGAGAGCGTATTTCACTATCCGCTCAATAAATCGGTGGAGGCTACGGGAACCATTGTTGATTCGATCTATTATATCGGTGCCAACGATGGAGTGGTGTCGGCCGTTTCACTCACACAAAGCGATACGGTATGGACATTCGAGACCTTTGGTCAAGTGAGCGGTGCTCCCAATTGGATTGACATTGACGGAAAGAGAAATATTACCTTTGGTAGTTACGACTACTACATGTATTGTGTGGATATGACAACCGGGATGGAGCGAAATAAGTTTGAATCGGGATATTATATCAACGGCTCGATGGCTCACTGGAATCAGTACGTCCTTTTCGGCGGATGCGACGCGTTGGTTCGTATGGTTGATCTGGCCCTTGGGGCGGTGGTTGACTCTTTCCAAGCCTCTACCTATATTCCCGCCTCGCCTACTATTCGAGACAATCGTGCCTATGTGGCCGATTACGGAGGAAATCTGTATGAATTGATATTAGAGGAGGGAGGAATCAAAGAGAGCAGACAATTGATCACTTCTACCCAAGAGCAAGGATCCATGCTTTCGGCTCCGGCCTGTTCGAATGACTACATTGTTGTGCTCGACAGCGAAAGCTATTTGACTACGTTGGATAGAAACAGTGGAGAAGAGAAATGGCGTATCAAACTGACAGGGAAAAGTGGGGAGAGTTCCCCCATTATATCCCGAAACAAAGTGATTGCCTGCACCAAAGAGGGACAGTTGGCTATCATTGATCTGGCTGACGGATCGATTCTTTGGCAGTATGACGTGGGAGAGACGATTGTTGCTACTCCGGCGGTTATAGACAATCGGTTCTATATCCTAACTTCGAAGGGGCGACTGCTCTGTTTCGGAGAAAAGGAGGGATAATAGCTCCCTCCTTTATGTTGATTGTTACGGTTCGATATCAAAAGAACCCCTCTGTGATTGAATGATTATTGAAAGATCGCTACCTCAAGTAGATATATGGCCGCACCGGCAAGATATCCTATGAAAGCGAGCAGTGAGATATTCTTGAAATACCACACAAAATTGATTCTCTCCAATCCCATTACCACTACTCCGGCAGCCGAACCGATAATCAGAATATTACCACCCACCCCTGCACAATAAGCAAGGAATTGCCAGAAGTTGCCGTCCACTGCAAAGTAAGAGAGGTATTCGGGATTTGTCGCTGTGGCAATCATTGCTTCATTGGCAACGGGATACATTCCTATCGCACTGGCAACTAAAGGTACGTTATCTACAATTGAAGAGAGCACTCCGATAACGATATTAATGATGTAGATATTTCCGATCTTTTCATCAATAAATTGTGAGAATTGACCTAAAACACCGCTGACTTCAAGTGCGGAAACAGCCATAAGTATTCCGAGAAAGAAAAAGATGGTGGTAGTGTCAATTCGATGTAATATGGTCGAAACTCTCAGTTTTTCATTTTCACTCATCGACTTTTTCCGTCGATACATCAGCTCTGTGTATGTCCACACAATCACCAATCCCAACAACATTCCTATAAAAGGAGGAAGATGGGTGATTGATTTAAATACAGGAACGCCCAATAAACAAACAACTCCGATGGCTAAAATAGCCAAACGATTGTAGCGTGTCAATAAGGGAACTACATTAATCATTTCCAACCTTTCTTTGGACACCGTTATCGCTCTTTTACTTAAAAAGCGCGATGCTATCGCTGTGGATATTACCATTGATACGAAAGAAGGGAGGAATAGATAAGGGATAATTCCTGAAGTGGTAATGTTTCCTTTCACCCAAAGCATGATGGTGGTCACGTCTCCAATTGGAGACCATGCACCTCCAGCATTAGCTGCTATAATGATAATAGAGGCGAATATCCAGCGTTCTTTGTAGTTGGCAACAAGTTTTCGGAGCAACATGACCATCACGATCGAGGTGGTGAGGTTGTCCAATACAGCCGACATGAAGAATGATATGAAAGCGATAATCCAAAGAAGTTTCTTTCTGTTTGTGGTGGTAATTCGGTTGGTGATAAACATAAAGCCACCATGGGCGTCGATCATCTCCACGATAGCCATTGCCGCCATAAGAAAAAGAATAATCTCGGCGATATCTCCAATGTGAGTCAATACCTGTTTTTCTACAACAAAGTCTATCACTTGTTCCGATAAGCCTTTGTGTTGAAGTGAGGGATTTATTTCAAGAAAATAATTGAAGTCTGTTGCAGATACTACGGGTACAAGCTCCTGAGCGGAGAGAATATATAATACCCACATTACCATCCCGGCGATCAAAGCCGGCGCAGCTTTGTTTATTCGCAACGGATGTTCGAACGCGATCATCACGTAGGCGACAATAAACAGAAGAATCATTGTCGTAATCATACTTTTTCGTCTATTTAATGAATTGATTCGGCGGGCAAAGGTACAAATTTATCTTACCAATAAAGAAAATGAGTTATCAGCCTTTGCGTAACTGAAAAAAAAGGTATCTTTGGAGTGTTAAAAATGAACTTATCATTAACTAACCAACAAATAAACATGAAAACGATTTCAATTAAAGCCATGCTTTTGGCTGTTGCTTTGGTAATGTCTACTGCTGCATTCGCACAGAACAAACTTACATCGAAGGGAAAAAAGGCAGGTTGGGTTTTGCTGTTTGATGGAAAAACATTCAACGGCTGGCGTCAATGTAACGGTACTGAAATGCCCAAAAACTGGGTAATTGAGGACAAATCAATGAAAGTATTCACTGCTGAAGGTAAGAGAAAAGGTAGTGGTGCTAACGGGGATGTGTTATACTATCCAAAAGAGTATGTTAACTTCGAATTGTCAATCGACTGGAAAGCTGAAAAAGCAGCTAACTCAGGTATTTTCTACTATGTACGTGAGGTACCCGGTAAACCTATCTATTGGGCGGCTCCTGAGGTTCAAGTATTGGACAACGTAGATGCAACAGATAACAAGATCGACAGTCACTTGGCCGGTTCGTTGTACGATATTCTTCCTGCTGATCCTGCTACTGTTAAGCCTGCAGGCGAATGGAACACTTGTGTAATCAAAGTGAAAGACGGCAAAGCCGAACATTGGATGAATGGCACAAAAGTGGTTGAATACGAATTGTGGACCAAAGAGTGGGATGAAATGGTTGCAAAAAGCAAATTCAAGAACTTCCCAGGCTGGCAAGAAGGTATCGCTCGTAAAGGATACATCGGATTGCAAGACCATGGCTACGATGTTTGGTTCCGCAACATCAAGATTCGTGAACTATAATTGATAATTTGCGATCATACGAAATAAAAAAATCCGATCCATTATAGATCGGATTTTTTTATTTCCTTACTTCTCATATTACGAAATGTACCATTCAAACATTCGTCTGACTCCTTCTTCTATTTCAATCCGGTGGTGCCAACCCAGTCGGTGCAATTTAGTAGGATCAGTCAGTTTGCGCATAGTTCCGTCGGGTTTATCGGCATTGAATTGGAATCTTCCTTCGTATCCGATGGTGTTAGCTATCAGCATAACCAGATCGCGGATGCTTATTTCTTTTCCTGTTCCGATATTGATGTGGCAGTTTCGTATATCTCCCTGCTCGGGTTTCAGATCATCAAAGTCAACCTGTTCCATGATATAAACGCAGGCATCAGCCATCTCCTCACTCCAGAGAAACTCTCTCATCGGATTTCCGCTTCCCCATATTTCTACCGTTATTCCCCCTTCATTGTGTGTGATTCCGTATTTTCTCAGAACAGAAGCAATCTCTTCTCCGCTATTTGATCCCGTTACTCCTTCCACCGGACGTATATCCAGGTAGTTTCTGATTGCCTCACAGTATTCACTCATCATACACTTACAGAGTTATATCTTTCGTATCAATGCTGGTAGCACATGGCTCTTTTCAAGATCGAAGTTATCATTGGGACCATATAGATTGGTCGGCATCACGGCGATAAAGTTCGTACCGTATTGCAGATTGAAACTCTCACACATTTTCAGTCCGGCAATCTTTGCTATCGCATAAGGCTCATTAGTATATTCCAAGGGTGAGGTTAGCAGACACTCTTCCGACATGGGTTGGGGGGCATTGGCCGGATAGATACAGGTACTCCCCAAGAAGAGCAGTTTCTTCACTCCGTATTTGTGACTGCATCCGATCACGTTGTTCTGTATCCTCAAGTTCTCATAGATAAAATC
>JBKEBB010000046.1:0-30280 GCA_047972845.1 Bacteroidales bacterium
GTATCCGAAAACTCGGAGGGAGAGAATGTTTCCTGTAAGTTGGGCTAAAGCAAAATTTACACCCCCTAAGGGAATGATTATATTATTGGCACGTGAGCTCCGCGATATCTAACCAACAAAATAGAGAATTCGTTATGAAAAAGATTGTAATTCTGTTTTTCGCACTCCTTCTGCTCAACACAGCAAATGCTGAAGTCAAATTGGCTGCCATTTTGGGAGATAACATGGTACTACAACAGCAGACCAAGGCCAACCTTTGGGGTAAAGCTACACCAAAAAGCAATGTGTTGATCCGCACCTCTTGGAACGGCAAAACATATACAACTAAGGCAGACGATAAAGGGGAATGGATTCAAGCGGTAGAGACTCCTAAAGCGGGAGGCCCCTATGAAATTACTTTTTCAGACGGAACAACACTAACGATAAAAAACATCTTGATTGGTGAGGTTTGGTTGTGCTCCGGACAATCCAACATGGAGCAACCGATGAGTGGATACTTTGGGGAACCGACCTACGAATCGACCGATTTGATCAATCTGGCACGCCCTGAACGACAGATACGGATTGCCACAGTACAAAAGGACTGGAGTCGCACCCCCGTTGAAGAGTGCAAAACGGCAGGATGGGAGCTAAACACCCCGGACGTTGTGGCTCGCGCAACAGCCATCGGATATTTCTTTGCAAACTATTTGGAAAAGGCACTGGATGTTCCCATTGGAATTATACACTCCTCATGGGGAGGATCAACCATAGAAACGTGGTTGGACAAGGAATCTTTCAATGCATTTCCGGAGTTTGATCTCGCATTTCTAAATCAATCGGGAGAGGTCAAAAATCCGAACCAGCCTCCGACATTGCTCTACAACGCGATGATCGACCCTATCAAGGAATATACTGTCAAAGGAGTACTCTGGTATCAAGGAGAGAGCAACAGAGGAAGACATTCTCAATACGAACGCCTTGCTGAAAGACATATCAATAAGTGGAGAGAGTTGTTTAGCAATCCGACTATGCCCTTCTACTTCGTGCAGATCGCGCCATACCAATATGACGACCCAAACGGATGGACATCGGGCTATTTCTATGAATCTCAATCAAAGATCGCTGCCAACAACCCAAATACAGGGATGGTGGTTTCGGTGGACACAGGAGAAAAAGAGTGTATTCATCCCGCACATAAAAGAGAAATCGCTGAACGGTTGGCATATTGGGCACTGGGCGATACCTATAAGTTGCCGATCAAATATAAATCTCCGGTTTATAAATCGATGGAAGTAAAAGAGAACAAGATATTGCTCACATTTGAAAACAACGAAGGAATGTGGTCGCCTATATACAATCAAATACCAGGCTTCGAAATAGCCGGTGCGGACAAAATATTTTATCCCGCCAAAGCAACATTGATTGGAAGAGGAAGAACCATTGAGGTGAATTCAGACCAAGTGTCTAATCCCACAGCAGTAAGATACTGCTTCAGAAACTATCAGGTGGGACAGGTATTCAGTAACCTCGGACTTCCTTTGGCTCCATTCAGAACAGACAACTGGGATACTGAGAAATAATTATAGAAACAACGATCGGACTGAGAAGCGAACCGATGAATACTGGGCTTGACAAACGAGTCCGATCCGATATAAAATAGAGTATGGCATTTGCAAACAATGTGATGATTGTACGCCGCATCTTGCTGGCGAAGTTAGTGAAATTATGGAATGAAGGCCGATTATTGGATGAAATAGATCGTCTGCCCATCGAATTAACCCCACAACACACTAAAGTACGGGGAAGATGTTGCGTTCACAAAGAACGGGCGGTGTGGAAATACAAATCGTTTCCACTGATGGGATTTGACATGAAAGATGAACAGGACGAACTGATGCCCCTTTCGGATTACGCCAAAAGAGCGTTGCTTCGCACCGAGGTAACCAAGGAAAATATTCTATGCGTAATCGACGACGCCTGCTCATCGTGCGTTCAGGACAATTATGAGGTGACCAATCTCTGCCGAGGATGTGTGGCAAGGACTTGCTATATGAACTGTCCAAAAAACGCGATCGCATTCCAACCCAACGGCAAGGCAATGATAGATCACGACAAATGCATCAGTTGTGGAATCTGTATGGATAACTGTCCCTACCATTCGATTGTGTATATACCAATTCCATGTGAAGAATCGTGTCCGGTAAAGGCGATCACTCGCAATGAATATGGAATCGAGGTGATTGATGAATCGAAATGCATCTATTGCGGAAAGTGCATCAACGCCTGTCCTTTCGGAGCCATATTCGAGATCTCACAGACATTTGATATTCTGCAACAAATTCGCAACGGAGAGAAGATTGTAGCACTGGTAGCTCCATCCATCTTAGCTCAATATCAAGCCCCAATAGACCAAGTGTACGGAGCAATTAAGGAAATCGGGTTTGCAGACGTGATCGAAGTAGCACAGGGAGCCATGGAGACCACAGCGCGTGAAGCTCACGAATTGAAAGAAAAATTAGCCGAGGGACAACCATTTATGACCACTTCGTGTTGCCCATCCTATGTGGCATTGGTTGACAAACATATTCCGGAATTAAAGAAATATGTATCAGACACGGGCTCTCCCATGTTTTATGCCGCGCAGATAGCCAAAGAAAAACATCCGGACGCGAAAGTGGTGTTTTTAGGGCCCTGCGTTGCCAAAAGACATGAAGCCAGAAAAGATCCGAATGTTGATTACGTGCTCACCTTCGAAGAGGTTGACTCCATTTTCAACGGTCTTGGAATTAAAGTAAACAATGCTAAACCCTACCACATTCCGTTTTGTGCAAACAAAGAAGCACACGGGTTTGCCGCGGCAGGAGGAGTGTTGGGTGCGGTGAAAGTATATTTGAACGAACCGGAGCTCAACGGAACTCAGTTCTCAAATTTGACAAAGAAAAACATCGCTCTTCTGAAAGCAGCGGGCAAAACCGGCAAATCGCAATTCCAGTTTGTGGAGGTAATGGCGTGCGAAGGAGGATGTATTACAGGTCCAAGTAGTCACATTGATCTATCAACAGGAAAACGAAACTTTGCTAAAGAATTAGAAAGACGATAACACCTTTTTTGATTCCTAAAGAAGATACTGATTGAAATATTGGGGTAAAAAATAGTATTGAGAAGATTGACAATATTACCATAGACAGCCACTTTTTCTTCACAAATGCGAAGGTATCGAAAAAAAAAGTAGCGGTAACCTATTGTCTATCTTCAAAAAAAATGTATTATCTTTGCATCAACAATTCTATTTTATTTAAGAAACATCCAGTATCATGCGAATTCTATTTATTGCGCCCGAGATATCACCATATTTACCAGACAGCGAAATAGGCATGATCTGTCGTCATCTCCCGCAAGGAACGCAAGAATGTGGAAAAGAGATCCGGACCTTTATGCCTAAATATGGTTGCATCAACGAACGGCGCAA
Organism: Bacteroidales bacterium; assembly: GCA_047972845.1. Classification (GTDB taxonomy): domain Bacteria; phylum Bacteroidota; class Bacteroidia; order Bacteroidales; family JBKEBB01; genus JBKEBB01. The sequence continues at coordinate 3,452 of JBKEBB010000046.1, forward strand.
CCAACTACATGAAGTGATCCGTCTTTCAGGAATGAATCTGATCATTGACGATTCGGATCATCCCCTAATCATTAAGGTAGCCTCAATCCAGGCTGCTCGTATGCAGGTTTACTTCATTGACAATGATGACTATTTCAATCGAAAATCAACTATACTGGATGAAACAGGCAACGAGGAACCGGATAATGATGAACGGGCTGTCTTTTTCTCACGAGGAGTGCTCGAAACGGTAAAAAAGCTTCGATGGAGTCCGAATCTCATCCACGTACATGGATGGTTTGGAGCTTTGGTAGCCCTCTACATTAAAAAATCTTACGCAGACGAGCCACTCTTTAAAAACACGAAAGTTGTTATCTCTCTCTACGACGATGGTTTTAAGAATCCTTTCCGTGACAACTTGATTAAGAAGATTAAAATGAAAGGAATAAAAGAGAATGATCTGAAGCCATATATCGTAGCTAAGCAAGACACTGACTACAACAGTTTCATTAAGCTGGCTATCCATTATGCGGATGGAGTGATTCAAGGAACCGAAACGGTTGACCCCGAATTATTGTCATTTATTGCTGAAAAAGAAAAACCATTCTTAAAATATCAACCACAAGAGACTTTGGTTAGTGCATATAATGCATTTTACGATACCTTTGCTCCAAAAAAATAGGAAAACTGTTATGAATAGTCTGTTACAAATTGGTTTGCGTACAGTGTTCTTGCAGGTTTCTGCGTTAAGATAGTGTATCAGTAGTATGAAAACTCGGCATATTCTTTTTTCTCTATTAATAGCAACTCTCTTTGTTGCATGTGAAAACAGTTTGAATCGTATCGGAGGTTCAGTTCAACCTGAGGAAGACATCGTTAATGTGTATGTCGATACCTTTGAGGTGAGCTCACGGACTTTCTTAACCGACTCGGTCTATTCCCGAACCATCACAGCACAGTTAGGTATATTCGACGATCCTATGTTTGGCGAAGTAACCGCCGACTATATGGCTGAATTTTACCGTGCAGAAGGCTTTATGCTCCACGAACACATTGTCGACAACAAAGTGGACTCTGTTATGTTTCGAATTTTCTACAGCTCCTATACCGGTGATTCGCTCAACCCGATGGAGGTAAGCGTATATGAATTAGAGCGAAACCTTGACAAGTCGCACTACACCAATGTTGATCCAAGCGATTATTGCGATCGCACTCGTTTGCTTTGTAAAAGCTTTTACACTGCAAAGAACAATTCTATTCCGGACTCAATCAAGGATTACACCAACAACTACGATTTCGTTCAAATGCGCTTGCCTGATAATTTCACCCAACGAGTGCTGAATAACGAAGTTCCTCAAGTGTACATCACCACCACCTATGGAAGGGGAACGATGCTTACCGTAAATAATACCGAAGTAGCCTTCCACTTCAAATACAGAGCCTACCTGAAAGATCAAAACGATGAAGACAGTATTGTAATCCGAAACGGAACAAGAATACTTCCGGTATCTAAGGAGGTACTTCAGTTAAACCGAATCAAAAATGATATCCCCACGAAGTTTTTAATCGATAACGATACTGCTACCTTTATCAAAACTCCCGCAGGATTATATACTGAGGTTACTCTTCCGGTTCAAAACATCAAAGACAAGTTGGTTGGTAAAACAATTAATACCGTTAAGTTTTCAGTTCCTACCTTCCGTCCCTATACATCAACTAACTCATCAGGTGTTCCTAAATATTTAATGATGGTACAAAGTTCAAAGATGAACTCATTCTTTGAAACCACCCTTAAGCCCGATAATCGTACCACATACGTGGCTATGCTTGACAGTACAAGGGTGAGTGGAACAAGTGCCTATGTTTTCAGCTACAATTTCAACAACATCGCTCCCTACATCAACGACCTTATCAAACGTGATGATATTGAAGATGGGGTAAAAATAGCGCTCGTTCCTGTTGATGCCACTGTCGATGCCGAATCTGGTATTATAAGCCGAGTTAGAAATCTGCTTTATCCATCCTCAATCATGTTGAAAAAAGGACAGGAGAGAGGAAAAGTAACGGTGATCTATAGCGAATACTGATTAAATTCATTGGGGAGGTGAAACAATCCCATCATCTAATCGCCTTTTTCAAAAATGCCCGCGAGGTAATTTGCGCTGAACGACTTCTTCGCTCCGAAGGAGTAACGGTTGAAATTATACCTGTTCCCGAGAAATATTCGTCAGAGTGTGGGATGTGTATCCGGATTCCCTCTAACCAAAAAGAACTATTTTCTGAAACAGTTCAAAAAGAGGGATACTCCCCGATTGTAATAGAAGAATAGTCGTATATTTTTTTAATCTATTCCTGTGATATCAACAGTACATAAATGAATGTCGATCTATTATCTTTGGTTTCACAAGGGGGGTGTTCTGCCAAGATAGCTCCTGATCAACTCTCCTCGCTCCTGAAGGATCTGCCTCTACTGCGTGACAACAACATCTTGGTGGACAGTTCTACCCATGATGACGCCGGAGTATATCAAATCAACGAATCGACCGCACTCATCGTCACTACCGACTTTTTCCCTCCAATCTGTTCATCACCCTACGAGTTCGGGCAAATTGCTGCCGCCAATTCATTGAGCGACATTTATGCCATGGGAGGAACTCCCTTGTTAACCCTCAATCTCACTCTTTTTCCCTCAAAAACTCTTCCTCTTGAAGTACTCAAAGAGATACTCTTGGGTGGACAACACAAAACAAACGAAGCGGGAGCATTTACGATGGGAGGACATACCATCGAAAACGACACCCCCGTCTTTGGCCTTGCAGTTGTAGGAACAGTACATCCGGATAAACTAATCACCAATGCCGGATTGCGCGTCGGACAAAAACTCATTCTTACCAAGCCTCTTGGAACAGGTGTACTTGTTGCCGCTCAACGAATGGGTCTTGCCGATGAAGCCCACTATCAATCGGCTCTTGCTCAAATGAAAATCCTCAACCGTACCGGAGCCGAACTAATGCAGAAGTACGTGGTACGCGGGGCTACGGATGTCACCGGATTCGGACTGCTCGGACATGCCTATCGAATGGCCGATGCCAGCAATGTCTCTATACAATTCGAATCCACCCAACTACCTGTCTTGGCGGGAGTGGATGACTTGTTGGCACAGGGATGTGTTCCCGGAACCTCATTCCGAAACCTTCGATTTGTAAACGATCACCTCTCTACTCTTCCGTCCTGTTCAACAGAGCGGAAAATGGTGGCATGTGATGCCCAAACATCGGGCGGACTATTGATGGGCATTGATGAAGAATATGCAGATACAATGATCGACCAACTCAAAGCCTCCGGAGAACATCCTCAATGTGCCATAGTAGGAGAGGTAATCCCCCGTCGATCAAAACTAATCTACTTAGTATAAAATATTCTTATCAGGCAAAGACCTGACCGATCCAACCTTTCATCCCTAAATTATTCCACACTGAAACAAAAAAAACGTTTCAGCGATCTGCTCTGAATGTCCTGTTATTGCCGTTTTCCCTCTAAATATGTATCTTTGTATCGCCGTAATGTTAAATATCAGACATTCAATACAAAGCGGCAAGAAGGATCCTGCTATCCGTTCGTTACTGAGGAGAAACATTAAAACACCACTAAACCGATCCTCGCAACTGTGAAAATGAAGAATCGAACCTATCTTCCAAATACACTGCATCGCATCATCGGATTGCTGATGCTTGCTATCCTTCCTATCTACGCCATAGGAAGCGATATGATGGGAGATTATAGATACTGCTCATTTCACTTCGAACTGATAGAACAATCCATTCCTGAAATCAATATGTTTGACGACAACGCGTCGTTTGTCAAACAACGTTCATTAAGAGATGGAGAGAAACAATCACAGCCCCTTCCAATTTTCTCATTCGAGAAACCATTTTGTTCTCCAAAAACCGACTTCATAAAAGTCACCTCTTTTATTCCTTTTGATTCCACAAACTATTTACAGCTACGAAGCGGCTCCTTTCTGGCGTTTCATTGCTGTTTCCTGATTTAATTCCACATTTCCCCTCCCCAGGACCATTCTCATACTCTGACTGAACAAGTTAGGGTTACACATTGTATATATAATACTAACCACAAATATATTAGAATGAAAAAGAAGATTTTTCCTTCCCTTATAGTTCTTGCCGCCATGTCTATTTTGACCTCTTGCGAAGGAGGAGGCAGCAAAGAAAATAAAAATGGAGCTACCGTTCCTGTAGTTCAATTAAAACCTATAACCATTGATTTCCCCGAAACCTACGTCGCGGATATACAAGCCATTCAATTTGTCGAGATAAAGCCACGTGTAAGCGGGTATATCGAACAAATCCACATTGATGAAGGCAAACGTGTGCAAAAGGGTCAGAAGCTTTTTACCATTTCATCCACTGAATACAACGCCGCGGTCAGTCAAGACCAGGCAAACCTCAAGCAAGCGCAGGCCGAACTAAAGATGTCTGAGTTTGAATTAGACCGCACCAAACGATTAGTAGAAAAAGACATCATCTCCCCCATTCGCTTCGAACAGGCAAAAGCCGAATTTGAAGTCGCACAGATGAAAGTGCGCCAAGCAGAGGCGCAACTCGAACGATCAAGAGCTAATCTGGCTTATACGGTTGTCACATCTCCATGCGACGGGGTGGTGGACAGAACACCCTACAAGATTGGAAGCCTTGTTGACGAACAGATATTACTTACCTCAGTGACCGATGTTTCAGAGGTGTTTGCCTATTTTACGGTCAACGAACGAGAATACCTCGAGTTTCGCAGAGCTCAACTCAATGGAGACAACTCCAAAGTACTCTCCGATCTTGAACTTATTTTGCCCGACGGCCATCTGTATCCCTATACCGGACGAATTGAGACAATAGAGGGAGACTTCGATCGGAACACCGGATCAATCGCATTCCGTGCACGTTTCCCGAATCCCGAAGGATTGCTCAAACACGGTGTATCGGGTAAGATCAGACGAATGAAAGAGATGAAGGATGTGCTACTGGTTCCTCAAAAGTCAACCTTCGAGATACAAGACTTTACCTATGTCTATATTGTCGATGAAAAAGGAATGGTTTCTATTCGCAGCTTCACCCCAATCTCTCGCTTCGGCAGCTTTTATGTTACCGACGATCTTCCTACCAATACCCGGATGGTATATGAAGGGGTACAATTAGTGAAAGACGGTGCACAGATTGTTCCCGAAATGGTCGATATCGATGCCATTCTGGAGGAAGATAAAGTGAAGTTTAACTACAACTAAATACCCGATCAATATGTTTGAACTATTCATTCGAAGACCTATTCTGTCGGGTGTTATCTCAGTGATGTTTGTTCTGTTGGGACTCCTTGCCTTGACGGAACTGCCTATCACTCAATTTCCCGACATCGTTCCCCCATCGGTTACCGTTCGTGCCAGCTACACCGGAGCCAATGCGGATGTGATGACCAAGACAGTGGCCACTCCTGTGGAACGTGCCATCAACGGAGTTCCCGGAATGACATACATGACCACCGTTTGTACCAACGACGGCGTTTCGTTGACAACCGTCTATTTCAAAGTAGGGACAGACCCTGACGTAGCATCGGTGAACGTACAAAACCGCGTGACAACCGTCTTGGACGAGCTTCCCGAAGAGGTGATCCGTGCCGGTGTGGTTACAGAAAAAGAGGTAAACAGTATGCTTCTCTACCTCAACATCGTCAGCTCCGATCCGTCGCACACCGAAAAGTTTGTGTATAACTTCGCCGATATCAACATCCTTCGTGAACTGAAACGAATAGACGGCGTGGGATTTGCCGCTATCATGGGTAATCGAGACTATGCCATGAGGGTATGGCTCAATCCAAATCGCCTCGCCACCTACCGACTCTCTCCGCAAGATGTTACTACAGCTATCCGGAGCCAAAACGTGGAAGCCGCACCCGGAAAGACTGGAATTAGCTCCGACAAGCTACCCCAGTCACTGCAATATGTACTACGATACACCGGGAAGTTCAGTACTCCCGAAGAGTACGGGGAAATTGTCATCAAAGCTCTTCCCGATGGTTCGCTGCTCCGATTGAAAGATATTGCCACCATCGAATTCGATTCGCAAGCGTACAACATGGTGTCGATGACGGATGGTCGTCCGTCTGCCGCGATTATGATCAAACAACGACCTGGATCAAACGCCCGCGAAGTAATCAACAACATCAAAGATAAGATGGCGGAGATCAAAGAGGAGAGTTTCGCTCCGGGCATGGACTACAACATATCGTATGACGTGTCCCGATTCCTCGATGCATCGATTTGGTCGGTTATAAAAACGTTGCTCGAGGCATTTCTACTTGTATTCATCGTTGTTTATATCTTCCTGCAAGATTTCCGATCTACCATGATTCCGGCCATAGCGGTGCCCGTATCACTTCTCGGGACATTCACCTTCATGCAGATGATGGGATTCTCCGTCAACCTGCTTACTCTTTTTGCGCTCGTTCTGGCCATTGGTATTGTGGTCGATAACGCCATTGTGGTGGTTGAGGCCGTGCATGTGAAGATGCATGACGACAAGTTGCCACCCTACGAAGCATCGGTGGCTGCTATTAAAGAGATTGGTAGCGCGATCATTGCCATTACAATGGTTATGTCGGCAGTGTTTGTACCCGTAGGTTTTATGAGTGGAACAGTGGGCGTATTCTATCGACAGTTCTCACTCACTTTGGCGGTGGCCATTGTCATATCGGGGATTAACGCGCTCACGCTATCGCCCGCTCTATGTGCCATGATGCTCAAACCCGTAGATCATCACGGCAAACGAACCGGATGGCAAGGAAAACTCTTTAACGGATTCAACCGATATTATGACGCGTTCGAACAGAAGTACCACATCCAACTTTCCCGTTTTCTGGGACGTCGTTTCTTTACCTATGTTACTTTGATTCTCTTTATCGTTGCCACATGGGGAATGACCAACATTCTTCCTACCGGCTTTATCCCCAATGAAGACCAGGGTATGGTGTATGTAAACGTGGAAGCGCCTCCGGGAGCTACGCTCGAACGTTCCGAAGAGGTGCTCAACAAGATACAAGCCGCGCTACTTCCCCTCGATGAGGTGGAATCGGTTTCAACCCTTGCTGGATACAGCTTGATGACCGAAACCGAAGGGGCCAACTTCGGAATGGGCATGATCAATCTGATCCCGTGGGATGATCGGGACAAAAGCGCGGCTGAATTAGCCTTGGAGTACCAAGAGAAGACTGCCCATATCAAAGATGCCGAAATCCAGTTCTTCCTTCCTCCTACTGTTCCCGGATTTGGTAACGCCAGCGGATTTGAATTGCGTCTGCTCGACAAAACAGATGCTCCTTTTGAGCGTACTGCCCAAGTGGCCAATGAACTGGTGACAAAACTCAACAACGATCCTCGGCTCAGAGGGGTGGTCAACGGTTTCAATCCCAATTATCCGCAATACCTCCTTCATATAGACTTGGGACGTGCGGCTAAAATGGGTATTGACGTGCAGGAGTCGCTCGAATCGTTACAAACCTATATCGGTAGCTTCTACTCATCCAACTTCATTCGTTTCGGACAAATGTACAAAGTGATGTTGCAAGCCTCGCCCGAATATAGAACCGATCCTGAAAACATCTTCGACTATTTTGCCAAAGACGCGAATGGAAACATGGTATCCTACTCCAACTTTATGACGCTGGAGCGTGTTTTCGGTCCCAGTCAGATCACTCGATACAATCTCTACACCTCCGCGCTTATTACCGGCGATGCCGCCCTGGGAGTCAGCTCGGGACAAGCCATTCAAGCCGTTGAAGAGATTGCGCAAGAGATCCTGCCTCGTGGATATGACATTGAGTGGTCTGGTGTGGCCAAAGAGGAGAAAGAGTCGGGAGGACAAACCTACGCTATTTTCGCCATCTGTTTGGTGTTCGTATATCTTCTTCTGGCTGCTCAGTACGAAAGTATATTCCTTCCTTTCCCCGTTATTCTCTCTCTTCCCGCAGGGGTTTTCGGAACCTATTTTCTATTGAAGCTAACCGGGCTTGAGAACAACATCTACGCCCAAGTGGCGCTCGTAATGCTAATCGGTCTGCTGGGAAAAAACTCCATTCTTATCATCGAGATGGCCAATCAGTACCGCCAACAAGGAATGAGCATCATGGATGCCGCGATCAAAGGGGCGGTAAGTCGTTTACGTCCGGTTCTTATGACCTCATTCGCTTTCATCTCCGGACTGATACCACTGACCATCGCGGTGGGCGCGGGCGCGTTAGGAAATAGATCCATCGGAACAGCCGCTGCAGGAGGTATGTTTATAGGAACCTTTGTCGGAATATTTCTGGCACCGGGATTATATATATTGTTTGAGACATTGGACACCAAGTTTCGTAAATCTAAAAAGAAAAAGAAGAAGGAGAGCCAACAGCCTCTCGGCGAGGAATCACAAGAAATCGGTTAGCTTCATCGCTCCAAGGCTTTTATTTGAGAAACAACTTCTTTCCACATCTCTTTTTAATAACCACAATTATGCTAAAACGAAGTAGTATATATATTCTTATTCTAACGATACTCTCGCTTTCAGGGTGCAAGGTAGCCCCCATCACCGAAACCGAGAAACCACACCTGCCCACCACATTCGATGGCATCAATGCTGAAATGAGAGCCGAAGCCCCCGAACTGTTTGAAGAGTTCTTCCCCGATGTGTTGCTGCAGGGTTACATCAAACAGGCCATTGCCTCCAACCACTCCATTCGTCAAACCGTCGAACAGATAGCCTTTGCCAAGGCGAATCAGAAAAGGGCGAAAGGGGCGATGTTTCCCGAAATATCCGCCGGAGTGGGAGCCAACGTCCGCCGTTTCGGAGATCTGACCATGGATGGTATTGGCAACAAGCAGGCCAACGAGGCTATTCCATCCACCGAAAAAAAGATTCCCGATCCCTACTCAGATTATATCATGGGAGTCAACTTCAGTTGGGAACCAGATATTTACGGAAAACAAAACCGGAAACGTCAAGCTGCCAACTTGCGATGGATGGCCACCGTAGAGGCAACACGATACGCCCAAACACTGCTTGTGGCGGAAGTGGCCACGGCCTACTTCAACTTGATCGGACTCGACCGTCGAACACAAGTACTCAAAAGAGCCATTCAAGAAACAAGTCATTCGCTCACACTCACCAGAGAACTCAAAAATGAGGGAATAGAAACCCAGTTGGCGGTGGATCAATTTCAGACCCGACTGTTGATGCTTGAAGGGCTTCTGTTACACAATCAGGAGGAGACAAAGATTCAAGAGCACGCCTTCACCCTCTTGTTGGGAGTGCTTCCCTTCAAGGTTGAGCGCATTGAATTTGAGCAGGTCAACAAACTGATCTTTCCTATGAAAACAGGAATACCCACCGATCTGCTCACCAATCGTCCCGATGTGAAAAAGGCCGAACTGGAACTGATTGCCTCCAAACTGGACGTTTCATCGGCTCGAGCATCGTTCTACCCCTCTCTTGTTTTGGGAGGAAGCGGAGGATTAAATAGCTTCGACATCGCCTCCTGGCTCTCGGCTCCTGCCTCGGCTGTATATAATCTGGCTGCAGGGGTTACAGCGCCTATCTTCAAACAAGGACAGATAAAAGCAATGTACAACGATGCCAAAACATCTCAACGCATCTCTTTGAGCAAATATCACGAAGTGGCACTCAAAGCATATACCGAGGTGATCGATTGCATTCTGATCAGTGAGTACGCCATGCAGCAACTCAAACTGAAAGAGGAAGAGAAGAAGATTCAACAACGTTCGTTGCAAAACGCGGACGAGCTGTTCAAGTTGGGGTATATCGGATACCTGGAGGTTCTCGATGTAGTGCAAAGCTATCTAAGTGCCGAGCTCGACTATATTGATATAACCAAACGGGTATGTCTCAATCAGGTGTTGCTCTACCGCGCACTCGGTGGAGGGGCATAGAGACTCTTTCTTTCGCATTAATCAACCCACGAAGTTGGATGAAAATCCAATCTCGTGGGTTTCTTTTTGCTATTTGGAGAACTCGGGTAGCAAATACAATCCACCATCAAATCAATTACCATACATTACCTAAGTAAACACGATCGGTGGATTAGTACAATCGGAGTATATGATGAGAGAAAAACGAGCTCTCGTATTCCGATTGGGGTGTACACCGCGATTGACTCCGCTGTACAGGAGAAAACACTCCGTTGTACACCGCAGACCGCTGAGTTGTACACCTGACTGATTAACCAACGGCTCAATAGAGTTATTTTGACAGGAGCAATGGATGAGCGTCAATGGTTGTCAAGAACAATAGAACAGGAAATGACTTGTTTTCCTGATGAATCTATATTTAATCATCCCATCAACACTATTTGGTGCGTTGTCTCTCTTTTTTCATATCTTTGCTCCAACCTTTTCCTAAAACAGTACTGTTATGGACAAAAACACCCGCTCTCTACTTATAGTAACGTTGATGCTCTTCGTTGTCGGCTGCTCCGATCCGTACAAACTGAGCGACAAGGCCCAACTGACGCATATAGCCATCACCTCCGTCTCTCCCTCCTCTATCCGATTCGGAGAACCTCAAATTGACGAGACAAACATTATCCTTCCTCTTCTTGAAGGAGAATACCAGTTTCCGGCCAACCTTACTTTCTCCCTATCCACAGGAGGCGCCGATCAAAAAATATTGAACATCGATCCCTCACAACCCGTACACTTTAATTCCATCGGCGACATCGTATATTTTTACATATCGAGCGAATCGGGATTACCCACGAAATACCAGATAATGATTGCCAAGATGCCCGGCTCGGATGATAACAACGTGGAATACTTCAGTGTGGGCAATGCCGTTAAACCGACAGAAGCCAGATTGGTTGATCCCGGAATCATTGAATCCGACTCTTCGCGGGGAATCGTTCGAGTGAAGGTTGATAATGGCCTGTTTCCACTTTCGTTTACCCCCACCATTCGAATCTCCAACAATGCCTCATGCTCGCTATCTGAAGGAACGGAATTAACCTTCTCGGGCATGGCAGACACCATTCGATTTAGCGTTACCTCCCAATCCGGAAAAGAAAAACCGTGGAAGGTGTTTCTCGAATACAATCAGCCACAACTCCCAAACCATTCTCTCACTCAATGGACCGATAAATATACACCGAAGGGATGGGCTACCGCGAATAATTTCATGGTGAAGGGCACCACTATGTTTGAAGATCCGCAGAAAGGGACAGTGGCCAAACTTACTACAAGTAAGGTAAATCTGGTAAAACAGATCGCGGCCGGATCACTCTTCCTCGGCCGTTTTCAACTCGACTTGAGCGCCCTCAACAATCCTCCTTTGATGACCTTCCAAGGAACGCCCTTTACCGGACGACCCGTTCGATTAAACGTGGATCTGAAATACACCCCCGGAGCGAAACTGGAGAAGACCGAAAACGGTCAGTTTGTCCCCATGGAAGGAGTGGACGAAGGTCGAGTGGTTTTCGAACTGCTACGCTATGACGGATCGCCCAATGATTTCGACTACCACGGATTTGACAACACACCCGGAGTGAAGCGCGTGGCACGCAAAGTGACAAATGTGGGAAGTACCGACGGGCAATGGATCAGGCTCACGGTTGATATTGAATTTTTGGATACTGAGACAGCTCCCAACTACATCAGCGTGATGTTCTCTTCGGGTGCAAGAGGTGATTATTTCATTGGAGCGGAAGGAAGTACTCTGCTGGTTTCCAATGTAGAACTGGTGTATTCAATTCCATAAAATTGAGAGTTATGAGAAACAAAATTAGCTTCACAACAGTCATAATCTTCGTTGCCTTATCGGTCAACGCCGAGCTTCCCTCTTTCTTTAAGCAGATTGAGTTTGCCCCCCAGCTGGGAACAGACTTTGGAGCGGCCGTACCCTTTCCTTTTGGAAATGTTCCATCGGGCTCCAAATCGATCTCTCCCTCCTTGAACATCACTCCGGCATTGCGCTTTGCGTATCGATTCGACAATCAATGGGCGATCGGTTTCGACCCGGCGTATAAAACAGTGGGAATGGATATTCAAGCCAAAGTGACGAATCAGAAATTCAACGACAACGGCAGATTGGCCTATTTTACAGGAATCTCGGATATCTATATGCGGTATGGAATGTTTGAACTGCCCTTGTATTGCCGCTTTACCCTGCCCAACCAGAAGAATCGATTTATGCTTGGATATTATGTTGCCTTCTGGACCTACAAACGATTCGACATAAAAGCCCGAAAAGGATTCATAGGAAGTGTTCCCGATCATGTTGAATCAACCGTAACGGGTGAAGGGGTCGATATGGAGTTCACCTCCTATTTGCGAAACATGGAACACGGATTGATCGCCGGCTATGAACACCTGTTCAACGATCGACTATCGGCGGGTGTCAGATTAAACGTGGGCGTAAGCGATATATTTCAACCAAATATCCAGTATTTCGACTACTCATTCATCCCCTTACGCGTTGGTTTCATGGTGAGTTATAGGCTTTATTGATCTTGACTCCATGGCATACGATAATTTTTGTTACATTTGTGGTTTGATTAAACCTACTAAAAGAAAACACTCACCGCGCCACACTAATTGACCAAACCTAATTAATGCCAAGAATTGCATCTGTCTTACTCGTTGGAATTTTCCTTGTTCTTTCTGCAACAGCACAGGTGCAGACCACAGAGCTATTCCCTCCCGATACGACTCAGACATTGAATCCCGAAGAGAACACTCTCAGAAATCATACCGAACTGCAAAATGACCGATTCTCCTCTCGTTCGCTGATCTCGGAACCGGAATTGAAGCCCACCGTTTCGGCAGGGTACGGATCTATTACCCTGCACAATATGCCTGAGAGCGCGACAGTGGAGATCGTTTCCATCACCGGAGCCTTTATCCGAAAATTCACCGTATCGTCCTCTACTGTAAATTGCTCCATCGAAAATGGGATGTACATTGTCCGAATTGTTTCAGGACAACAGATATATCCCCTCAAGGTAGTCGTTCGCTAATAAATTTCGTTGTTCCAAAGCCAACGAGATCACAATATTCAGATTTATTTATTTTGGTTTTGTGGTTTTAATGGTTTATTTTTGTAATCAAATCCCCTTTATAAACATTCAAACTGTTAGTCATGGCACAAAATCAGGTGGACGAACTAGATGTCAAAATTCTTGAACTTATCGCAAACAACGCACGTATTCCATTTCTTGAGGTAGCACGCGAATGCAATCTGTCCGGGGCGGCAATACATCAGCGTATCACCAAGTTGACCAACATGGGTCTGCTGCGAGGTGCTGAATATATATTTGATGCCGTAAAAATCGGATATGAAACCTGTGCATACATCGGACTGAACTTGAAAGAGCCTTCTCAGTTCAAGGATGTAACCGAAGCACTTAAACGGATACCGGAGGTGACCGAATGCCACTATACTACCGGAAAATTTGATATGTTTATTAAACTCTACGCGAGAAATAACCGCGACCTTCTTCGGATTATCCACCACAAACTACAACCTCTGGGACTTGCTCGCACCGAAACCCTCATCTCCTTTCAAGAGGCATTCCGCAGACAACACTCACTGGACGCGCTTAAAGCAAAAGTGGACGGGATCGAAGAGTAATTCCGATTGAATTAGAACGTATGACAAAGAATATAGAAGACCTAAACGACATGATGACTCTCTTGCTCGAATGGGTCGAAGAGGTGGGACGAATCCATCTTTCGAAATTCAGGCAGGAGATGGTGATCGAGACAAAAACCAGTCGTGCCGATGTGGTCACCGAAGTGGATAAAGCATGCGAAAAATACCTGGTCGAACAGATTGAATCTCACTTTCCCTCTCACTCCATCCTTGGAGAAGAGAGTGGAGCACATAGCCATTCCTCTGAGTGGTTGTGGATTATCGATCCGGTCGATGGTACCAACAATTACAGCCAGGGACTTCCTTATTTTTCGGTTACCGTAGGTGTGCAACATCTCGGCGAGACTGTTCTGGGTGTTGTTTTTGCCCCTTACCTAAACGAGTTATTCAGCTGCATTAAAGGCCAAGGTGCCTTTCTGAATGGCAAACCAATCGCCCTCGGCAAAAAAACCGAATTGGCCGATTGCATCATCGCCACTGGATTCCCGTCTGATAAAGGCACAAACCCCGACAATAACGCCGACAACGTACTTCGAATCCTACCCCACCTCCGCTGTCTTCGACGCTTTGGAGGGGCCGCTCTCGATCTTTGTTACACAGCCGCGGGATTTTTAGATGGATTCTGGGAGTTGAATATCAACATCTGGGACATTGCCGCAGGAGTATTGATCCTTGAAGAGGTAGGAGGCAAGATTGTCTTCCTCCGTGAGGACGGCTCGCGAAGACTCTGCCCCGTCGCCTCCAATCCGGTGGTATTACCTCAAATGATGCAATACCTGCGATAAGTCTCCTCAACACGTTACAGACAGGAGCTATATATTAGATTCAAGCATGTGAATACCATGCTTGAATCTAATTAAAAATATAACTTATCACTCCTCAACTTCCCAGTTCCAATTGGTTTTTTACCAACTGATAATAGTGTCCACCGAGTGCGATCAGCTCTTTGTGTGTGCCTTCTTCGACAATTCGACCTTTATCAAGTACCACAATCTTGTCAGCATGTTGAACCGTGCTTAAACGGTGCGCCACCACCACAACCGTCTTTCCCCGATACTCCTCGCCAAGATGTTCCATGATCTTTCGCTCGTTATTCGCGTCGAGGGCATTTGTTGCTTCATCGAAAAAGAGATATTCGGGATTCTTATATATCGCACGGGCAATGAGAATACGTTGCCGCTGTCCTTGACTGACTCCATTTCCCTCCATCCCGATCTTGGTATTGTAGCCCAACGGCAACGAATCGATAAAGTCTCCGATATTAGCCACCTTCACCGCATACCGCAGTCGCTCCTGATCAATCTGTTCTACCCCCACAGCAATATTCTCAGCGATTGTTTCTGAGAAAATGAATCCGTCCTGCAACACCGCACCTACCTTCGATCGCCACAAATGCGGATTTATATTACGCAATGGTTGATCTCCCACCCTAATCTCTCCTTTGATCGGGGGATAGAAGCCTAATAGCAGTTTTACCAACGTAGTCTTTCCACTGCCGCTCGCACCTACAATCGCTGTTACCTTCCGCTGAGGAATGGTCAGATTGATTTCGTCCAACACATAATCACGTTCCGCTCCATCATAGCTAAACGAAAGATTCTCCACTTCCAAATCCCGACGTTCGGGAAGAGTTCTGGATTTAGAAAGAATCGTCTGCTCTTCATCCTCCTTCGCATGCACCTCGTTCAGTCGCTCCAGACTGATCAACGCGTCCTGCAACGACTGTGCGAAGCCTATGAATTGGCTGATCGGAGCATTCAACTGTCCGATGATATAGGTCAACGACATCATCATACCGAGTGTCATCTGTCCTTCCACCACTGCTTTGGCCGCGATGAACGACACCACAATATTGGTGGTCTGGCTGAAAAAGATTGATCCCACCTGTTGCACCTGTCCCAATGCCAGACTCTTGATACTTATCTTGAATAGTTTCACCTGTATTCGTTCCCACTGCCAACGTTTTTGCTGCTCGCAGTTGTTCATCTTAATCTCCTGCATCGATGTTACCAACTGAATCACACTGCTTCGCTCGGCGGCCGACTGGGCAAAACGTTTGATGTCCAACTCTCGGCGATAGCGCATAAACAGAAGGATCCAACCTACGTACAGCGCGTTTCCCAATATAAAGATGGCAAGTACGGCCAGATTGTAATAGGCTAAGACCGCTCCGAAGATAAAGAAGTTGAAAAACGAAAAGAGGGTACTGAGGGACGAATCGGTTAAAAAGGTCTTGATCCGCTCGTGGTCTCCCATTCGCTGCATGATGTCGCCCACCATCTTCGTATCGAAGAAGCGAAGAGGCAGTCGCATTAGCTTCGCCAGAAAATCGGAGATCAGCGAGATATTAATCCGCGCGTTGGTGTGAAGAATCACCCAACTCCTGATAAATTCGACCGAGAGTGAGGCCACGGCAATAACCAACTGAGCTATCAGTACCAGCGTAATAAACGAAAGATTCTGATCCCGAATACCCACATCCACCAACGACTGGGTCAGAAAGGGGGTGATCAGTTGCAGTACGCTTGCCACCACCATGCTCAATATCACCTGCATCCACTCCCTTTTATAGGGGGTGAGGTACCGGAGAAAATAGGTCAGACTACGCTTTCCGGCATGCCGTTCCTCTTCCGATTCGTAGAATTCGGTACCGGGGGTAAGCAACAAGGCCGTTCCGGTATCTTCTCCTTGTGTCTTACCGCTGATCCAACAGGAGAGGAATTCCTCTTCCTTATAGGTGGCCAATCCCGAAGCCGGATCGGCAATGTATATACGACTCTTCCCTTTGCTCTCCTTTATACGATAGCAAACCACAAAATGGTTCTGATTCCAATGCAAAATACAAGGCAACTCAACCTCTTCTTTCAACTGCTGAAAGGTGATTCGTACCCCTTGTGTCCGAAATCCGATACTTTCGGCCGCATCACTGATACCCAACATCGATACCCCCTCTCGGGTGATGAACGAACGCTCCCGAAGGGTTTGCAATGTATAGTGACGGCCATGGAATCTGGCTACCATCCGCAGACAGGTAGGTCCGCAATCCATCGCATCCAACTGTTGATAGTGAGGAAATTTATAAAACATCTCGTATATTATAATTAACTACCATTTACTCATATTCTCTTGACCCGTGTCCTCGTGTAAAAAAGAACAGCTCGTTTCTTGTAAAACGATTACTCCTTTTGAACAATACGACCTCCTTTTTGCAAAAAGCAATATTACTTTTGAAACTCCTCTTTTCGTCAGTGTGATTTGCAATTCTTAGTCAGGTGTGATTTGTAATCACACCTTCTCTACTATTTGAATTTGTAATTCAACTTTGCAATATCTCCCTCCTATAAAAACACCTCCTACCGAACATTCTAAGTTCGTTGAATATCCGTATTGAGCTAGTCAATCGGATTGCAAATCCTGACAGTACATTGAGTGTGAATGCAAATCACACTTGACAGAAATCACACTCGGCGCAGAATCTTCTTCAATAATCCAAAGCCAATCCTATAAATTATTCATTATCAATTTCTTCAATGGTAGAAAGAAGCGTTCGATCACTCGCAACTCTTCGGTCACAATATCCGCCGTGCCTAGCATCTCAGGGTATAGAGGAAGTTCGGTTCCATAACTTGTCTTCAACCCGTGCGGAAAGGAGACCTCTATCCGGTAATTATCTTCTATCGGCACCGGGGCGATCTGCTCCACCCGACCCTCCACGACCCCAAACTCCTGATCGGGGAAGTTGTTGAATCGCACAATTACCCGCTGTCCGCGCTTCACCTTTCCCGCCCGAACCGTTGGGAGGGTGGCCTTACCCAATAATCGGGTAGTTGTATCAGGCAGAACGACAAACACCTCGTCGCCCGCTTTCACATTCTGATTTTCACTCCATACGGAGGTGAACGACACTCGCCCCGCAATCGACGACTTCAATATGTAGTTTTGCTCCCACGTATGAATTTCGTTAAGCAACAATTCGGCACTGTTGCGCAGATCACGCTCCAGAACACTCTCTTTCTCACTCTGTTGCAGACGGGTGTCCAACACAGAGCTCTCCATCTGACCGATCTGTACCGACAGGTTATCCAACGCGCCGGAAGTCTGTAGAAGAGTGCTCTGGGAGTTAAGATAGCGGTTTTGCGCCTCCTCAAACTCCACCTGAGCAATTACCCCACGACGATACAGAAGTGAATCGGTCTCAAAACGCTCCCTGACAACCCGATGCTGGCTAACCGCCAGGCGAACCTGTTCGTCCTGCTTGCGGTAATATCGGTGATATCCCTCCAGTTGATTCTCAAGGGCGGCAATTTTCTTTGGATAAAAGCCTAACTGACGAAAGGTGAACAGATCCGTGTAAGAACGGACAAACTGGGTATAGGCCGACTGTACTGACCCTAGCCGTAGATCGGCCGTCTCTATGGCAGGCAACGAATCCGACCGTTTCAACACCTGTTCGGCCAAAAGAAGTACCGAACGAATATCTTCAGCAGAAGCAGGGTTCTCAATCATACCCAGATAATGCCCTTCCGAAACAGACTCTCCATCCTTCACCCAGAGGCGATGAATCCGTCCATTTTGTTTCACCACAATATGCGCCGGGGGATTATAGTCGGACAGGGTGATCGAAGCAGTGATCGTATCGGGATATTTGAACAGGAAACTCCCCGCCAAAATCAACACAACGATCACAGCCAATACCGTAATGCCCCACCGCACAATCCACGGCGGAACACTCCCCATCACCTCCTGCAACTCTTCACTGCGCAACTCGATCGGTTTCATCTTTGCGGTTGATTGGTTAAGTTTATTTTATATTGATTCAGAAAATCGCCTTCTTTCACTTCTTCGCCTTCACCTTTAGCGGCTCTCCATCTTTCGTTTGATCCAACCACGATCCTAGAAAATAGTGAATGGCAAAGGCTTTCTCTACCCGTTCTTCTATCTCCGATGTAACATCTCCTGAGATCATTTGTCGCACCTCCTCCATGGTCAATGGAGCGACTAAATCATCTGATAGCAGCACAATATCTTCTCGATTAGGGTATTTATCATACACTCGTGTAGTAAAAAACGGGCCTGTTGATTCAATGATCTGGAAGGCCTTATTGGTATTCCATTGGATTTCGCATTCTTCAATTAATGATTCTATCAGAGATTTAAAATAACCATGTCCCGGAATGCATGCCATAAATGCATTCCCTACAATATACGGTTTGTTATAACGACGTGCATTCATCACTGGCTCTAGCCCCATACAACACGTAGAACTCCCCAATAACGGAGCAATGGATTCCAAGCATTCATAGTCCATATCCACATACAATCCGCCATACCGATACAAGATCAGATACCGGATCGCGTCCCATCGCTGCACATTGTATGGATAAGCACGATAGATCGGCTCAAACTCCGGAAATTCTGATTCTAAAAATGAATCGATCGTTGCTTTGTTCCAAAAGCGATACTCCCAGTTTGGATTTTGTTCTTTCCATGACTCAGCAACAGTACGTAACAATTCCGAAGGTCCTTCAGGATCTTCATAGATTTGATGAATAATTTGAGGTATTTGCATGTAGAGATTAGGAGAGCGGCCAACTTCAAGCAATCTATCTTTTATAAAACTATATGTACCATTTGATTGATCAGGACGATTGAATCGAAGAGTTTCAATCTGTTGGGAGAATAGATCGGCCTCCACATCAGCTACCACAAAAGTTGGATGTTTAATCTCATTCATCTTTCCCAATGGAATATTGGCAAATGGATGATTAGACTGGTAGTGTGTCGCTTCCACATTATCACATCCGATGTTCGTAATCAGATTTACATTAGGAATTATCGAGAGCCGATTATTAATAAGATTCAAATACGCATATTGAAAATCCCATCCATTTGCTCCTTCATGATGAACCCTGAACATGTTGAGCCAATAATTTCGAAATGGAGCGTGAGAAGACATTTTATCAATATATCCCCCTTCTTTAAACGATGGAAAGGTAGAGATTGAAAGGTCATACTCTCTCCATACTCTTCTCCATCCGGCCCATCCCCATACATGAGATAAGGCAGAAAAAAAATAACTTCCGTCTCCCCTGACATTGACGAATTGATAATTACCTCCAGAGATATCTCCAATCCGATGATCATCCCGATATCTCTCCAACATAGCGGAGCAGAAACCAAAGAAATCATCTGCAGGCAGGCAATCATCTTCCAACACAATTCCTTCTGTCTCATGTTCGAAAAACCAGCGAATAGCCGTAGGGCCCGCTTCCCGACACCCCAAGTTTTGCGTTTGAAACAAGGTTTTGACTTCACATGTCCAATCAACCTTCTCTACAATTTTACGAATATTCTCACACAACGGCCTATCAAGCTCATTCCGTGGTCCATCAGCGGCCACATAGAGTCGTAACGGTTTTGCTTTTCGAATCTGTTCAAACACCCGAAAAGTGGTTTCTGGACGATTAAAAACAATAAATAAAACAGGGGTATGAAAGTTGTGATTAAGCATAATACTATCAACTTATTAAATAACTTAATGTTTGATCATATGAATAAAAAAGGAGAATATATAATTCATTCCAATCATTGAGTGATTATATCAAATTACTGAATTGGATTCTAATTCAGTAAAGCATAACAAATGTTTTTACAAATTACACTCAACAAAGGATGCAAAGTTGGCAAGAACTCTTACTTCTTTTCCCTCATCAACATAACCACCGGATTTGATTCGCTATTCAGCTTAGCTGCTATCTCTTTCAGTTGTCCCTTCAATTGGTCATTTTCATACGCCTCAACAAGCTTGTTAGCCGACAGAGTTTGGTAAGCAGCAATCTCACTGTTTATCGGCTGGGCGGTCAGTGATTCTTGTTGCTGTTTTGCATAATCACCATTGAACACGGCAGCACTGAATATCGCCTTTTCCTGCTTGTCGTACATCAAATCAGTGGTTGGAAATCCCCTTCCCGTGGTAAAGTCAAACTCTCGTTTCACTGTTTGCATGAAATAATAACGGTCGGTAAGTACGCCCATAGTGAGAAAGACCACCGGATCGGCTGAGGGTGTTCTCACTATAAACGGGATTAACGCATCCTCGTCAGGCAGATATTTGTACACGGTATCAGAGGATGTCTCAATGAGTACACTATTGTCATGATATGCCACTATCGGACGCACCGAAGCGGCAGCCGCCCCATCTCCTTTTTGTATAAACGGGGTTGTAATTACGTCGAAAGGAATTGGAACATTCCGAACAACACGCCCATCCTGCTTCGATATTATATAATGATAGGATCTGTCCCCTCTGCTCTTCCCATCTTTGCTATAACCGGAGATGTCGTAACAAATCAGATTATCCTTCTCACAATCCATGACATATAAGTATTCAGCTCCCTCGGCATGCTTCAGGCTTCGTTTGAAATTGCCAAACAGATCATACACAAGGATTCTCTTCGTTGGGGTACAGTTCACATACAGTTCGTTATTCTCTTCATCCAACACCACTCCGTTGATATACGTATATTCCTCGCCGCCTTGTCCTCTCCTGTTTATCTTTCGTAATCCTTTGCCGGTCTTCGCGTCAAACAGAAAAAGGTCTCCATCGTTGATCCAGTTCTTCACCACCATCAATTTGTTTCCTATTGCCAACACATCCCCTTGGGTAACGAACTCATCGGTCGTCTCCAACGGAATATACTCCACATCCATAAAATCCTGAAGAATCAATTCTTTCGGCGGATAGCTTTTGGTTACATCCACCGTGATTAGATCTTCGTTCGCGCCGGATTGTTTACATCCTGTCATCCCTCCCGATACAAATAGGGCTATTGCCCAAATCGCTGTTGTTCTTTTCATGGTACTATTGTTTTTGTAATTACATTCAGTGAATCAGATTCTAAAACCAATCGAAAACCTCCGTATTCATCATGGTATTTATCAAACTCGTAGTCTATACATGACACTCTACAGCCTTTAGCGTTACCACCCCAACTACCCCCTCTCAATATACGACGGAAAGGTGTAAACGTTCCCTCATACGGCCACCCCTGATGTATCTGTTTTCCATTAAGGAAAAATTCTTTCGTGTACCAATCATCGCACCACTCCCACACATTCCCGCTCATGTCATACAACCCTAACTCGTTCGGTTTTTTCATTCCTACCGGATGTGTGGTTCTCTTTTCTCCGTATTTGCTCTCTTGATAGTTTTCAGCATACCAGGCAACTTCGTCTAAGTCGTTACTTCCGCTGTACTTGTATCCCTTACTTCTCTTTCCGCCACGTGCCGCGTATTCCCATTCGGCTTCAGTAGGCAAACGAAAGCTCCGCCCCGTGAGGATATTCAATTTTGTTATAAACACCTGCGTATCTTTCCAACTAACATGTTCTACCGGACAGTCGTCGCATCCAGTATTGTATGACTGATCAAGATCAGGGCCTAAAACAGCTTTCCACAATCTTTGGGTAATCTCATACCTCCCCATGTAAAAATCAGACACCGTATCTTTATGCGCGGGCATCTCATTGCGATCACAATCTCCGCCCTGCTCGTCGGTACAGCCCATAGTAAATATATCTCCCTCTACATAGTTCATCTCAAAACTTTCTCCATTAACTGTAATTGTGAGACTTGGAATCAATTCTTGGTCCGAATCATTCTGACCACAACCCATAGCCCATCCTACAATAAGTACTAAGGCTACAATCTTACCCGCTTTTTTCATCTTGTCGCGTTTATGCCCCGTTAAGATCGGAGCGTTGTTAGTATCAAACTGTATATTTCGTCGGGATTGTGAATGTAAATCACACTCGACAAAAAAGGGAAGCGGACTATTTCTTCAACTTTCCTAAAAGGACGACGTTGTTATTATTCTCTTGTAAGGTGGATTGTAATGACTCCAACTCTAGTTTCTTATCTTCAGATAAACTTCCCGACTGAATAAACTCATCTATTTTGTCCTTTAGCACTTGAGGTTCATAGATATTAAAGAAATATCCATCTTGAAAACGGGGAAAAACATCCATACCTCCCATTTGATCGTTTACGAGTTTCACATTGTACGCCTCGTGGCTCTCCTTATTTATCAAGATAGTTTTCCCTTTTTCTCCTACGATAAATACCAAGAAATGGTTTGGCAACTCATTAAAAATAAAAAAGGCATCTCCCTTCTTCTCAGGATCCATCTTTACCGTAAAATGGGCATTGATTTCATTTCTAACACTGCTATAGTGGTAGAGCGTATCAGTGCTTGTGAGCATGAACGGAAAGTCGTTTTCATTTCGGTAAGACCAAATCTCTTGGTCAGCTCCAACCTTCTTTCCTTCTTTGTCCTTAAAATTAGTCGTTAGCTCTTCCACATAGACGTACTTAATACTGTCGCCTGGACCAAATATATTGGCGGCAGAGAACTGGCTTCCTCTATCTTTAAAGCACAGATGAACCAAGGAAAGCGAGCCGTCAGACTCCAAATACATGCGAGGCTTATTTACTGTCTCTTCAAAATCTATTTTCTTAATAAATGTACCGTTCAAATCGTACTTGTAAATAAACTCACCAATGAACGACGCAACATACACACAACCTGCCTTTTCATCAATCAACACATCGTACACAGCTCTATACTCACCGGGTCCTTGACCCACAGACCCTACATCACAGAGATACTTTCCGGTTCTATCAAACAACTTGGCAGCTCCACCGTCTCTTTGCCAAATACACATATAATGATCAGAGATAGCCATCGATTGGAATTTGAAGAATGCTTCATCTCGGTTGTCTAAATAGATTATTTCGACATCGTCAACAAGTTCGCTCAATTTCACCTCTCTTGTTTCGGTTACCTTTGCTTCATCGCAGACAATCAACGGAGAGTTATTCACAGATAAAACCGATACGCTTTCTTTCTTGGAGTGACAAGCCGCAGTAAGCCCAATTAGGATTAGCAGGACAATATTGTTTCTTCTTATTTTCGACATTGTTGATGTTTAATAGTTGTGTTTATATATAGAGTCATTGATTTTCGTGAGAGTTCCTGTATTGACATTGATATGCTATAAAATATTACGTGGGGTATGAGAGCAAATCGCACTCGACTAGAATCGTCTTCACATTAAGTTCCAAATTAGGTATTATAAAAAAGATAATATATTCACAATCGTTGATTTGACAGCTATAATTTATCTTACTCGCAAGACTGATAGGCTTCAATCCAAATCAAAAAGTCTTTCATAACATCATCCCAATGGCACTTACTATAATCTGGTTTGTTCATTGAATCTACTTCAAAAAAATTGTGATCATATCCTATACGAGGAACAAATTCATAGTTGCACTTCCCTTTTCTGATAAATTCAATTGGTAAAAAATTGCAGTAAAATGCCGTTTCATCATTTGTCCCAAATGTAATATATAGAGGTTGTGTAATGCGCAAAAGATCATCTAGTATTGGCTTTGAAAAACTTAGGATTGATCTGAATTCATATTCAGAACTCTCGGTATTCATCTTTCTCCAATCATTATATATGTTATCCAACTTTCGCTGGGCCTCATCTTGTGATAATTCATTTTTATACGTTGAGATTTTGATTTTCCAAATAGATTCATCAATTCGGCCCAAGGGATTACCTGAGAAATAACCAACCGCAAATACCTTTGAATTCCCCGCTGCTACTTTCGTTGCTATTCTGCTTCCTTGGGAATGTCCAACAATAATTAAACGATTGGGATCAACCCACTCTTGCGTTCTCAGAAAATCAATTACGTATTGTGCTCGCTCCACATATTTCTCCAAATAATTATTTGATAAATAACCTATAGGATATGAATAAGGTATATTCTTATTTTCAACAAAGGCGAACTGGCTATCTAGATTTGTATCGTTTGCAACCAATGGTATATTAGGAGGAGAAATAAGTACTAAGTGATATGATTTAGATAAATAGTCCATATTAAAATTTATTGCTGGGAAAAAATGATCTCCATTGCTATCTATTACAATCAAAGGAATAGGTAGCGAGCCTTGACAAAAGATAATCACTCCTTTTCTTTGATGTATATCTCCTCCCAGCTTAATAAACTGAATTGAATCATTCTTTTGAACTACTGTGAAAGAGTAAGCATTTACATTATCGAGCTTTACTTGTGAATATAGAAAAAGCGACGAGTTTATTAGTATTACTAATGACATTAATCTAAAGCTCATATCTGAATTTTATTATTTATTTCTACTAATAATAAGGATGTAAGGCTATAATAATATTTAGAAAGGAATCAAAAGTACCAAACCGATTATCATTAAAAGGATCGACCTAATGGGAATATTGAGTTCGTCAATCGGATTACAAATCCTTATAGGACAGAGAGTGTGAGTGCAAATCACACTCGACACAATATTGAGTTAGTCAATCGGATTGAAAATTCGGATAGTACACAGAGTGTAAGTGCAAATCACACTCGACGAAGTGATCGGAATGATTGAAGAATGCCTCATAGCAGAGATTTATAATTGTTACTTTTTATCGAACCTTTAGCAAAAGAATGTATTTATTTTTGATTCGCCATACTACTTGGCAATATTCACAGTGTAATTAATTTTATTTAAACAATAAACGATTATTTCATAACTAACCACCTCTTTGATCGGGTGCAACCAGAAATCACGCACAGTATGAATCCTGCTCAAGGCGGTACTCATCCCACCACTCAACGATCAGGTGGTTTTATGGCAACAGAGGGAATTGAATGCTTTACTCGAGGTCTGATATTCGCCTCGCCTACGTTACTCATTATCGGCATGGAGTACAGATAACCGCATTGCGGTGTACAGGGCAATTGATTCCGCTGTACAGGGCAGTCGGCTACGGTGTACACCGTAATACGAAAAGGAGTAATCATTTCGGATAAATCGTCTCCTCTGTTCCACCAAAAGGAGCTATCCCCGTTCCTTCTCGTTCAAGTCCTTTCGTCAGGTGTGATTTGTACTCACACCCTCACCTACTATTTGAATTTGTAATTCAATAATCCTTATTCCTCCTATAAAAATCCTCAACCAGCACATTCTAAGTTTGTTGAATTGTTGAGCTATTCAATCGGATTGCAAATCCTGATAGTACACAGAGTGTGAGTGCAAATCACACTCGACAAGAGATTCCCATTTTTCTCACACCTCTATTTATTTTGAACTTTAGCTTTGACAGAAAACCCGATCGACATTGGAGCCTTTTCCCATTTTCCATGACTAGTGAACCGATAGTAGATACTGCCAAATAAGGAAGTTGGGAATAAAATTGGACCTTGCCCTGAATTATTCACCTGCTCTAAGGTAATCAAAACATCATTCTCCACGCAGATGTTGTATTGAGAAATATCTGCAGTAATTTGATTCGAAACGATTGGCATCCGCAGATAAATTGGTTCATTGAGAATAAGAATTGGACTGTCGCCTGATAAGTCATATACATTAAATCTAAAAAATAGACTGTCGGCGTTCAAAGCCTTAACGTGCGCATTAAATTCCTTCAGTACAGTCTTTTTCTTGATTTTGAGAGGAAATCCGATTTCGTACCCTCTATCCGTTTCTCTAAACCCCATCCATAGCCCTTTTTTTAGTTTAGGGTGTCCGAAGGTTTTGTCTTTAAACCCTACTGATGAAATTTCAACGGTCTTTAATTCGATTGACTGCTCGAATAGATATATAGTACGATCTGACTGCGTAACAAAATCAGAAACCGCGATGGTCTGCGTACTTAACCCGATATAAGAAAATCGAATTGAATCAGTGGCGAACAATCGGTCATCAAACGTGAGAGCATATCTTCCATTCTCATCAGAAACAGTTCCTACCCCCTTTCCAACAATTCCAATATTTACATACCCAATCGGCTCATTGTTTTTTTTAGATAGCACAACCCCCACATACGTGTTCGCATAAGAACAATTCGCGACAAACAAAATCATAAAAAGAACTTGCTTCCTCATTTGTATAAATTTAGAATAACCAGAGATATGTAATATTGACAATAAATTAGTCTTTCGTCGGGTGTGATTTGTACTCACACCCTCGGCTATTATTTGAATTTGTAATTCAACAAATCACATCCGACTTACTTTTGAACAATAAAAGACCTATCACTCTTATTTACTATTCAG
>JBKEBB010000050.1:0-7426 GCA_047972845.1 Bacteroidales bacterium
GGTCCGCTCGGACAGGCAACTCACATTGAGAAGGTAGGAACCGTAGTGTGTGCAGGTGGCGGCGTGGGTGTTGCTCCTCTCTTACCTATTGTCGAGGCGTTCAAAAAAGCAGGAAACCGCGTGATTGTAGTTTTGGCGGCTCGTACCAAAGAGTTGGTAATACTTGAACAACAGATGAGAAACAACTCCGACGAAGTTATTATCATGACCGATGACGGCAGCTACGGCAACAAAGGCCTCGTTACCGAAGGAGTTGAATCTGTCATCAAGAGGGAAAAGGTAGATATGTGTGTCACTATCGGTCCGGCCGTGATGATGAAATTTGTATCATTACTTACCAAGAAATACGAAATCCCAACCGTCGCTTCTCTCAACACCATTATGGTCGATGGTACCGGCATGTGCGGAGCTTGTCGGATTACTGTAGGAGGAAAAGTGAAGTTCGTTTGTGTGGATGGGCCTGAATTCGATGCTCATCAGGTTGACTTCGACGAAATGTTGATGCGACTCAACTCATACAAAGGAGTGGAATAAATACCCTTACGAGTTGTTCTATCCGACTACTCACCCCCAGGATTCGTAACCATAAACAGATTATCATCATGAACAAAGATATATTGGCTGCCGAACGCGCGGCAGAATGGCGTGAGACATTACGCAAAGGAATGAAAACCAAAGAGCGCACCGACATTCCCCGTGTGCACATGAACGAGCTTGATCCGGCCATCCGAATCAAAGGAAACGCGGAGGTGAACCTCGGGCTTACGCTCGAGCAAGCCATGAACGAAGCCAAACGTTGTCTGGATTGTCCCGATCCCACCTGTATGCAGGGTTGCCCCGTAGAGATCAATATTCCTAAATTCATCAAAAACATCGAACGAGGTGAAATTCTCGACGCGGCCAAAGCTCTGAAAGAGACCAGCGCGCTACCCGCTGTTTGCGGACGAGTATGCCCTCAGGAGAAACAGTGCGAATCAAAGTGTATCTACACCCAGAAGCTCAAGAAAGAATCGGTGGCCATTGGTTATCTTGAACGTTTCGCGGCCGACTACGAACGCGAATCGGGAAATATAGCCGTACCCGAACTTCAACCTTCCAACGGAATCAAGATCGCGGTGATCGGATCAGGCCCCGCCGGACTCTCTTTCGCGGGCGACATGGCCAAAATGGGATATGATGTGACTGTTTTCGAAGCACTCCACGAAGTTGGTGGTGTACTAAAATATGGAATTCCCGAATTCCGTCTTCCCAACTCAATTGTGGATGTAGAGGTAAATATCCTTCTCCAAATGGGGGTGAAGTTTATCACCGACTGTATTGTGGGAAAGACGATTTCCTACGATGATCTGCACGAGATGGAATTCAATGGTATCTTCGTTGGCAGTGGAGCCGGACTTCCCCGTTTTATGGGTATTCCCGGTGAGAATCTCATCGGTGTAATGTCGTCAAACGAATACCTCACCCGTGTAAACCTGATGGATGCTGCCAATCCCGAAAGCGACACACCCGTCCTGCTCGGAAAAAACGTCGCAATCATTGGTGGTGGAAATACCGCCATGGACTCAGTACGTACCGCGCGTCGCTTAGGAGCCAACCGAGCTATGATCGTGTATCGCCGTTCTGAAGAAGAGATGCCTGCCCGAATCGAGGAGGTTAAACACGCCAAAGAAGAGGGAATTGAATTTCTGACTCTTCACAACCCAATCGCCTATTTCGGCGACGAAAAGGGTCGTGTAAAACGAATGATTCTGCAAAAAATGGAGTTGGGCGAACCCGATGCTTCGGGTCGTCGCAGTCCCGTAGAGATAAAAGGAGCTACCGAAGAGATTGAGGTGGACGAAGTGGTAGTAAGCGTAGGCGTATCGCCCAATCCGCTCATTCCATCTTCCATCAAGGGCCTTCAGGTGAGCAAATGGGGTACTATCATTGTCAATCAAGAGAATATGCAGAGTGATCTTCCTGACGTGTTTGCCGGAGGAGACATCGTTCGCGGTGGTGCGACCGTTATTCTCGCCATGGGCGATGGCCGTCGCGCGGCAGCGTCGATGGATCAATACCTCAAATCAAAAGCATAGGCAACCACTCAACAGTTTGTCGCGGAACAAAGAGACTGGATCTGGCGCGATCATCGCACATAGACGTTCTTTCCGCCAACCATCGTACGAAGGATGTCGATATTGTTATTGAAAACAATAATATCGGCATCCTTTCCTTTTTCCACACTCCCTTTTCGATCCGCCACTCCCATTATTCGAGCAGGAGTCTCAGCCCCCATCCTCACAGCATCAATCAACGGTATTCCCGCTTGTTGGGTCATCACCCTTACCAAACGGTCGGCCGTGGCTATGCTGCTTGCCAAGGCACTCCGATCGGCCAATTTACCCACACCGTCTTCAATAATCACACGACCATCGTAATAGGAGGTCATCCCTTCCACTCCGGCGCAAGCCATCGCGTCGGTAATTAAGGCGGTGCGATCCACCCCTTTGAACTTATGTACAAACAAAAGGAGCTCTACCGGATTGTGCACTCCGTCGGCGATGATCTCAACACTCAATTCATCCAACAGGTAACAACTCTCCACCACTCCCGCTCGCTTGAACTCGCGGTTTTTGTGTATGCCGCTCATCGCGTTGTAAAGGTGGGTCACATGGGTAAAACCGGAAGAAACAGCCGCTTTCATCGTCTCATGATCCGCGTCGCTATGGGCGATAGAAGACAGAATGCCTCTTCGGCTCAAGTATCGCCCCATCTCCAGCGCCCCTGGCAGCTCGGGAGAGATACTCCACCGCTTCACTCCGCTGCCATACTCTGCAATCGGACGGTATTCGGCCTCATCGGGAATCATTAAAAACTCCGGATTCTGTCCCCCTTTATACTTCGGATTGAGATAGTTTCCCTCCAGATGTACACCCAAGAGATTACATCCGTTGTGGTCGATCTCTTTCAGCTGCTCGTAGGTCTCGAGCACTTTATAGATGGTTTCATTGGAACAACAGGCGGTTGTGGCATAAATGGAGGTCATCCCATAGCGGGCGTGTGTCTCCATGATCGATCGAAAAGCCTCAACAGTGGCGTCCATGAAATCATATCCTCCTCCACCATGGCAATGAATATCGATCAACCCCGGAGCAACGTAGTTTCCACCGCAATCGATGGCTTCACCATCCACCGGAGTCTCAATATTCGAGGCGGTCACCTCTACAATCTTATCTCCCTCAACCAATACCGTTCCATTATTTATTATTCCGGAGGAGGTAATCACCCGTCCGTTATACAACTTGATCATATCACCGTATATTTATGTCAACCGATTGAGTAATCGGATAATTTGGGTTAGTTCTCTCAAACGGTCGGATTACTCGTTCTCAACCGTCACAATAGGAAATCCGGAGGTAAACATTGAAGCCGCGGTGTACACCGCGATCAATCCGGATGTACACCACAGTTTTCTCTCCCGTACACCGGAAATCCTTCCGCTGTACAGGGAAAAATCAATGGAAATCGTTCGTGCGGCTAATTCAACCCCACGCAATTGCTACGCAAACTGCTCCATTGATTGAATAGATAAGGACCCTATCCTTTCTTCATAGAGAGCTGTACGCGCTTCCGTTCTCTGTCCACACCGATCACTTTTACCTGCACATGCTGATGCAGGCTGACCACCTCGGTGGGGTCTTTCACAAAACGATCCGCGATTTGAGATATGTGTACCAATCCGTTCTCTTTGATACCAACATCTACAAAGCACCCAAAGTTCGTTATGTTGGTTACAATTCCGGGCAATACCATTCCTTCTCTCAAATCGTCGATGGTTTTTACTCCGGGATCAAACGAGAATACCTCAATCTGCTGCCTTGGGTCTCGTCCCGGTTTATCAAGCTCCTGCATGATATCGTTCAACGTGGGCAGCCCCACTTTGTCGGTGATGTATTGCTGCAAATTCAGTTTTTTCTTTAGCTCGCGGTCACGAATCAAATCGCGAACGGTGGTCTTTAGCTCTTTGGCCATCTTCTCCACAATCGAATAACTTTCGGGGTGAACGGCCGAATTATCCAGTTCGTTCTCACCATCGGGAATGCGTAAGAATCCGGCGCACTGCTCAAACGCTTTCGCCCCCATACGCGGCACCTTCAGCAACTCTTTCCTCGATTTGAAAGGACCGTTCTCCGTACGGTAATCCACTATATTTTGTGCCAATTGGGGACCTAACCCCGACACATAGGTAAGTAGATGCTTGGAGGCGGTGTTTACATTCACCCCCACCATATTCACACAGTATTCCACAATCCGATCCAGACTCTTTTTGAGTTTGGGCTGATCCACATCGTGCTGATACTGCCCCACCCCGATGCTTTTGGGGTCGATCTTCACCAATTCGGCCAGCGGATCGATCAGTCTGCGTCCGATGCTTACCGCTCCACGCACCGTTACGTCATAATCCGGAAACTCCTCTCGTGCCACCTTAGAAGCGGAATAGATGGAAGCACCGTTTTCACTCACCACAAAAACCTGCAACTCCCGGTCAAAGCGCAATGAGGTGACAAACTGCTCGGTTTCACGCGATGCGGTTCCATTGCCAATGGCGATTGCCTCAATGCGATATTGCTCCACCAGCTTGGTGAGCTTTCGGGCCGACGTTGGGTAGTCGGGCTGTGGGGGATGCGGATAGATAGTTTCGTTGTGCAACAACGTGCCTTGCGCGTCGAGACAAACCAACTTACATCCGGTACGAAATCCCGGATCTATCCCGATCACCCGCTTCTGTCCCAACGGAGCAGCCAACAGTAGCTGTTTCAGGTTTTCGGCAAACACACGTATCGCCTCCTCGTCGGCCATCTCCTTTGATAACTGGGCGAACTCGGTCTCTATTGCTGGTTTAAGCAAAAGTTTATAACTATCTTTTACCGCTTCGGCCACCTGTTCGGAAGCATCTCCTCCGTTTCTCACGAAAAGAGTAGAGAGTCGATCCACACAATTATCGTCGTTACCCGATATGGTCACTTTCAATATACCTTCGGCCTCGCCCCTTCTCCTGGCAAGCAACCGATGAGATGTGCATTTCTTCAACGGTTCGCTCCAATCAAAGTAATCCTTGTATTTGGACCCCTCCTCTTCTTTTCCTTTCACCACCCGTGAGGTGATAACGGCGTTGCGCTCAAAATCTCTACGCACCGTATTTCTGGAGGGTTCATGTTCGTTAATATGTTCGGCGATGATATCGCGAGCTCCTTGCAACGCCTCTTTCTCGTCTTTCACCTTTTCGCCCACAAATGTGGTTACCAATGCGTTCAAGTTGGCCACACGTTGCAATAGTATTTGCTGTGCCAGCGGTTCCAAGCCCTTTTCCTTAGCTATTTCGGCGCGAGTGCGGCGTTTCGGTTTGTAGGGGAGATAAATATCTTCGAGTTCGGTGGAGTTCCAAGTCTCCTCAATCCTCTTCCTCAACTCATCGGTTAGCTTCCCCTGTTCTTCAATCGTCTTTAGTACGGTCTCTTTCCGTTTGCTCATCTCTTGCAGTTTTTCATACTGCTCGGCAATCGATCCGATAGCCACCTCGTCCAATCCACTGGTAGCCTCTTTACGGTAACGGCTGATAAAGGGAATAGTAGCACCATCATCGAGTAAGGCAATGGTGTTTGACACTTGACGGGGAGAGATATTCAAAGAGGTGGAAATAAGAGTAGTGTAAATCATTGTTTGGTTTGTTGAATTATCAAAAAGCGGGATTACCTGTTCAAAAATCCCCATGCAAATATGGCTAAAAAATATGGAAGGTTGGGCGAAAAAGAGCCTTCATTAAAAAAAATGACTCCTAAAGAACTTTAGATTCATTTACCCTGTTATTTATTAACAAAAAGAATATAACTTTGCGAACAGACCTGTCTATCCCTGTAAAACGATCCATACCATGAGAAATAGGGCAAGCCGGTTTTTTGTTCGACCAATAAATCAGATCAAGAATATGGCTAGAAAATCACATTTTCGCTTCCTCGGTGTCGCTTCTGCACTTCTATCGGCACTCATACTAACCAACTGTGGAGGAAATAACAAGAACGATCAGTCCCCATCAGAATTCAAGGTGAAAAAGTTAGACACCACTACCGCGGTTGTCAACATCGACTTCTCAGCCGTGATTCAAAGTAAGGAGGTGATTCAGATCCGATCAAAAGTGACCGGCTATCTGGATAAAGTGTTGGTTGCAGAGGGAGGTGTGATCCGCAAAGGACAAAGCTTATTCAAAATCAACGACACCGACTTCGTTCAGCAAGTTAACGCAGCCAAAGCGGCCACCGAATTAGCCGAATCAAACGTCTCGATTGCTCAATTGGAGATTGAGAAACTTGAACCTCTGGTAAAGAAAGGGATCATCAGCCCATACGAACTGCAAACCGCACGCGACAGGAAAGATGCCGCGACCGCACAGTTGCAGCAGGCTAAAGCACAACTGGAGAATGCTCGCATCAATTTGGGCTATACTGACATCACAAGTCCGGTGGATGGTATTTTGGGACGAATAACCGTCAGGGAAGGAAGCCTTATTGCAGCGGGGAACGACGAACTGACTACCGTGTCGGGATTCGGCGACATTTGGGCCTATTTCTCCTTTGATGAAAAGAAGGTGGCCTCTATTCTATCCAAAAAGGTAGAGTCGGGTAAACAAGAACAATTGAGCAACGAGGACAGAAATGCGCAACTGATCATGTCTGACGGCACAATCTACAGCCATAAAGGAATGCTCGAAACCGCTTCGGGAATCATTGATCGTGCCACAGGATCCATTCAGTTGAAAGTGGTTTTTCCCAATCCCGATATGCAGATATTGAGCGGAAGCAGCGGAGTGGTACGCTTCCCAAACACCTACCACGGGTGCATTCTCGTTCTACAAAGCGCTACTTTTGAGATGCAGGACAAGATCATGGCATATACAGTAGGAGCAGACAACACTGTAGAGGGGGTATCGCTGACTATCATCGGCGTATCGTCGAACAACGATTATGTGGTAGAAAACCTCACTCCCGGCACTATTCTTGTCACTGAGGGAGCGGATAAACTCAAAGAAGGACAGAAGATAACCCCTAAATTCGACTAATCAAATGGTACAAGGAATACTTAAAAGGCCTGTACTGGCCACTGTCATTTCAATCATCATTGTGATCGTCGGAGTGCTGGGGTTGATCTCTTTGCCCATCACGCAATTCCCCGAAATAGCACCACCAATGGTCCGTGTGAGTGCACTCTACCCCGGTGCGAACGCGGAGACGGTGACCAAATCGGTCATCGCTCCGTTGGAAGAACAGATCAACGGTGTTGAAAACATGACATACATCTCCTCCACCGCCTCCAACGATGGAAACGCCTCAATAGAGATTTACTTCAAATTGGGGACAAACCCCGATATGGCTGCGGTGAACGTTCAAAACCG